>JBFMDL010000111.1:0-7518 GCA_040753635.1 Nitrospirota bacterium | reverse complement strand
GCCTCACTTTGCAAATAATATAAAAATCTGAATATTACTCCTGTGAAAAGGCTCAGATCAAAACAACAACTGTCCAGCGATAGATTAATATTCAATCATGAACATTAATCCCGTTAAAAATATAATGCAATTAAGCAGATGTGTCAAGTATTTTATTGTTGAATTAAAGAAACCCATCTGCTATCATTAGCATAAGTCGTTTACATAATAACTCGTTGAACTCAAGTGAACTGCCTGATCTTATTACTCACGGGGTATTGTCGCCCATCGTGGAAAGAGCTGAAGAGAAGGCCGATAAAGGCTTCTGGGGGTTCTTCCGGGATTTATGGGACGGCTTTGATCTGAGGAGCTTCCTTCTTGCCGCGCAAAGACTCATGATGATACTGATAGGGCGGGTCTTTCTCTGGATATTCGACTACTATATATACGACATAGTAACGCTCATCAAGGCATTCGCGGCCATGGGGCTGGCCTTCGGAATCCTGTACTTCTCCTATCTGCAGAGACTTGATATGGTGATCTCGTCGCTGGGGCTGTGGATGTTCGGCAACGGATTGTATATCGTTGCCGCTACCGCCATGAATGAGTTCTACTACAAGCTCGACAGGGGCATCGGAACGACCTTTCTGACAATCGCGGGCGCGAAGAATGCCTATTCCGATGGACTTTTCATGCTGGCCGTAACGGGAATGCTGGCGACGATGCTTGCGGGAGCCCTCACCTGGAAGGGGGTGAGTTTTGCAGCATCGTTTTTCGGGATGCGCATTACAAAAAGAGCAGTCAAATAAACTCCTGTTCACTGCATATCAAACTCGCCAAACTTAATGCCACGAGTTGCGCACTATGCAGAACCTATAAGAGGGTATTATCCAGTTTCCGGTTATCATTCCAAGATTCATGATACGCAGTTATAAAACGGCATTATTCATGTAAAAATCATCTCAATATGCTAATATTTTTGAGATAAACAGAAACTGTATAATCACTTGTTAAGCTTTTTACAGATGGAGGACAATATGAATCTAAACACCTTTGCGTGCTGGAGAACGACTGGTTTGTTCTGCGTGTTGTTTGTGTCCTTTCTTATTGTGTTGTCCGGTTGCGTAACGGATACAGCCGTGAATCAACAGACCAAGGACACCACGAAACAACTCCAAATGAGCCTTCTTGACAGGCAATTTTCGAAAAGAATCTACAAAGATCCAGACAAAGATCTTTCGACCTTCCGGACATATGTCTGTGAATATACGAATACCAACAACCCTCTGCTAGAAAAGGAAATGTTCCTGATGCTTGATGCGGTGTTGCTGCGGAAAGGAATGCAGAAGAATCCAAAGAATTCTGAACTGACGGTTCGAATGGCTTTTCAGACGAGAGATATTCCTGTGGTGACCCCTACCAAATATCTGCACCACATAATGATCGATTTTCTTGATCATGCGAAGATCGAAGATGGCAAGAAACTTGGCATCCCCCCTTTGATCTACCG
This sequence comes from Nitrospirota bacterium, assembly GCA_040753635.1. Lineage (GTDB taxonomy): Bacteria > Nitrospirota > Thermodesulfovibrionia > Thermodesulfovibrionales > UBA6898 > JBFMDL01. Next base: position 6,029 of record JBFMDL010000111.1, on the reverse strand, counting down.
GGGTGAGATTAGTACGGCGGGGGGTTCATCCGACATCCGACATTCTGCACAGGAGATGTTTGACGTCCTTTTAAACGATGGTGGTCATCGGGTAGCTCTCTATTTTAGGCGCTATCGAATCGAGTGTGTTTCGAAGGGCGAGACTCTCTTGGTCACAAGCACAGAAGCAAAACATGATTGGCAGTTGAACGCCGAATCTTTGGGTATACACAAAGGCGATAGCATACGGCAATTGGGAGGCGTTGCCCCGTCACGCTTTATCGAGAACACAATCAATGGATCATTTCCTCATCCCATAATAAAATCATGGCGTTTTGCCGAAACGGTCGGCGGCAAAGATATCCCTAAAGACAATTGGGGTTTTGAATTCGACGCGTCTACTGTCGTTTTCAGAGTCGAATGTCCACATACCGGAGCGACGAAGGACTTTTAGGTACTTGATATAGTTGAGGGGCGCGGACCAACAAACGCCTGGAACGCTACGCCGGTTATGCCGGGATCCACCGGCGAGGTTCAGGCGTAACGTTAGGGGCTGAACACCAGAACAATGGTTACCGGTCGCGATACTCAGCTAACCCGACAAATCGGGGAGCATCTTGTAGCGGCAAAACTCGGTCGCCTTGGTTACATCGCGGCTCCGTTTGCCGGCAATGTGCCTTTGTTCGACCTCTTGGCAGCAGATACTCGCGGCTTTTCGGTTCCGATCCAAGTCAAGGCAATAAACGGCCACGCATGGCAACTCCGAGCGGATAAATTCCTGGAGATCGAGATTGTTGACGATGTTCAACACGTGAAAGGAAAGAAGAAACTGGAGAACCCCGATCTGCTATGTATTTTTGTATTGCTTGGGAAAGACGAGAAGGACGTTTTCTACCTCCTTCAGCTTAAAGACCTACAAAGGCATATTTTCAAGAATTACAAAGGTGGTCGTAGTCCAAGAAATCCAAAATCAATGCATTGCGCTATATGGCCAAAAGACCTAGAACCGTTTCGAGAAAATTGGGGTTTGTTGGCTGCCCAGTTCCCCGCATAACAGCAGCCCCTAACAAGCGCGTGGAGTCGGACTCGCCACGTCGGCGCTGCGCGCCGACTCCGCTCGCCGCTCACGCGCAGCGTTGTGCATAATGAAAAATATAAATACTTAAATCCAAAAAGGAGATAAGGCAATGGCAAAAAGACAAGTATTCTACAGCTTCCACTTCGATAACGATGTGATGAGAGTACAGCAAATTCGCAATATGGGTGTTATAGAAGGGAATACGCCAGTTTCGACAAACGATTGGGAAGAGGCAAGAAAGAAACCCGGAGCTATTGAAAAATGGATTAATGACAACATGAAATATCGGTCATGTGTAATTGTTTTAGTCGGCGAAGAAACAGCGAATAGACCGTGGGTTAAATATGAAATAAAAAAAGCTTGGGAAGATAGCAAAGGACTTCTTGGAATTTACATTCATAACTTGAAATGCCCTATAAATGGGAAAGCCAATAAAGGCCAAAATCCTTTTGACCAGTTTACCTTCAATGACGGATCAAAACTATCGAGTGTTGTAAAATGTTATAACCCGAGCAGCACTGATGCATACAATGACATAAAAAATAATATCGAGGCGTGGATAGAAGCGGCAATCCAGAGCAGAAGCTAAAGTGGGCAAAGAAAATGAATTCAAAGAAAATTCACAGGCTGTACAGGCGCACTTGAGCATTACGCAGGCCGTCATTCAGCGCATGGCCGCTAATAGCGCGTCCTGTAAAGCGTGGTGCATAACGCTGGTATCCGCAATCTTGGTAATTGTCGCTGACAAGGGCAAACCTCACTATGCATTAATAGCTGTAATCCCAAATGCCCTATTTCTGGTTTTAGATGCCTACTACCTTGCACTCGAAAAAATGTTTCGCCAGTCATACAATTCTTTTATCGAGAAACTGCATAGCGGCAAGGTGGTGGCTTCTGACTTATATGCAGTTGCGCCAAGTGGGCGCCTCTTTTATACTTTTTGGGCCTCGCTGCGTTCATTTTCCATTTGGCCGTTTTATTTGACTTTGTTGGCAATGATATGGATTGCAAAGAAACTTGTAATTTAGAAATACTAACAGGGCGTTAAGACAAAAAAGGCAATTGAAGACCCTGCGGCGATAATGGTAAGCTATAGCAACATGGCAAATAATAACGGTAAAAACGGCAAAGTAATTCGATTTATTGATTTGTTCTGCGGCATTGGGGGCTTCCGCATCGCCGCTGAACAATTAGGCAGTGACATAGGAACGCCAGTCAAATGCGTTTTTTCGTGCGATATTGATGAAGACTGCAAGCAAGCTTATGAGACAAATTTCGGAGAAAGACCAGCCGGAGATATTACAACAATCAAAGCTAAGGACATCCCAGACCATGACATTCTTCTTGCTGGTTTTCCATGCCAACCTTTCAGCATAATCGGTCATATGAAAGGCTTTGAGGACATACGCGGCACACTTTTCTTTGAGATTGCCCGAATACTTGAAGCGAAAAAACCAAAGGCATTTATTTTAGAAAACGTAAAATTATTAGCAGGTCATAATAACGGCAAGACGCTCAAGCGCATCATGGTAGCCTTGAGAGAATTAGGCTATCATGCTGATTTCCGAATCTTCAATGCTTTAGATTTCGGTCTTCCTCAAAAGAGAGAACGCATTTTTATCGTTGGGTTTAAGAAAGCATGTTCATTTGATTGGCCGCAAGGCGGGCTGCCAATGATTCCATTAAAGGAAATTTTAGAAAAAAATGTGCCGGAGCAATACTACGCATCCGAATACATAAAAAAGAATAGACTAAAAAAACAAAAACCTACAAAAGAGCCGACAATATGGCATGAAAACAAAGCTGGGCATATCAGCGCATATCCTTTTTCCTGCGCGTTGCGCGCAGGGGCCTCATATAATTATTTATTGGTCAACGGCGAAAGGCGGCTCACTATGCGCGAAATGTTGCGCTTGCAAGGATTCCCAGACAGTTATCAAATTGTTTGCAATTATAGTCAAACGCGAAAACAAGCCGGCAACAGCCTCCCTGTCCCTGTAGCTAAAGCAATTTTAAATAATTTATTCATTGCTCAAGGCTGGAATAACGGACACGTTGATTACAGTTATTATGACATTCAACATCACATTATTGATGGTCAAATGAGGATTTTTGAAAAAAAGGCAAAATATGGCAAAAAGTCCAAAATTAAGAACAGTAGAGAAATACAAGCCGCCTTATCCGCTAAATAAATTCCCAAAAGAATTTCCTCTTAATTTGGGACGCGAGCTTGTGTATTTGCTTGCTTCGCGCGGCACGACAAGATTGGAGGGTCCGGATTGGGAAGAAATATTTGCTCGTCTTGTCGGCGCGGAATGGAAACCTTCAAATGTAGGGTTAGACGATGTTGTTCTTCAACAAACAGCATGGGGCGCAAAAACAGTCAAAAATAAAAGACCATCAAGTGTTTCAAAAGTCCGCTTGATTTCCGGGAGAAATTCCCCAATTTATTCTTTTGGCGATCGAGAAATCAGTGATGCAGACCCAAACGAGCTTGGAGAGAAAATTCTCTCTATTTGGAACGAACGTGTAGCAGGCATTCGCAAACTCTACAAACATGTAAGAACGGTTGTTCTCATTAAATCTGATGACTTGCTCGAAGCCGCTGTATTTGAATTTGAGACTATTCTTTATAGAGGCGATAATTATTGGTGGCAATGGAACGAGAGGAATAACTTAGAGGGCTTTAAGAAAGACAGTAATCAGCATATCTTCACATGGCAGCCTCACGGGTCTCAGTTTACCATTGTAGAGGATGTTCCTGACGACAGGCTTGCGATAAGAATCAAGCAACCTCCAATAGTAGACCGAGACGAAATCCTCAAGGCTATCAAATTTGATGAGTCTTGGATAGAAATCATCAAGTGAACAGTGGATACTTTTTCAAAGACGGAACGCTCAAGAATTATGGCAAGCGTAAAGTCCAGAGATGCAAAATCCACAGAACTTAAATTTCTTTCTCTCCTCAAAGAAAAGCACATTACCGGATGGCGGCGCAATTATTCTTTAACTGGCAAACCTGATTTTGTTTTCCCACATTTCAAAATAGCAGTCTTCATTGATGGTTGCTTTTGGCATGGGTGTCCCAGCCATTGCCGTATGCCTGCATCAAATGTGGCCTACTGGAATAAAAAAATTGAAAATAATAAAATTAGAGACAAGAAAGTTACTAAGGCTCTGAAAATGAAGGGCTGGCAGGCAATCAGAATTTGGGAACATGAAATCAAAGCGGGGAAACTTAACCGAAAATTAAGACAAATAAAAAATGCACAACAAATCGCTCAACCAGACAGGGCATAAGTGCGGCATGATTTTCATTTCGGCAAGTATGCCCTGCTGGTTAGCTCAGGCGTTAGAAAAAATGATTAAAAGAAGTCTTGTGCTATTTTTAGGAGCGGGTTTTTCAAAAGGCTTTGCTGATAAACCTGTTGTGAAAGAACTTTTAGAAGCAATACTTAAAGAAATCCCCGAGAATGAAGAAAAAGATCTGATAATTAAGACAATTAAAAGAATATTTCCGTCTCTTTCTGACCCAAATAAGGCGGATTTTGAAACTTTATTGGGCATTATAGCCTCATTAAAGAAAAATAAAATTGACAGCGATAAAATCCTTGGCAATATTGATGCAGAACATGTTTGGCAAGTATTAATTTCTTATCTTGGACAAGTTCTTCATTTTTCATTGATACTGTCAACTATTTTGTGTAAATTTGATATAGCGGTAAATTGGGACGCACCTTCCCGACCGCATTTGCCCTCCAGCTCAACTCCATTTTTAGCGATATAAATGCCAGCAGCCTATAACAGGCAGCTTCTCCGGCAACTATCTCCATTGATCTTGTCCTGCGTTTGAACTCTTTGTTCAATCGTTCCACAATATTGGATGTTCTCAACGATGTCCATTCTTCTTCAGGAAACTGAAAAAACGTCAGACATGAACCGATTGACTGCTCCAATGATTTCACTGCCGATGGAATCTCTTTGCTCCATTTATCCTTGAACGCCTTATAAAATGTGTCGGCCTTTTCTTTCGTAGATGCGTAAAATATGGACCTTAAGTCATCCGCTACCTCTTTTTTCAGTTTGCGGGGGACCTTTGATATTACATTACGGGCCACATGTACCTGACACCGCTGTACCTTTGCTTTTGGAAACTCTTCTTTAAATACTTTCTCCAATCCGCTGAGACCGTCCATGACCCCCAGCCGCACTCCGGAGCCTTTAAGCCCTCGGCTCTTAAGGTCTCTGAAAAACTCTCTCCAGTTTGCAGCAGACTCCTTGTCCCCGCTTTGCATTCCAAGCACCATCTTTATTCCGTCCTCCGTTACCCCAATTGCAACAAGAACCGGCACATTCTCTACTGCATCTCCCACCCTCATCTTGAAGATTACACCGTCTACAAACAGATACTTTATCTTTTCTCCCGATAAGTCCCGGTTCCGCCATTTCTCTATCGCCTCAGCAAGGTCAACGTTCACCTTACTTATTTCTCCATGTGATATCCGTCTGCCGATTAGCCGCCTGCTTAACATTGACAGCGTCCTTGTGCTTATCCCCGTCAGATACATCAGCGACAAATCCTCTGCTATCCGCCCCTCGTATTGTTTGCCCCGCGGCAATATCCGTGTCTGATATTGCCCTTTACGGTCTCTCGGCACCTGGACATCTACCTCTCCTATCCCTTTTATGCAGAACTTCCGGGGGTAGTCCCCATTCCTGTGGTTCGTCTCTCCTTCCCCACGTTCATATTCCTCTCGCCCCAAAAAATGTGTCAGCTCTGCCTTCATAAGGTTGGTCAAATACCTGCCTACGTCTTTCTGTACGTTCATTGTCGCCATTTTAGGTAATAAATAAATAGGGACACATCCCATTTTCTTGACACTCAACACAATAATCTATAGAATTCTGTATGCCGAGGATTGGGCGGGCAGTTGCAGCGGGATTTCCGCACCATGTAATACAGAGAGGAAAC
>JBFMDL010000110.1:0-7544 GCA_040753635.1 Nitrospirota bacterium | reverse complement strand
AACACTTATAAGGCCCGCCCGTGTCAAGAGACAAAGGACTCACATCGGAAATAAAAACAGATAAAATTTCATTTCCATATTTTTTTAAAAGATTGCAAATCAGCCCTGACTTGATTTCCAAAAACGGCATCAGATCGAAAATCTGCACCAAACACTTATCGATGTTCAATAGCCATGCAGCAGGGAACATTACATCAGTTCCAGGCTGCATGACGACAGTGGAGAGACCAGTCGGTCTTATTCTCCACGACATAGAAACAATTCAGAACCCTTAAGCCGTCCTATTCAAAGGTATGGTTCATGAACATCCAGTTAGTATCAGGATCGGGTAAGGAGCAGAACCCTTAACAATCTTTTATGAATAAGGGACCGGAAGTCCTAATCAAAGCGTCAGTGGCGCCGGACATAGCGCTTATAAGGCCAGGGGGGGCTTGATGTCTCTATGCAGGACAATCTTCCCCTCTTGGTTGAGAATGCAAAGGTACATTGTCCTTGCATGCAAGTCGATACCACAGAAAAATTTGTGCTGATTGGTGTAAAATCTCATAAAGACCTCCTTAAAGGGAAATTTTTAGGTGCCTGAATCATACCTGATTCGGGTATGGTTCAGGGGGGCATTAATGAGTATCACCTGCATCCAGCCGACCGCGAATAAGTGTGGGACGTTTTTCGTTCCGGCGTCTGTGGCGCGTCGGCTGATGTATCTCGTTCTGAGTCAATATTTATAAAACAATAAAGACAAAATTAACGGCAATACAGAAATTACAGCAATGACAGCCACGGCATTAACGGCAACAGCAACGGCAGTTTATATAACGGCAAGAAAAGACAGAGAGATGAAATAGCCGACTGAAGAACAGAATTAACAGAAATAAAAGACAGATTAAATCAACAAGATTAAAACAATAAAGACAACTGAAAATAAACTACCACCGACAAGGTCGGTGGTAGTTTATTATAATCAGATAAGCAAAAGCTCGTAGAATAGTCTGTAAAACTGTTATTTTAATATATTAATCTGATGGAAAAGATGAAATTCATTGCTGACGCCATGCTCGGGAGGCTTGCAAAGTGGCTTAGGCTTCTGGGCTTTGATGTATTGTATTATCCTGATATAGATGACAGAATGCTTATTAGAATTGCGAGGGAGCAGGACAGGACTGTACTTACGAGAGATACGCGTCTGCTAAGAAACAAGGGAATAAGGGATTATATATTTATCAAGTCGGACAACATCTTTGAGCAACTATCCGAAATGAAGATCAGACTGGACTTTGCCCATTCAGAACTTTTCGGAAGATGTATTGTCTGCAATGGCATTCTTTCAGATGTATCTGGAAAAGAGGATATTAGGGAATACGTCCCTGACTTCATATACCACAACCATAATGATTTCATAAAATGCATAAATTGTGGTAAGGTTTACTGGAAGGGGACACACCATCGAAATATTAAAGAAAAAATTATCCGTATATTATCCGATTCAGCGGACTCCCCGAGGCGACAATGAAGGCATTGAAGACTAATATATTACTGCTTGTACTCGTAATATTTGTCATTTCTCTTATCATAACCCTTAATGTCTTTTTTCAGCAGAGCTACCAGAGCGAGATGGCAGAACAGTTCAACCGTCAGCAGCTGCTGATAGCAAAGTCCATTGCAAAAAACATCGAAGGCGAAATGCAGCGGCTGGAAGAAGAGATGCTCTCTTTTTCCAGGCTTGTTGCGGACAGGGGGCTTGATGACAAAAACATGGAAGAGTTTGTCAATAACGCCTTTGCAGAAATAAGAGAGGATATAAACATCAATATTAAGGTGCTGGACAATAAAGGCAGGCTGAGATACAGTTCCTTTTATGATTCAATGGACGCCGGGGACCTGGCGATCTTCGAACTTGCAAAAAAGGTTGCCCCGGATAGCGTGGGGTATCATTACATGATTGCCGAAGCGAGAAAAATCGTCATGTTCACCTCAATAAGGTATTCTTCACAGTTCAAGGGCGCTTTAATAATGGAGGTTATGATTAATGCCATAAATAAAAAATTTCTGGCGCCGATCAGGGCCGGCATCAGGGGACATGCCTGGATGATGGACGGAAGCGGGACTCTGTTATTCCACCCCACACAACCCAGGATGGTGGGGAAGAATCTCTACAGGGCCGACAGTTCATGTTTTGAATGCCATAAGTCCTTCGAGGTTGAAAAGAAGATACTGGAGAGCGGTGACATAGGCTTCAGTTCTTACATTGCACCATACGGTGAAGACAAACTTATAGCATTTTCGAAGGCCAGGATTTCACAGATGTCATGGATTGTCTGCGTGTCAATACCTTATTCGGAGGTTACCTTAAGCATCAGAAAGAGCATGAAACTCCATTCACTTCTTGTAATATCAATTTTCATTGCGACAGTAGCCGGAGCATTCACGATTGTGATGATAAACAGACAGAGGGTAAAGGCCGAAGAAAAGGCCAAATTTCTTGAGACCAGGCAGCTTCTGGAGAGAGAGATTTTACAGACAAAAGACTATCTCGAAAACCTGCTTGAAAGCACGGAATCGAAAATCATGGTCCTTGACAAAGACATGATAATCAGGACAGTGAATTCCGCGCATGAAAGACTCTGCAGGATCGACAAGGATGATATTATCGGAAAGAACTTTTTCGATATTTTCCCGATAGGAAGCGACGATGACAGAAACATGATCAGGCAGATTCTTGATAAGTGCCTTGAAGGCAGCAGCCACAGGCTGAGCAATTATCCGTACATAAGGGATGACAGGACACTATATCTGAATATAAGCTTAAACCCGCTGGTTCTCCACGGGGAGGTATCCGGCATAATACTTTCAAGCAGCGATGTAACGGAAGAAGTGAACCTTAAGGAAGAACTGAAAAATTATGCCTCGAAACTGGAGGATACCGTCAGGAAGAGGACCGATGAACTCCTGAGCGAGAAGGAAAAACTGAATGCCATAGTCGAGACGCTGGAGGCAGGCCTTTTTATTGTTGACGGCGAGAGGAATATTACCTGGATAAACAGGACTCTCAGGGAATGGATCGGGGAGGAAAGGGTCAAAGATGTTACTTTCGAAACGATTTACGGAGGCACCGAGATCCAGAGGTCGATAGTTGACAACAGGATGATACAGGAAGTCATATATCAGGACCTGGGAAGGAGAAAAGGTTATTTCCAGATAACATCGACTCCCCTTATAGGTCCGGACGGGAATGTACAGGCGCTTGTGCTTGTACAGGATATTACCGAGATGAAGAAGATGGAAGAGCAGATGATGCATTCAGAGAAACTCTCCGCACTTGCAAGGATCTCAGCCGGCGTTGCGCATGAGATCGGCAACCCGCTCACATCGATATCGTCCTATATACAGATCCTGAGGGAGATGGATTTTGATGATTTTACAAAAGAGAGTCTCGAGACCATCGCAAAACATATAAACAGGATCACCGATATCGTCAGGCAGATGTCGAGCTTCTCAAGGACAACAGTTTCCGAACTGAAACCGCACAACATACATGAAATAGTGGACCTGACTCTTGAACTTGTAAAGTATGATAAAAGGATGAAAAATATCAGATCAAGCGTAGACATCCCGCTTAACCTGCCGGACGTCATATCAGATGAAACCCAGTTGATTCAGGTTTTCATGAATATCATTCTGAATGCCGCCGATGTGATGCCGGACGGAGGTGCTCTTGATATAAAGGCCGAGAGGCTCAACGGTGAAATAGAGGTGTCTTTTTCAGATTCCGGACCGGGGATACCGCCGGAGCACATGGAGAAGATATTCGACCCGTTTTTTACCACAAAGGAGAAGGGAACCGGTCTCGGTCTTGCGGTCAGTTATGATATTATTAAAAGCTACCGGGGCGATATACTTGTTGAGAACAAACCCGGCGGCGGAACAATTTTTAAGGTGAGATTGCCATATCGTGAAAGCTGACACATATAAAATACTTGTGGTAGATGACGAAAGGGATATCTGCAGGGCTCTTGAATTCCTGCTCTCAAGGGAAGGATATAAGGTGATGACCGCCTACAACGGCCGGGATGCGCTGAAAAAGATAGAAGCTGAAGAATTCGACCTTGTGATTACAGACCTCAAGATGGAGGGCATAGACGGGATGCAGGTTCTTGAAAAAGCTCTCAGAATAAACCCGAATCTCATTGTTATTATAATGACCGCCTTTGCATCCGTTGAATCGGCTGTAGATGCCATGAAAAAAGGCGCAAGTGATTACATCGTGAAACCCTTCATAAATGAAGATGTTAAGATGACTGTACGAAGACTGCTTGAACACAAAAAGGTGCTGATGGAAAACCTTGTGCTCAGACAGCAGCTCAGCCAGCAGTTCGGCTGCAGCGAGTTTGTAGGTGTTTCGCCCCAGATTTACAAGGTCTTCGATGTGCTCGAAAAGGTCATACCTACAAGGAGCAACATACTTATTCTGGGCGAGAGCGGAACAGGCAAGGGACTGATTGCGGAGATTGTACATTGCAACAGCCAGAGAAAAGACAAGCCCTTCATATCAATAAACTGCTCTGCAATTCCTGAAAACCTGCTCGAGAGTGAACTGTTCGGATACAGGAAAGGGGCTTTTACTGGAGCGGCTTCTGACAAAAAAGGCCTTATAGCCATGGCCGACCAGGGCACACTTTTCCTTGACGAGATAGGCGATATGGCGTTAGGGCTGCAGGCCAAGGTTCTTAAAGTCCTTGAAACAGGCGAGATGCTCCCGCTTGGCGATACCAAACCCAAATATGTTGACGTAAGGATCATAGCAGCAACAAACAAGAACCTCGAAGAACAGATCAAGAAAGGGCTTTTCAGGGAAGACCTATACTACAGGCTTAACGTTATAGAGGTAAAAATACCTCCCTTAAGAGAAAGAAGAGAGGACATACATGTGCTGACAATGCATTTTATAGAAAAATACAGCAGGGAGAATAACAAGAGGGTCACAGGTATAACTGATGAAGCGTTAGATGTGCTCATTAACTATTCCTGGCCGGGTAACATAAGAGAGTTGAGGAATGTTATAGAGAGGGCTGTCGTGCTTGCAAGCACGGAGAAGATAGGCATGGAAGAGCTGACGGAAAAGATAAAATCTCACGAAGGATTCAGGAGCGCGAAAACGCTTAAGGACAGGATTGATTTATACGAAGAAAAGATCATAAAGGATTCCCTGATGACCAATGACTGGAATAAAGAAGCGGTTGCAAGGGAGCTCGGCATAGACCTCGCCACACTCTACAGGAAGATAAAGAAACTCGCGATAGACGAAAATTAAGACCATATCAAAGAGCATGCCCTGACAGTCTCGACATATTTTGCCAGCCTTCGTCTAATGTGATAAGATGGATTTATATGGCATCAGGAGGGGGATGATATGAAGATATTGCTTGCAACAGACGGCTCTGAATGTTCGGAAGATGGCGCCAGATTTTTAAAGCGATTTAATTTTACCGCAAAAGATGAAATCATTATCCTGCATGTTATAAGCGAGATCCCTTATGAGAATGACTATCATGCGCAGATCAGACAGGCGATCAAAAGGGTGGCGCCCAAAATCCTCAGTTCATCTGCTGATATCCTCAAAGGCATAAAGGCCGGGATAAAGACAGTTGAGAAAGAGGGTTATCCGGATACCACAATTATTGATACGGCGGTTAAAGAAGATGCTGATATGATCGTAATGGGCGCAAGGGGGGTCAAGGGGATCAAGCTGTTAATCCTTGGCAGTTCTACACGCTCGGTCGCGATCAATTCGCCGAAACCGTTACTTGTTATCAAGAAAACCCCGCGGGAGACAGCGGGAAAGATAAAAGTCCTTTTTGCCACCGACGGTTCAGGGACATCTGAAGCAGCGGGAAGGTTCCTGACTTCCGTGCCGTTCCCTGACGATACGGAGGTAACGGTCATACATGCAATTTGGTCGGCTGTCTCCGATATCCCGGAAAAATTTGCGATCGAGATAAACGACCGCATTAAAGAACATGCGGCAAGCATCAGGACAGCAGAAGCTGAAGAGTCGGCAAAGATAATCGAAAATGCCACGGCATATCTGCGCGCCAGGTTCGCAGATATCCGCGGATTGTCCAAAACAGGCGACCCTTCGACAGAGATTCTTAATGCCGCAAAGGAATTGAATGCAGACATTATTGCGGCGGGATGCAGGGGTTTGAGGGGGCTTAAGGGAATGATGGGAAGCGTATCCAGAAGAATACTGGGCGATTCCGAATGCTCTGTTTTGATAGGAAAGCCATGCGCCGGGGCGGATTGAAATCCTTCAGCGGCCGTTATTCATAGCGAACTCTGTTCCAATGGTTGCTTATGATGCCCGGATACCTCATCAACATAATTAATCGACAGGGCATATTGAGACTGCCTGCCTTTATCTGATGAGATGCTTATCGGGCGCACGTTTCTACGACCTGTTTCCGGGCATTGGGACCCTGTTTTTTTTAAGGTGTCGCAATTATGTTGCTTCGGCATTCGGGCATCCTTCAATATCTTAAATATTTTTTAAGATCTTTGGGAACTTATAATTTAAATGAATGAAGATTAAAATATGGAGTGAATATGAGACGATTATTACTTAAGACTTCCGGGGCATCCTTATTTTTCTGCCTTCTCGCAACTCTAATGCTTCAGGGTTGTTCCCTCATGGAGATTCAGAGGGTCAGCAAAGAGAATCTTAAGGCTATGATCGGTCAGGAATTGACCATCATCGATGTCAGGACCGGGAGGGAGTGGGATATGAGCAGCAAGAAAATAACAGGTTCTGTACGGGAAGATCCTGATGATGCTGCTTCATGGGCAAGTAAATATCCGAAAGACCGGAAGATAGTCCTGTACTGCGCCTGACCGGATGAGATCACGAGTGTCCGTGTGGCACAGGAGCTTGTAAGGCTTGGATTTCGTAGTGACAGGGTATTTGTACTTAAAGGCGGATGGGATGAATGGCTCAAGGCAGGTTTTCCGGTGGAAGACAAATAGACATATATAGCGATAACAGAGATTATTCCGGTCCCCGGCTAAAATAACAAAAAATTATTTTCATTTATTCTATTATGTGATATAGTTTAGCTGGTTATTAAATATTAAACAAGGAGGGAGTATGGCAGCAGTAAAAAAAGCAAAATGCGCGGCAAAGACAAAAGAAGGCAAGAATTGCAAGAACCTCGCAAGCGGGAAATCCAAATTCTGCGCCACACACAAGAAAAAATAAACCGGGACTGACGATCAGATATTCAAACCCCCGGACAAGTTCCGGGGGTTTTTTCATTGTGCGCCCGGCAGGGCGCACTCACTTGGAGGTGAAAGTCCTCTACAGACTCGGCAGGGGGAACTGTTAGCTGAACGGAAAGGGCGATTTCGTGAGGAATCGTCCGGAGGCAACCGAAGGCAAAGCGCTGGTCTGACGAACAGAAACCGCATAAGAGGCTGCCATGCCGGATGAGAAGGCAATTAACTTCAAAGTCCGATACCTGTACGGAAGGCATGGAGGTAGATGCGGCAGGCAT
>JBFMDL010000109.1:0-7655 GCA_040753635.1 Nitrospirota bacterium | reverse complement strand
AGGTATTTGAGAATATCGATGCAGTTATGGAGAGAATCTGGAGTTATTTATGATTCAGAAAATCTCCCCTAACCCCTCTCGTAGAGTCGAGTCTCCGACTTTGCCAAAGAGGGGAAACAGAAAAATATCCACAGAAAAGCCAAAAAATCCAGAATTAATATGTGCGGCATAGCAGGCATTTTCAATTTAAATAGTGATAAAGAGATATCAGCCAATATCCTCAAGAGAATGGCTGCGGTTATTCAACATCGTGGTCCTGACGGATTCGGATTCTACATAGACGATGATATAGGGCTCGCGCATTCACGATTAAGCATCATAGACCTCGAAGGCGGCTGGCAGCCGATCTATAACGAAGACAGGACTATATGTATCATCTTTAATGGCGAGATTTTTAATTATTTGGAACTCAGAAAATTCCTTATAGATAAAGGGCACGGTTTTTATACAAGATCTGATACAGAAGTAATCATTCATCTATATGAAGAATATGGCGCGGAATGCCTTAAACACCTTAACGGACAATTTGCCTTCGCAATATGGGATAAGAATAAGGAAAGACTTTTTATAGCAAGGGACAGGGTCGGGATCAGACCATTATTTTATACTATCAGCAACGGGACTCTGCTTTTTGCTTCCGAGATAAAATCTTTATTTGTCGACAGCAGGGTAACAAGACAGATCGACCCTTTTGCCCTTGACCAGATATTCACATTCTGGATGACCATCCCTCCTAAAACTGCATTCAAGAATGTCCTCGAACTTTCCGCAGGACACTATATGTTGATAGAAAAATCCAATGTAAAAATTGAGAGATACTGGGATCCGGATTTTACACCTGACAGCCGCATAAAGACCGAAGCGGAATATGCTGAGGAATTAAGAGAATTACTTATCGATTCTACAAGGCTTCAACTCAGGGCAGATGTCCCTGTCGGCGCATATCTGAGCGGAGGCATTGATTCCTCAGTAATAACAACCCTGATCAAGAAATATACAAACACACCGCTCCGCACCTTCTCCGTGACTTTTACTGATGAAAATTATGACGAGAGTGAATATCAGAAACAAATGATAGACTATCTCAACACGGATCACAGTGACATAAAATGCACGTATTCTGATATCGGGAAGATTTTCCCGGATGTTATCTGGCACACGGAAAAGCCTGTATTAAGGACTGCGCCGGCGCCGCTTTTCTTATTATCAAAACTTGTCAGGGACAGCGGTTATAAAGTAGTCCTGACCGGTGAGGGTTCTGACGAGATCCTGGCAGGATATGATATTTTTAAAGAGACAAAGGTAAGAAAGTTTATTGAGAGATATCCTGAATCCAGGTTCAGACCTCTGATACTTAAGCGCCTGTATCCCTATCTTGCCAACTCGCCAGTAAAGTCACTTAAGTATGCAGACGCATTCTTCAGGAGTGACACCGGCAGTTATCAGAAAATGTGTTATTCACATATACCGCGCTGGAATATGACATCAAAGACAAAGGTTTTCTTTTCGGACGATCTCAAGAATGAGCTAAACGGATATCAAAATATCAAAGAGCTATCTACACTTCTTTTAAAAGATATTTCCGGCTATGATTCTCTATCACAGGCCCAGTATCTCGAGATAAAAACACTTCTTCCCGGATATCTCCTTTCCTCTCAAGGCGACAGAGTCGCTATGGCACATTCTATAGAAGGCAGGTTCCCATTCCTTGATCACAGGTTAGTAGAATTTTCATGCAAATTGCCTCCACATCTGAGAATGAATGTACTTACTGAAAAATACCTCTTAAAAGAAAGCATGAAAGATCTGCTGCCTCCCACAATAAGGGAGAGAACAAAACAACCATATATGGCGCCTGATGCAAAGAGCTTTTTCAGAGGCGAAAAGCTCGATTATATGGAAGGACTTTTTTCAGAGGCAAATCTGAAGAACAGCGGTTTTTTTAACTATAAAACAGTATCTGCCCTGGTAACAAAATGCAGACAAAGCCCTATTCTCGGCTTTAAGGACAATATGGCTATAGTTGGAATCATCTCTACACTGCTTTTATACGACCTGTTTATTAAGAACTTTGAATCAAAAAGTAAGGATGGAATTAAACAAATAACGGAGGACAGACCTTATGCAATTAAAGCCTGAAATCAGAAACTTCATCGTCGAGAATTTTTTGTATGGACAGGATGACGATACACTCTCTGATGAAGTTTCTTTTCTCGAAAAAGGAATAATCGATTCAACAGGGGTCCTTGAATTGGTCTCTTTTATTGAAGAAAACTATGGGATTTCTGTTGAAGATGTAGAATTAATCCCTGACAACTTCGACTCGCTCAATAAACTTTCACATTTTGTATCGAGAAAAATGGGCAACGGGAAATAAAGTTGCTTCTTGTCGCCAGTCCCCCAACATTTAATAATTACTAAAATGTACAGACATACATTAGTCAATCATTTCCTGGAACAAAGCGCTGAAAGATTCCCGGACAAGACAGCCCTCGTCCATCAGAACAAGAGACTGACCTATGCGGAGATTGAACTGCAGGCCAACAGGCTCGCCCAGGTCCTGACTGCAGAGGGTGTACAAAAGGGCGACAGGGTTGCTGTTTTCATGGATAATTGCGTTGAATCAGTGATATCAATATTCGCAGCATTGAAGGCCGGCGCTGCATTCATGATGATCAACCATACAACAAAGGCAGAAAAGCTTGAATACATAATGAATAACAGCCGGGCAAGCCTTTTGTTAACACAGGGAAACAGATCCGATGTCGTACAAAAAATCAACTGCCCCCATCTGAAATCCGTCATAATGGCAGGCCATCAGGCCAAGAGTTCATATATACAATTTGAGGAAGTTATAAGCTCCGGAAGAAACGGGACGGTCAACTCAAAATGTATTGATATGGACCTCGCTTCAATAATATATACATCCGGCTCCACAGGCAGTCCGAAGGGCGCCATGCTCTCGCATCTCAATATGGTCTCGGCTGCACATTCAATAACTACGTATCTTGAGAATAATGAAAATGACGTGATAATTGATATGCTTCCACTGTCTTTTGATTACGGCCTATACCAGATACTCATGGGATTTAAGATCGGCTGTACGGTCGTTCTTGAAAAGTCCTTCACCTATCCCTATCAGGTGATTAATACTATGATAAAAGAAAAGGTGACGGGTCTGCCCGGGGTGCCGACAATTTTTGTTATTCTTCTTCAAATGAAGGATATAAGCACATTTGATTTGAGCTCGCTTCGGTATATCACAAATACAGCAGCTGCATTACCTGTAAGTCATATCAAAAGGATGAGGGAACTGTTTCCACAGGCAAAACTTTATTCTATGTATGGCCTTACTGAATGCAAGCGTGTTTCCTTCCTTCCGCCCGAAGAACTTGATAAGAGGCCGGCATCTATAGGCAGAGGGATGCCGAATGAAGAGGTTTTTATTGTGAATGAGCATGGCGACAAAGTTGGCCCCGGTGAGGTCGGGGAACTGGTTGTCAGGGGATCAAACGTTATGCTCGGTTACTGGGAAATGCATGAAGAAACAGCACAATGCCTGAAACCAGGCAAATACCCCGGCGAAAAGGTACTCCATACAGGTGATCTCTTCAAAATGGATGAGGAAGGATATCTCTATTTTGTTGCAAGGAAAGACGACATAATAAAATGCAGAGGCGAGAAGGTAAGCCCAAAAGAGATAGAAAACGTCCTCTACAGCCTCGAAGGTATTCTGGAAGCAGCAGTCGTTGGAGTCCCTGATGAGATATTAGGACAGGCTGTCAAGGCATATGTTGCTTTGGAAAACGGCGCTCGTCTTACTGAGAAGGATATTCTGAAATACTGCTCTCAGCATCTCGAAAACCTCATGGTCCCAAAGTATATCGAGATAAGAGAATCCCTGCCAAAGACCGAAACAGGTAAAATAAGAAAAAAGAGTTTAGTAATTTGAAAATTTGTGTTCACTGTATTTTACCCGAAACCTTTCCTGGCATCAGTTTTAACCCGGAAGGTATCTGTAGTCATTGTCAGAGCTTCAACGGCAAACAGACAAGACTTGCCGATGACAAAAAACGGTATGAACAAAAATTCCTTGAATTACTTAATCACCTATTTCAAACTCGCAACTCGCAACTCGCAACTCGTGCTTACGACATCCTCATGGCTTACAGCGGAGGTAAAGATTCAACATATACTATGAGTTTATTAAAAAATAAATACAGGTTAAGAGTTTTAGCCATAAGCTTCGACAACGGGTTTATATCAGAGACATCCGTTGGCAATATAAAGAGAGTGACTGACAGCCTCGGGATTGATCATGTTTTTTTTAAGCCGAAATGGGAGATACTGAGAAAGGTCTTTACCGCTGCAGCGGAAAAGGAACTTTTTGCAAGAAAAACTCTCGAAAGAGCAAGTACAATATGTACTTCATGTATGGGCATAGTAAAGGCTGTCTGCCTGAAAATGGCTTTAGAAATGGATATACCCATGATAGGATATGGCTGGTCTCCGGGGCAGGCCCCCATTCAATCCTCCATCATGAAAACCAACCCATCGCTGATCAGGATGTCCCAGGAAGCAATTTTGGGTTCCCTCAGGGAAATTGCAGGTAATGAGATAGAGACCTATTTCCTTGGAGAAAAACATTATTCAGATCCTAAAAAATTCCCATACAATATCCATCCCATGGCCTGGGAATTCTATAATGAGGAAATGATATTCAGTGAAATACAGAAATTAGGATGGATGTCACCAGCAGATACCGACAGCAACTCGACCAACTGCCTCCTGAACGCTTTTGCAAATGATATCCATATAAAACGATATGGGTTTCATCCATATGTCTGGGAGATAGCCAATATGGTAAGGGCCGGGGTCATGGGAAGGGAAGACGGATATCGGAAGATATATGGGGAACAATCCGAAGGACTTATACTCACTGCAAAGTTAAAACTGTTTCATAACGGAACATAGTCCATTAAACAAATTTATATAAATACAAAAATTTATTAAATCCGTTCTCGATTTATAATCTGAAATTATATAAAACAGAAAACACATGAAATTTCCCGATAACGCTCAGAAAGTTATCGATAATTCAAAACTTATCAGCTTTACCATGACCAACAGGTTAACGGCAATTAAGATTTTCCTTGTTATCGGCATATTCCTTTTTGCGATCGGCAGCATTATTCCCCTTATGAGCAAAATCTGGAGCCGCTATGATTATTCCCATGGATTCTTAATACCATTTATAAGTTTATATCTGATATGGCTTAAGCGTAATAATTTGAAACCAATTGCAATCAAACCTCATTATGCCGGCGGTTTGATAGTGCTAATCTCTGGGTGTTTAATGCTTATTCTAAGTAAGATCGGCAGCGTTGCCATGATACAACTTCTTTCCGTAATAGTTATGATCGCCGGAACAATATTGTTGCTGCTGGGAGTAAAATATTCGAAGGCCCTTGCCATCCCTGTGGCTTATCTCGTTTTAACGGTACCTCTTCTTGATTTGATTCATGATAAGATTTCCTTCCCGCTTCAACTTTTTTCAGCAACAATTGTATCGACGGTATTAAGCTTTTTAAATATTCCAGTGTTTCAGAATGCTCAATATCTTGAATTCCCTTCAATTACACTGGAAGTGGCGCCTGAATGCAGCGGCATAAGTTTCCTTATATCTTTTATAGCTATTGGAATCCCTCTCGCATATTTTACTCAGAAAAGCATATTCCGAAGGATAATGCTTGTTGCTTATGCAATTTTCTGCTGTATTTTCGCAAATCTGCTCCGTATAATGTTGATGGGATTCTGGACATATCATGGGGGTGAATATGTCCATGGACCATTTCATATTTTTATCGGAGCTTTCATATCTGTAGTTGGTTTTATTTTTCTTTTTTTAGGCGCATTTATCTTTGCAGAAACTACGCCGCGTCAATTACAGAGATATCAACCAGAAAAAGAAAAAACATCAGGCTTAATGTTTGACTCAAAGAGATTCAATCGGGCATTGTTCATGTTATTTGTAGTGCTTTTTTTAACCGGGGGTTATCTATATCTTTATAACCCTCAACCTGTTGCATTGAAAAATTCATTAAACGATCTTGATTTTAAAATTGGAAAGTGGACAGGCAGTAAAACATCTTTGAATTTAGAAGATCTCAAAATCGGAGGTGCAGACTCTGAGATTACACGGATATATAGAGACCAGTATGGACGTGAGGTTAAACTTCATGTGGCATATTTTGCATCACAAAGACAGGGTAAAGAGATTGTTTTCTACACATTACAAAGGCTTTACACTGCCACCCGGGAAATTGCAATAGACATCGATTTACAAAAGGGTGTTCGTATAAATAAGGCAATGATGGCAAATGGCCCAGAACAAGCCTTTCCTGTCCTCTACTGGTATGATGTGCAGGGGAACATTATCACCAACAGATACGCTGCAAAATTATTGATAGCGCTCAATGGTTTAATCCGGGGCAGGACTAATGGCGCTCTTATTATTGTTTATAGCGATGAAAAAAGATTAGACAATATCGAGCAGGCATTGAATGTCGAAACTGATTTTGTGAAGGAACTTATGCCTGTTTTAGATAGATACCTTCCCGGCCATTAATTTTCAGAATGTCACAACATATATATTGATTTATGCTGAATGCCCTTACTATTGACGTTGAGGATTATTTTCATGTTACAGCATTTAAAAAGCATATTTGCGCGGATAACTGGGATAGCTATCCTTTAAGAGTTGTAAATAATACATTACAACTTCTTGATATCTTAGAAAAATTTTCTGTAAAGGCAACATTTTTTATTCTTGGGTGGGTAGCTGAAAGAAGTCCATCGCTTGTTAATGAGATTCATCTGAGAGGACACGAAATAGCCTGTCATGGATATGGACATGAATTAGTATACGAGATTGGCCCAAAAAAATTCAGGGCAGATGTAAAAAAAGCAAAAAATATCATTGAGAATATTTGCGGAAATAAAATTAACGGCTACAGGGCGCCAAGTTATTCGATCACAAAAGATTCTTTGTGGGCATTCGACATTCTTATCGAAGAGGGTTTTTCTTATGACTCAAGCATATTTCCAATCTTTCATGACATTTATGGAATCCCCCATGCAAACAGATTTCCCCATGAGATAAAAAGTGAAGCAGGAGCGATAAAGGAGTTCCCAATGTCAACAATACAAATAAATTTCCTTGCTCACAAATTCACGATTCCTGTGGCTGGTGGTGGATACTTAAGGCTATTCCCTGTATGGTTTATAAAAAAGGCAATACAAAGCTTAAACAGCCGCGAGGGAAAACCAGCGGTTTTATATTTCCATCCTTGGGAGATTGACCATGAGCAGCCAAGGATAAAGGCCGGACTTAAGTCAACGTTCAGGCATTATGTTAATCTGAAAAAGAATCCTGATAAAATCAGGACTCTTTTATCGTCATTTGATTTTACTACTATGGGTCAAACGTTAGGAGTCAGCTAAGATAATCAAGGCAATATCCATGCATGACTTACTAATTAGTGCATAAGTAAGGCGACATAGTGTATACTATCATGCATGAAAACAACGGATGGCAGGAAACTAAAGCATGATGTATTGGAGGCTATACGGATACGAGCGGTAAGACAGGTGGA
>JBFMDL010000108.1:0-7830 GCA_040753635.1 Nitrospirota bacterium | reverse complement strand
ATTACAAAATAACACAAATACAGAGTTACCGTTAATACGTTTATTTAACAAAGTCGAGGTCTGACATTTAATAATCATGTCGATTTATTCTGTTTTCGAGGCATTCCGCCTTCTGTAAAGTCTTATTCTGGACAAGTATGAGGGAAAGAATATATACCATTGCATAATTAAAGCGTCATTGCGAGGAGTCCCGAATCACGAATGCTTTCGGGACGGGACAACGAAGCAATCTCTGTTTTTCAGCTTAAAAGCAAGATTGCCACGAACCCTTCGGGTTCTTGCAATGACATGTAGCGATCCTTACGCAAGGATATAAAGTAACGAGTTATCTGAATTGCTTTGGAGCTGGATAAATTACTGAGAGGCATTATTTTTTGAATCAAAGATTGGATTTAGAGAATCAGATATTCTCCACCATCTCCCATACACCGCAGGGGCATATGCCTGCGCAGAACCCGCAGCCGATGCATTTTTCATCGTCAATCACATATTCATATGAGCCGTCTTTATGTTCAATCCGGCTTATCGCACCCCAGTAACATGTTGCTTCACACATATGACAATCACGGCAGGTAGCGCATGACATGCACAAATTTGCTTCCTGCTTCGGGTCAAAGCTGTCAAGACGGCAGACATCGTAATAGTCTGTTTTAATATTTTCATAAGGGACAACCTGTTTTACCTCAGGCATATAATCATACTGCATGAGCTGGGCATTGATCACATCCGCAGCAATGCGCCCATGACCTATTGCGTGAGTCACAAGCCCGGGTTTGGTTGCATCACCTATTGCAAACACCTTGATGTCGGATGTCTGTCCGAGTTCATTGACCGTAATCCATCCTTTTTCGGTATGAATGCCGGGAGGAAGAAAGTCAAGGATGGGAACCTCGCCGACTGATATTATCACAAGGTCGGCATCGAGGTGGCTGCCGTCTTTAAAATATATCTTTTTAGCCTTCCTGTCGTATCTTTCTGTTATCCTGGGCCAGAGTATCTCTGTCCCCTTTTCCCTTGCGATCTCCATCTCTTTTCCGAATGCTGCAGGCTTCTGAATATCAACTGCTGTTACAGACGCTGCTCCGCAGTTGAATGCCTGCGACGCCACATCCATTCCGACATTTCCGGAGCCTATTATTACAACCCTCTTCCTCTTTAATGAGAAATCTTTTCCCAGATTTATACCTTTCAGAAAATCTATTGCCGACATTGCATGTTCTGAACCGGGGAATTCTATCTTTCTCGGTTTGTGAGCGCCGCATGCGATAATAACGATCTCGTGGCTCTTGTAAATCTTTTCGAACGCCTCAAGGTTTATCTCCTTCCCGAGATGCGTTGTAACTCCTATCTCCTTAAAACGTGACAGTTCCTTTACAAGTATCCTGTGAGGCAAACGTTCCCTCGGGATACAAAGCTCTATCTTACCGCCGAGTTTGTCTGCAGCCTCATACAGATCAACGCTGTGACCCTTCAGTCCAAGCTGCCATGCTGCTGAAAGCCCTGCAGGTCCGCCGCCGATAACAGCTATCCTGTGCCCGGTCTTCTTTGCAGGCTTAGGAGCCGGAAGCTTAAGGGCGAGATTCCCGTATTCCTTTATGTTCAGCGGCCTGTCGATTTTTCCTCTTGTACAGCTCTGCATGCATAAATTAGGGCATATCTGTCCGCAAACAGTGGCCGGGAGAGGACTGTATTTTAGAACAAGCTCGATTGCTTCTTTCATTTTTCCCTGTCTTATCAGCGACGCCCTCTTGTGCGAAGGGATATGCGTCGGGCAACTGTATGCGCATGGCGGCAGATACTTCTCGTTATTCCAGAGAGGCTTGTTGCGTCTTTCAATTCCTGTCGTGATATAAGGCAACAGAGTCAGGTCGTGGTTAATGTATTCAGCGAATATTCCCCCCTGCCCGACCTCCTTTTCCCAGACATCTTTTCTGAATTCGGATGTCGAGACCCTGCTTTTTTTCAACATCCTCTTTTCAGCAGGCGTATATGCGATCAGCTTTTTCCATTCATCGGATGAACGGGTTAGTTCCTCATAATATGATGTCCTCTCTACAGCCTCAAGGAAATCCTTAATATTAGTCTTCAGCCACTGCCAGTCCTGCGGAGTAAGATCGAGAAGCCTTACATCGCGTTCGCTGTATCCTTTTATCTTGCCGTGAAAATATACTGTCCCGCCCACCATGCCCACACATGGCCTGTAGCCGAGGATATTTTCAGGGTTGCGCGGGTTAATGCCGCATACAACAGCGATGCCCCCTGCCTTGAATTCTGCAAAGGAATCCCCGACATTACGGAAATACCAGGATTGAGGAGGTTCAAAACGGGGGTTGTGCTTTGTCATTGTATCGCACCTTGCGCCACCGCTCCCCTGAACATATAAAATACCCTGCGCCGCAGCATTATGCGCTCCGTTTGTTACATCACCCAGGACGGTTATCTTTGCGCCGCAATTTATCCATCCAACGTCATCTGAAACGCTTCCCTTCACGATTATCTCTGTGCCAGGCATGCCCATGCTTCCGAGCCTCTGTCCAACCGGACCTTCGACGGTAATTTTTACGGCTTCACCCTTCGGCCAGATACGCCCTCCGATTCCGTGCTGTCCGTCTGCAACAATATGCAACTGGCGCGCACCATCTCTTACAGCCTGCTGGATCTGTTCCTCAAATAGCCTGGTCTTAAGGCGTGAACCATTGACGTTTCCGTAAATGGTTACAACTTCAGAAGAGGATTCATGATTCATGATTCCTGATGCAGGATTCTTTTTTCCTTGAATCTTGTATCCTGAATCCTGAATTTTTTTATTTCTCTTAGCACGCATAATCTATCTGAAGCCTTTCAGCCATTGCCTTATCGTTTATACTGAGGCCGTCTGACATGCCGATTGGAAGTTCGGTGCTTCTGCCCATAGGTGCAAAAATTTTTCTCAGTTCAGTGTCAGCGCTCTTAAATACATCCACAACCCGCTCTGCTACCTTATCCGGGTCAAGCCTGCGATACAGTTTCGGGTCCTGTGTTGTTATGCCTCTGGGACACCTTCCGGTATTGCAGAGATTGCACCTGTTATATTCGTCCCCGAAACAATCTGCCGCTGCCTGCATTATATATTTGCCGATTGATACGGCCGAGGCTCCGAGCATAATCAGAGCTGCTGCATTGGCTGCGAGGTTGCCCCGCTTGCCCACACCGCCGGCGGCTATCAGCGGGAGTTCATTCTGTTTCCCCTGGCGGACAAGGTCAAGGTAACAGTCTCTTATATTTGAAGCGATTGGATGTCCCATTTTGTCCAACGAAACATTATAAGCAGCTCCGGTTCCACCGTCTTCACCGTCGATGCTCAGCGCAGCCGCATAGGGGTTTCTTGCGAGGTTGTTGAGCACAGCCCTGGCAGTCTTTGTCCCTGAAATCTTTGGGAATACAGGAACCCTGAATCCCCAGGCCATGGACATTGACTGTATCATCTTAGCCACAGCCTCTTCTATGGAATATTTCGTCTGGTGAGTCGGAGGAGATGCAAGGTCAACATACATGGGGACTCCCCTTATCTTTGCAATAAGCTTCAGCACCTTGTATGACATCAGAAGTCCGCCGTCACCCGGTTTTGCCCCCTGTCCATACTTTATTTCTATGGCGCACGGGTCCTCAATCATATCAGGAAGCGCATGGATTATCTCATCCCAGCCGAAATATCCTGAAGCTATCTGAAGTATAAAATATTTCAGGAACCTCGATTTCAATAATCGTGGAGGCATGCCGCCTTCGCCTGAACACATCACAACAGGCATTCCTTCCACCTCGTTCAGATATGTTATGCCCATTGCTATGCCCTCCCACATAGGCGGTGAAAGAGCTCCTACCGACATGCTGCCGATCATGATGGGATATATCTCACGTACAGGCGGCACAAAGATTTCATCTTTCTGTATAACAAGCTTCCTGTCTTTGATCTTTAAAGGAAGCTGCTCCGGCGGGAGATTTCTTCCGAGAAGCGTCCTGATGCGGAATTCATGCCGCCCGGCATCCAGAGCAGGGTCGGTAAGCATCGAAATCCGCGTGAACTTCAGCCTGTCAAGAGTAGAGAGAGAAGGATCATTCCTTCGTCCTCCCCTCTTGTATGAATCGCCGCTCTTGTTTTTGAAATGAAGGAATTTGTTCTGCGGATTCAATTCGGGTTCTATCGCCTCATTCGGGCAGACGAGCGTACAGGCGCCGCAACCGGTGCAATAGCGGTTTATATCGGTCACCTGCTCAACCACCTGAATAATCCTCTTTGATGCAACAGGCGCCGGGACAGGCCCTTCGGAACTGACAAACCTCTGGATCTTTATGGTCGGCTCTATAGCCTTTACAGGACATACCGCTGTGCATTTGCCGCAGCGCTTGCACCTGTCGTCTCTCCATCTTATTATATAAGGCAGTTCCTTCAGAGACAACTGATGGTTCTTATCTAACCCGTTAGCTCGTTCCAAACCTTTACCTCCTCTGCGCCGGGTGAGACAATCACCATCTCATATTTCATCGGGAATATGTCATCAGAACGGTTTCTGTCGGGTACGGCCTTGTCGAGTCCGCACTCCTCCGACATAAGGGCATACTTGCCCTTAACACCGCCGACGACCCCGGGCCTCAGTTTTTTCGCATCCTGCACCATAAAGCATGTTCCGTCAGGTATAAATCCTATAACACAGTTAGGTCCGTCTATGCAGAGCATCCTCAGGGACTTTTTGATGAGCGCAAGCGCCTCCCTGTCGCCTCTCATGTCGATCTCTTCCGGTTTAAGAGGTGTAATCACATCCTTGTAATAAGTGAGAGGAAAGCCGAGCTGCCTGTTCAGATAATGCAGTATATGTGTAAAAACCTCGCTGTCGCTGTTATATCCTATATACCCGGGGAATCCCCTGCTCGTCAGGTATTCCCTGATCGGGACAAAGGCCGTGTTTTCCCCGTTTGTCATGCTTGCATAACCCTGAATGAAAAACGGATGACACGCATACAGGTTGATCGCATAGTTGGTATTCTGTCTGCCCTGCGCGAATATTATCTTTGCCTTAAGAGGTGAATTATCAAGCCCGAAGAATCTGCTCAGTTCAAGGGGATCGCCCACCTCTTTGAGCGTCAGGACATCAGGATAAAAAGAGAAGACTATTATCGATTCATCAGCCTCGCCCATCTTCCTCAAAGCAAGGCGCGTCCTGAGCAGGAGTTCTTCTTTTTCAGCCATCGGCTTGTCAAGATATGATTCCGGATACTGATAGACCTTGGCAAAATAATAATCCCTTTTCTGTATTCCTCTGACATCTGTGATGGAAGGCGACCAGACATGTTTCACCTGAAAACCATGGGATTCCATGTACTTGCCTACTGTCTCGAACCCAGTTTCGGAACATATGCCGGAAAGGATCGGATATTCCTTCAAATCCTCAAATTCACCTCCCAGGTCTTTCATCATAATCCCCAGACCAGAGCCGTCATGCCCCTCCTTCATGGTCTCAAGGGCAAGTATATTCTCCATCGGGGAGAAATATCCGGAAGATGTTATAGCTGACAAACGGCACATACCAACCTCATTTTATTACAAAATAACAGACTCCGCTGTTAAAAAAACGCCTATTAACCTTACGGTTATTGTAGGCGTTGCATAATCGTCGGCAATCGGTTGCCGTCTGGTATATTAAAATTATTCCCCAAATATTGTCAATCGAATTCACACCGGAATTCTTTCTTGACAACATGGAGTTATATTTTATAAATTCATTGTCAAAAGGTAGCCGGTAACCTATTGCCATGACAAAGATTTCCACAGGGATAAAAGATCTTGACGGCCTTATCGACTCTGCTCATATTGGCGACAATGTCGTATGGGAAATCGAGGCCGGCACATCTGAAGACATATTCATGCACAATTTCATCAGAAGTTCTCTCGCTGAGAAAAATGAAGTGATATATGTAAGCTTCAACAGGTCTCCGCACAGCATACTCCTTCATCTGAACATCTCCGAAAACCCCGACAAACTGACAATACTGGACTGCTTCACTTCCGGCAAGGGGAAGAGCGACAGGGCCTTCCTGAAATTCTATGAAAATCAGCCTTCTCATCTGCCGAACATTATCAAGGTGAACCGTCCGGGAGATATATCATTTTTCAGTGAAACATTAAATTCCATACAGGATAAACTGACCGTCGGCGCAAGATATGTATTCGACAGCCTGACAGGGATGCAGGACCTCTGGGGCGATGAAAACAGCACTTATAAATTTTTTACTTATATGTGCCCCAGACTGTATGACCTCGGCACGGTTGCATACTGGATACTCGAGAAGGATGCGCACAGCCAGACATTCAAAGCCAACCTCAGACACATCACACAGGTTGTTCTGGACCTCTACAAGAAAAAGGACAAACTGTTTCTGAAGGCGCTGAAGCTTGACGGCAGGTCAAACAGGGAGGCGTTCAAACCCCACTCTTATGATATAGAAGGCTACAACATATCCGTCTCACCGGTCAGGAAAGAGCTTTCATTCGATATCGGCGGCAGGATAAAGGATGCCCGCATCAGGCTCGGCATGTCACAGAAGGATCTTGCCGACAAGATCGGGGTTACATCCAGTTTTATTTCACAGATCGAGAACAACCAGATAAGCCCTTCACTTCATTCTTTCCTTCAGATATCGAATACCCTCGGCATAAACCCGACAAACCTGCTTCAGGATAAGAGGAAGACACAGGATCTCGGATGGCTTATAAGGCGCGAATCTGCAGTGAAAAATCTTCACGAAAAAGGACAGGGATATTCGATATTCAGCATCGTTTCAGGGGACAAGACCTCCGCATTCATCACTGTTATCAATCCCGGCGCTGACCTGAAAAGACATTTTCTGAATTACAAAAAAGACGAGTTGATTTATGTAATAAAAGGGAAGATATTGCTGAAGGTGGAGGACACCGAGAAGGAACTGAAACCAGGCGATTCCATATATCTGAAAGATTCTCTTCCTTCCAGGTGGATAAATAAGTCGGACAGGGAGGTCGAATTATTAGTTGTCTGTACCTGATACATGAAGATTAAATGCCAGCGGCACCAAAAAATCCCGGCAGGATTTTTTTTGCCCGCTGACATAATAAATACTTATTTTTTTGAGTATTTGTTTATTAAAACTTAATTTATTGGAGGTGGTGAATATAAGAAAAAATAATCATTAAAAATCAGGGCAGACAGACGCAGGCAAACACAAAAAACAAACTCATTACAAGGAGGGAAAAAATGAATTTACAGCAACCAAATGCTAATGATGCAACCAGGACGCACAACCGCTCAAAAAGTGTCTCACCGATGAGCGGACTCTGCACCAGATGTATAGACGGGTGCAGAGGGAATTGCGAAGTTTTCAAGGCAACCTTCAGAGGCAGGGAGTTGATTTACCCGGGGCCGTTCGGCAGCATAACCGCCGGTGGCGATAAGAATTATCCTGTCGACTATTCACACCTAAATATTCACGGTTATGCATTCGGGGCAAAAGGACTTCCGAGGGGCCAAAAAGGCGACCCTGACACCGCCAAGTTCCCCAACGTAAATACCGAGACCGAATATGGCTGGACTAAAAAGGTGAAAATGAAGATCCCGATTTTCACCGGCGCCCTCGGATCAACTGAAATCGCCCGCAAGAACTGGGAACATTTTGCAGTCGGCGCTGCAATATCCGGTGTTACTAATTAGTGCATAAGTAAGGCGACATAGTGTATACTATCATGCATGAAAACAACGGATGGCAGGAAACTAAAGCATGATGTATTGGAGGCTATACGGATACGAGCGGTAAGACAGGTGG
>JBFMDL010000107.1:0-7911 GCA_040753635.1 Nitrospirota bacterium | reverse complement strand
TAGCTTTAAGCTATTCAGAATTTTAAATAAAAAATGAATAGGGATAAGAATGTTCCACGTGGAACATTCTTATTTGGCAAACAAACTGATAATTTTAATGCTATAATAATTTTTAAATATTTTATGAGTAAGATTATAGCTATAGTCAATCAAAAAGGCGGTGTTGGCAAAACAACCACCGCAATCAATCTGGCTGCTTCACTGGCGCTTTCTGGCGAAAATATACTTCTGATCGATATTGATCCCCAGGGTAATTCTACTTCAGGCCTGGGTATCCCAAGAGATAATATTGATAATACATTGTATGATGTTTTTTCCGGGGGAATCAGTATTACTGATGCCTCAATCGAAACATCTATTGAACATTTGATGCTTGTCCCGTCAGATATTGATCTGCTAGGAGTCGAAATTGAGTTAATAAGCAGAGAAGCGCGCGAACGGATACTCGCTGATGCATTATCAGGGATTAAGAGTAATTATCGATATATATTCATTGACTGTCCACCGTCTCTGGGTCTCTTGACTTTGAACGCCCTGGTGGCATCAGATTCAGTTATAGTACCGGTGCAGTGCGAATATTATGCCCTTGAAGGGCTTGGTCTTCTTACAAGAACTCTCCGTCTTGTGAGAGGCTCTTTCAATCCAAACCTCGACATTGAGGGAATTTTGTTAACAATGTTCGATACAAGAAACAGTCTATCTCACCAGGTTGTATCAGAAATCAAAAAACATTTTGGCGATAAAGTATATCAGACAATAATACCCAGAAATGTAGCCTTAGGCGAGGCTCCCAGTCACGGGAAACCGGTAATTCTTTATGATATCAGATCCCGCGGGGCACAGAGCTATCTTTCTTTGGCAAAGGAGATATTGAATGAAAATGGCATTAGGCAAAGGGCTTGATGCATTGATCCCTGATAAAGGGGATGAAATTCTGCATATAGACATTGAAAGAATACGCCCTGGAAAGCAGCAGCCCCGTAAGTTTTTTGACGAAAAGGCTTTGAAAGAACTATCTGCCTCCATTAAAGAAAAAGGTGTTTTACAGCCCATTATTGTTTCCCGCACAGGCGATGGCACTTTTAATCTCATTACAGGAGAACGCCGGTGGAGGGCTGCAACGCTTGCAGGACTTAAAAAAATTCCTGCTCTGATCAAGAATGTTGCATCTAAAGATTCCCTCGAAATTGCCCTGATAGAGAATATTCAACGGGAAGACCTTAATCCTATTGAAACAGCAGAGGCATTCAACCGGTTGATCAAAGAATTTGAACTTACACAGGAAGAACTTGCTGATAAGGTCGGGAAGGAAAGGGCGACTGTCACTAATTACCTCCGCCTTCTGAAATTACCTGATGAAATAAAAAACATGCTCTACAGCGGTTCTCTGAGCATGGGACATGCGCGGGCTTTATTGTCTGTTGAAGGGCGGAACTTACAGATTGAGGCAGCAAGAAAAATCATAAAAAAAGGGTTGAGCGTAAGAGAATCCGAATTGCTGGCAAGGAAAATATCGAAGCCATCCAAAGCAGGCAGCAAGAAAGATCCTCAAATACTTTCCCTTGAAGAAAAGCTTATTAAACACCTCGGCACAAAGGTCCGCATACTCCACAGGAACAAAAAAGGCGGGAAGATAGAGATAGAATATTATTCACTCGAAGAGTTAGACAGGCTTCTGGAGATTTTATTGAGATGAAAAATATTTTAATCACTGGATTTCCGGGTATCGGCAAGACAACCCTTATAATAAAATTATCCGAAATATTCAAGGAGTTTAACCCGGCAGGCTTTTACACCGCTGAAATTATTGAGAATGGCCTCAGAACAGGATTTGAACTTGTAAGCCTTTATGGTGACAGCAAAATGCTTGCGCATGTAAATATAAAGTCCAAACATAGCGTAGGGAAGTATAAAATCGATATCAAAGGCTTTGAATCCCTCCTTGACAATATTTTTTCGAGAGAGAAAAAAACAGGTTTATACATCATCGATGAAATAGACAAAATGGAATGCAAGTCAAGAAAATTCTCGAAGCTTATTATCGCCCTTCTGGATTCAGATACTCCTGTGATAGCCTCCATTTCTGAAAAAGGTACCGGACTGATCGCTGAAATCAAAAAGAGGGAAGATATTAAGCTTGTCGAACTGACTCCAAATAACCGTGATCTGAAGCTTAAGGAATTGACAATGGAGATCAGGGATATGTTACTAGAATAGACAAGTATACAGGATACTCAAAAGTGTCTTATAAGATAAGAACAGGGCTTGATCTCGCCGAAAAATCCTGGCCCCGGAGTCTGGTTGATTCAAAGGTGGGGCTATTAGTGCATCCTGCTTCTGTCAATGGGAATCTCTTCAATGCCTCTGATGTCTTCCAGAAATCAAGAAAGTTCATGCTGAAGGCTCTGTTCGGCCCCCAGCATGGCATAAAAGGGGAAACCCAGGATAACATGATCGAGTGGGAAGGCTATAATGACCCTAAAAAGGGAATCCCTGTATTCAGCCTCTACGGCAGAAACCGGAAGCCAAGCCCGCTTATGCTTAAGGATCTTGATGTTCTGGTTATAGATCTACAGGACATAGGCGCCCGCTATTATACATTTATCTGGACAATGGCGCTTGCCTTTGAAGCCTGTCAGGAATTAAAAAAGACAGTTGTTGTGCTTGACAGGCCTAATCCCATCGGAGGCCATATCATTGAAGGACCTGTATTAAAGCCGGCCTTTTCCTCTTTTGTTGGATTACACCCATTGCCTGTCAGACACGGCATGACTATTGGAGAAATCGCTCTTTATTTGAATGACCTATTTTATCCTTTCCTGAAGCTTCACGTCATTCCGATAAAAGGATGGGAACGCAAAATGTGGTTTGATAAAACAAAACTCTTCTGGGTTCTTCCATCTCCCAATATTCCTACTCTTGATTCAGCAACGGTCTATCCAGGGATGTGCCTTCTTGAGGGCACAAACCTGAGCGAAGGACGCGGAACCACCAGACCATTTGAGATATTCGGGGCGCCGTTTATAGAACCTGATGAATTAATCAAAAGATTGAATGGCTTCCGTTTGCCCGGGGTAATATTCCGTCCTTTATATTTTCTGCCGACATTCCAGAAATATTCCGGGATTCTCTGTGGAGGCGCGCAGATTCATGTGACCGACAGGGAACGATTCAAACCTTTTAAATCAGCAGTCACGGTTCTGAAAGCCATTCACGATCTTTATCCTGATGACTTTGCATGGAAAAATCCGCCATATGAGTATGAAGAGGTGATCCAGCCTATAGACATGCTCGCAGGGACGGACAGAGTACGCAAAGATATAGAGCAAGGCGTTGATTTAAGATATATGGAGGCGTGGTGGGATCATGAACTGAGAGAGTTTGACAAAAAAATACGGAGAAAATATCTTTTATACTAGTGGAAAAAATTAATGCATTTGTTCTGGCAGCAGGAATTGGTGAAAGGCTTAGGCCAATCACTGACCATTCTCCCAAACCACTGCTTACCATCCTCGGGAAGCCTCTTATTGCAACAGTCCTTGAGAGGGTTTGTTCTCTTCCAGTCGATCAAATCGGCGTCAACCTGCATTACAAAGGGGAAATGATTTATGAGTGGATACAGACGTCTAAATATACAGACAAGATAAGGTGTTATTTCGAAGACCTTATCCTCGGCACGGGAGGGGCATTAAAGAACGCTGAGTCGATGCTTAGTGAATCCTACTTCCTTGTGCATAATTCCGATATTTTTTCGAATATAAACCTGACGGCGCTTGTCGAAAAACATCAGTCTTCAGGAAATATAGCAACACTTGCTGTTCACGATCATGAAAAATTAAATAATGTCTGGATTGACAAATATGGATATGTTAATCATGTAGGATCCAAACAGCCTTCGGAGCCATCCAGATTATGTAAAATAGCTTTTACCGGCATTGCTGTTTATTCCCCGGAATTTTTGAAATTATTGCCAAAAGGAAATTCCAGTGTTGTAGATACCTGGGTAAAGGCTGTCTCTGAAGGCCACAAGATTGGGACAGAAGACTTCACGGGTTGCCAATGGTTTGATATCGGGACACCGGAAGCCTATTCTTCTCTGATATTTCAGACATTGCATAGGAATGGCGAAACCATCCATGTACATCCCTCTGTTGATTGCGGCAAGGCAGAATTCGAAGGTTATTCTGTACTGGAGCAAGGCTGCACAGTTGAAGGAGCCGCCCAAATTAAAAATACCATCGCTCTTTCAGGAGCGAAAATAAAAGATGGTTCCAGGTTAGAAAACGTCATTATCGGTCCTGACTACACCATCAAACTGGGAGATTCTATATCTATCCCCGGGATTATGTTAAATAGGATGGCCGCTTCAGATTTATATATTCCTCTTATATGTGATTCTTTCGGTAAAGGATATCAAGAAATCGAGATTAACCTGATAGGGACCGGGGGATCAGACAGAAAATATTTCAGGGTCAGGAATAAAGGACGCTCAGCAGTCCTTATGGAATGCGCCCGTATAGACCCTGATTATCACAGGCATATTATATATACTCAGTTCTTCAGAAAATATTCTGTGCCTGTTCCCGAACTTCTGAATTCGGACAATAAAAAAATGCTTGCGCTATTTGAAGACCTCGGAGACGTTTCCCTCTATTCGTGGCTCAAGTGCAAACGACCGCAGGAGAAAATTGAAAACCTGTATAAGCTTGTGCTGGACATTTTAGTAAATCTGCACACAACCGTGACCAAAAATGTTTCTGAATGCCACCTGCTTGAATCCAGGGTCTTTGACTATGACCACCTAAGATGGGAAACAGATTATTTTGTCGAAAGGTTTGTCTGCGGCGTAAAAGATTTTAATATAAAAAACCGCAGGGGGCTTGCTGATGAATTCGACAGACTTGCAAGAAAAACCGATTCCTTCAGAAAATCAATCGTACACAGGGATTTTCAATCACAAAACATAATGGTCTTAAAGGGAGACTCACCGCGACTGCTGGATTATCAGGGGGCAAGGATCGGACCTCCTGCCTATGATGTTGCCTCGATTCTCCTGGATCCGTATTTCAGACTCGAAGATGACATGCGCGACAGACTGCTGAATTACTACGTTGAAAATATGAAAGATTCTCCGGATAATACTTTTGATGAATCCGAATTCCGGCGGTCACTTCTTCCTTGCAGGTTGCAGAGGCATATGCAGGCGCTCGGAGCATATGGATTTCTTGCGAAGGAAAAGGGGAAAACCTATTTCCTTAAACATATACCCCGGGCTCTTCAATACCTGAAGGAGGGGTTGGAAGCTGTGCATGATGAATATCCTTTCTTAAATGAAATTGTGAGAAAAATAAATGAAGAAACTTGCCTTTGATTTTGATGAAATACAGAAAGCTATGGAGGACACTGCCAGAGATGCATTTGAATATTTTCTCGATATAAATACAGGGGATGTAATAATTCTTTCCAATGATATAATAAACAGGGCCCATCAAATTCTGGGAGAAAGCTATGATGAAGACATGATTGACTATGAGGAGGTTGAATTCGATGAAGATCATGAAATCCCGGAATGGGTTGAGGACGAGGTCGAGCTTGCGCTGGACATTTTTATCAATAAAAAAGAGCGATACATCAGGATCCCGGAGAGAAATCCCCGGAATGGATATGCTGCGATGAGAGAATTTGCAGAGACGCTCGATGATGTAAAGTTAAAAGAAAACTTGCTGAAAATCCTTGATGGGAAAGGGGCTTTCAGAAAATTTAAAGATGCTCTGGAATCTTTTCCCAAAGAGAGAAAACTATGGTATGGTTTTAATGCAAAGGCTTCAAGGAAAGAGATCGAGGAATGGCTGGGGTCAATAGGGGCCGGGGGAAAAAATAATCAGCAATCATAAAACATTATGACAATACGGGAACAGACAGAAGAACTTGAAAAAAGAATCCTTCACAAAAAAGCCTGCTTAAGCGCAAACAGCAAAGGTCGGGCTTCAGTCGAAAAAGAAGGGGAAATCCGGACAACATTCCAGCGAGACAGGGACAGGATTATTCATTCCAAGGCGTTCAGGAGGTTAAAACATAAAACACAGGTTTTTCTTGCGCCAAAAGGCGATCACTACAGGACCCGCCTTACACATGTTCTTGAAGTCTCGCAGATAGCAAGGACAGTAGCAAGGGCTTTAAGGTTGAATGAAGACCTTACAGAAGCTATTGCCCTTGGGCATGATCTCGGCCATACCCCTTTCGGACATGCAGGAGAAACAATACTTAGAGAGATCCACCCGGGAGGGTTTGACCATTACAAGCAGAGCCTCAGGGTAGTTGATTTCCTTGAGCGCGAAGGTCAGGGGCTGAACCTATCCCATGAAGTAAGAAACGGGATAGTCAAACATTCAAAAGGGAAGGGACTTATTATACCTGATAAGAAGTCCGACCGTGCTGAAACCCTTGAGGGACAGGTTGTGCGGGTATCTGATCTTATAGCATATGTGAATCACGACCTCGATGACGCCCTGCGTGCTGACGTCATAAAAAAATCTGACATACCTGTCAAGATTATAAAGACCCTCGGAGATTCCCACGCAAAAAGGATTGACGTTATGGTCAAGGATATTATTTACAGATCTCTTGCAACAGATCTGGAAGAAGTGCGGATGAGCGATGAGATATCAGAGTCAGCATATACTCTAAGGGATTTTCTTTATACTCAGGTATATGAAAGCCCCAAACTCCTTCAGGAATTCAAAAAGGCCAAGAAAATCCTGAAAGACCTCTATGAATATTATTTGGAGCATATTGAAGAAGTCTTTAAGGACATCCCCCCAGAGAAAAAGCTTAACAAAAACCGTATGGTCTGCGATTTTATTGCGGGAATGACAGACAGCTTCGCCCTCATGACCTATGAAAAACTCTTCCTCCCGCAGCAGTGGACAGTGCTGTAAGCTTTTATATTACACCTGTAGAGCTGCGCTTCCACCTGTTGCTGTGACTTGATTCTCAATATTCGATCTCAAAATTTCATTGTCCTCGATTGCTCTTAAATGGATATGGTCACTCCAATGCGAATGCACTTTAATGAGATCCTCTGGTTGTAATCCTCACTCTGAGGAAGGGGCTTTACCGTGAGACTTTCGGGAAGCAACTGCCGCAATTAGTTTTCGTAAAAACCTTCCTCCTCCTCATCACGATAATCTCTCATCCTTCTTCTGAACATTATATAACCTGTTAAAGTGATTAATGCTGCGGTGAAGAATAAAATCCAGTAGATATGGTCTGCGATATAGGTCGGCCATGAATATTTTTTAACCAGATTCTTGCGCCATTTCTGCTCGAGCATATTAAGTTCTTCTCCCAGGTTATTTAATACCGCATTCTCAATTGACAGGCTGCTCTTGAGACTGTGCATTATTGAAATAAGTTTGTCTTCACCGTATTCAGATACAATAAATTCAATAAAACTCCTGCTTTCCTGATATGAAAGAATCAGCCCCCTGTGAGCGGCCGGGAAGGTTCTTTGTATATCATTAAGCGGGGGCAGGCTGCCGGACAGCACGGCCTGTTTTAAGATATCCTTATTTTCAGGATTGATTATATCGGCGATGCCGCCGCTTGCCCATTGGGCGACTCCTTCATCCAGCCATTTGGGAAGGTTTGAGGATTGTATTTCAGTATGCAGTATAAGGTGGCAGAGTTCATGCTTCAACGTAGCAGGCAGGTCAAAAGGTGTTCTGTCCATCTTTGAGTAATCTATTGCAATGAGGTTTTTCCCCGGAACTGCAAATGCTGTTTGTAGATCGTAAAATACAATTGACCCCCAATCGGCATTTAAAATTGACCCCCTAAAAACCTATAATCTCCTTCTCAAAACAGGAAGGAGGGAATGAAAAGGGGTGTTAAGCATGTATAAGTGGCAGC
>JBFMDL010000106.1:0-8485 GCA_040753635.1 Nitrospirota bacterium | reverse complement strand
AGTACGCGGCCATTTGAGGTCATTGCAACAAAATCCTAAAAAGATTTGTGCATTTTTTCACGAACCCAATGTCCGATATGCTGCTTTATAAAAAATTATGTATCCTTACTTATGACCGTCTTAGTATTTTCATTCCCGCTGCAAGCAGGGGGGCTTTCTAACGGGATAAAGTATTTTCTGTCATTCGACTGCCGTTATCCGTCAAATGGGAAATCAGTTCCATCCATCTGAAATAAAACTTCGGTGACGTTGGCGAACTGATTGAAGTATAGTTACAATACTTAGAACTTCTGATAAAATAATCCTGAAGAGAATAATGATAAAAACATATGTAAGGAGGGTTCTATGGCATCCATAAAGAGACTCGGTGTGATCACGAGCGGCGGGGACTGCGGAGGACTTAATGCAGTCATAAAAGGAATCGCAAGAGAGGCATATGCATTGGGCATCGAATCTGTTGTCATACCAAACGGATATGCAGGGCTTTACAACCTCGTTGCATTAAACGAGGTTGTGGTTCTTAACGCTGAAAGGGTGAGCCGAATAGAAGCGTCCCTTGCAGGGTCAGAGGCAGGTCATTCAAGGGTCAAGATAAGCAAAATAGACGACCCTCACAAATATGAACGCATTAAGGAAGGGCTGAAGAAATTCAATATAGACGGGCTTGTAATAAGCGGGGGCGATGATACGGGAAGCGTTGTTGTAGACCTTGCGTCACAGGGTATTCCCTGTGTTCATGTGCCAAAGACCATGGACCTTGACCTTCAGTCATACAGTGTGGGAGGGGATTCCGCAATAAACAGGATAGCGGTATTTACGAGGGACCTGAAGACCACAGGAATGAGCCATAACCGTATTCTGGTAATTGAAGTATTCGGAAGATATGTTGGACATACCGCTTTCCGCGGAGGCATCGGAGCCGAGGCAGACTGCATACTGATACCCGAGATACCCGTTGATTTCGATGTTATATACGAACACATGAAGAAAACATATACTGCAAGAATCGAGAGGAGTGATGTCAAGGCGGGGACCTATATAATAGTTGTTGCAGAAGGCATCAAGACCGCAAGCGGTGAAATGCTTTATGACGAATCAGCCGGTGTTGATGCATTCGGCCATAAGAAGCTTGCAGGAGCCGGGAAATATGTAAGGCAGCAGCTCGAAAAAAGGCTCAAAAATGATCCTGAAATTACCGAGTTCATGAAAAAAACAGGAATGTATGCCCCTGGTGTTTATGTAATACCCGAGGTGAGAGAGGTGACACCAGGTCATCTTGTCCGTTCAGGGCAGTCTTCCGCCTTCGATGTCAGCTTTGGTTACAAGGCAGGCGCAGCAGCTGTCCTGCTTTTGCTTGAAGGCAAGGGCGGGCATACGGTAGTTGATGTCGACGGACAGAAAATTTATTATCAACCGACCTCTGAGGTGATTAAGCGCAGGGAGGTTGACATTAAGGAGATCACACTCTTTGAAAGCCTCGGCACCTGTTTCGGCAGAAAACCCCAGAAGTTTGCATATGAGTGTGAACAGGTGAAGGGAACCATATCAAGGCATTTTTAAACAACACAGGACAGGCAGGACAGGGATTAATTAGAGTCTGTCCATAAACTCGACTTTTTTTGTCATTCCGGCTTGTCCGGTCGTAGCGACTCTCAGCGGAGACTCGCATCGAGAATCTTTCTGATGGCTTTACAGAAGGTCGAAGCGACTCTTCGCGAAGACTCGCTACGAGATTCCCGGCGCGCTTCGCTTGCGGAAATGACAGTTTTTGGTAATTTATGGACAGATACTAATTATGTCCTGCGTGTTTTATTAAATTTTCAATACCCCGTCCCTAAAGCATTCGGGACAGCGGGGGGTTCATTTAAAAAATTTCTGTCCTTAAGTGTAAAATTGAAATATGAGGCCATCCGGAAAAAGAACCTGCAAGATAGTATCTCTTACATTGTTATTGCTGTTTATATCCTCAATTATCCTTGCATATTTCTACTATCTCGACATGAAAAGATTATTGATCTCGAGAGTATCCGTTAAAGCCACATCATTAATGGGACAGAAGGTCCATATCGGTGATATCTCCTTCAGTCTTTTTGACCGGTTGGTTCTTGATGACGTGAAAATCGAAAATCCGGAAGGCTTTGATAAGGGAGAGCTTCTGAAAATCAAAAAAATCCATCTCAGCATGAAGGCAACAGAACTCTTCAAAGGCAGGTTTTACTTCAGGGATATTTCCGTCCATGAGCCGGAACTTAAACTTATGACTGACAAGAATGGCAATTTGAACATATCAGATGAATTTAAACGCTTTCTGACGAAAAAATCCTCTCTTAATTACCATATAGACGAGTTCAGTATAATGTCCGGGATATTCGGATTTAATGATGATGCTAAATTTAAGGCCGGAAACGTCAATATCTCCTTTAAAAACCTGTCATCCGAGCGCGGCGCCAAAACCCTTGTAAAGGGAGATGTATCATTTTCAGGCGGAAATGAAATAAAAATTGACGCCTGGGCATATCTCAAAGATGAACCGAGAAGATTTAATATTAATCTTTCATCTAAAGATTTTTCCCTTCATGAATTCAGAAAGATTTTTGAAGAATACAGGATCGATACAGGCAAGACAGCTATTGATATGATTTTCAGTGCAGAAGGCGACACGGGTGAGGGAATTAATCTGAAATCAGAGATCAAGATCAAAAAGGCCGGTTCGGTCTTTCTCAGCAAAGGTTCAATAAATATGATTCTGGATCTGGATGCTTTCTTAAATATTTCCGGGGGTTCCTTCATCTTGAATCATCTGAAATTAAACTCAGGTGATATCTCTTCAGTAAATTTGACGGGCGGGATTGCGGATATCTACAGGAAACCTTCTTACGATGCTGAAATTAAAATCGACAGGCTGGATCTTTCAGCATTCAGCTTTATGAAGGGTGTAAAGGCCGAAGGGATAATCACTTCGGATAATATCAGAATCAAAGGTAATTCAGATAAAACCATTCCTGAGATATCGGGATCAGCAAAACTCAGTGATGCTTCTTTCAGAATGGACGAGGCTGAAGTAAAAAGTTTGTACGCAAAAGTGATATTTTCCTCTGAAAATGAGATGTCTGTAAATGCTGAGGCATCTGCAGAGATTCTCAGGGCAGGTGAGTATAAATTCAGGAAGCCCGCGGAAATCAGCCTTGTTTTAAACGCCAAAGGCGGTCGAGAAAAAGCAGCTTTATCAGCTTCTGTCAGGATTTTGGATATTGCGGTTGATGTCGGAAAAGGCGCTGCTCTGAATCTGGATACAGCTAATCTTAAATTAAGAGGCGATCTTGAAGAAAAATCATTCTCAGGGAAATGCTCTTTTGAGGGAGAAAGGATGCGATATGCTGAGAAAAGGGTCCGCAGTTTCAGCGGCAGTTTCGGGATAGATTATTCAGAAAATATTGCCGCCATAAAAGATATTAAGACTGAGTCAGGAGATATCATTTTGACGACAAACCTGTTGAAAATAGAAATGCCGTCAAAAGACAGATATGCCATCCTAATAAAAGGCCTGAACGCCTCAGACCCTGCAAATAAGGCAGAAATAAAGCTCCAGGATTTCAGAATCCATCTAAATACAGGTGAAAAGTCTTTTTCAGGCGACTTTTCCTTTTCGGCCGAAAAAATCATGTTTCAGGATGCGGCGGCCGGTATGATTTCCGGAAGAGGGAAGTTCGACAGGAATGATTTTTATATCGAAATCCCAAAGGCCAGAATATCGGGAGGCGGCGTGCAACTTGCCGCAAAGGGAAAAACAGCCCGGGGGCCTTTCCCTGTGACAATCAATGTAAAGGCAGAAAATATTGATATCGGGCCTTTATCAAAAATCGCATCGAGATTATCCAGAATCCCGTACAGCATATCCGGGAATATTGACAGAGTTGATTTCAGGGGAACAATGGATTCTGCAAATTCAGTGAACGGTAATGCTTATATCAGTGCGGAAAAACTCTCTGCATTTAAAACCGACATAAACCTGGATCTTGTTAAAAATGGATTTTTACAGTCAGAAATCAAATTTACCGGGAAAAATCTTGAATTTAAGGCGGATGCAAAAACAGGAAGGATATCTGCAGCAATATCTGGAACATCAAGAGGCTATCTGGAAGAGGAAAGAACAGTGAAGATTAAGGCTGCATTGCCTGTGACAAAGGCAACGGATATAAGGGAGGCCTTATGGGGCATTTTCCCTGACAAACTCCTGTATGCAGGACTGGACGGCTCGTTAGCCTCAGACATATCAATAGACTATGGTAAAGACGGACTGAGTATTAACGGTGATTTAAGGCTTAAGGATTTTATGCTTGAAGGGGAATATGGCGAATATTCAGTGGGGCCCATAAATGGGAAAATACCTATAGAATACAGTAAATCAAATGATATTCAAAAAATGTTCAAAATGCCTTTATTTGAAGTATCAGAATTTGAAAATCTCAAAAAATATTATTCAAAAGAAATATTTTTTTCAAATCCCCCCATCCCCCCTTTGCTAAAGGGGGGCGAGGGGGGATTGTCAGATGAAATCTCATCTGATGGTTATAGCAGAATAACCATTGGCTCTTTAAATTACGGTTTTAAATTAATGGAGGACATTAATATCTGGCTTAAACAGGAGGGGAGCTTTTTGAATATCAGCCGGTTCAGTGCTAATATATTCGGAGGAAGGCTGAATGGCTCTGCTGTTATTGATATTTCAGACGGGCTTAACTACAGGGCTGGTATTCTTCTGGAGGGACTGAGCCTGACAGAACTGTGTGACGGCATCGAGCCTATTAAAGGTTATATAACAGGGAGGGTTGACGGCATCGCCACTTTAAAGGGAAGCGGAAGCGGTTTATCCGGACTTATCGGCAAGGCTGATTTCTGGACATACAGCGCAGGCAGGGAAAAAACAAAGATAAGCAGGGAATTCCTTGAGAAGATCGGAGGGCCTTCTGTTAAGGCCTATCTCGGCGACCGGCGTTTTGATAGGGGGATTATGAGTCTGTATTTGCAGAATGGATTTGTTGTTTTTAAAGAACTTGAGATATCAAACAGAAATTTTTTAGGCATTCAGGACCTGTCTGTTAAAGTTGCACCTTTTAATAACAGGATTTCTATTGATCATCTGATGTGGACAATAACGGAAGCGGCCCAAAGGGCAAAGAAGGAATAAACTGATACAGGATTCAAGATACAAGATTCAGGATTGTATTTAGAAGGCTCTCTGACGATTTCTAAAACCAGTTGTATATATGTTATGAAACAAAAATCTTGCATCTTGCATCTTGTATCTTTTTAATAAAAGGAGGATAAGAATATGAAAAGAAGACTTAAGTTTGTAGCAGGCGCGCTGTTTTTTATAATCGCCTCATGTGCTGTTATTACAGTTAATATCTATTTCCCTGAAAAGGATGTGAAAGAGGCATATAAGGCGCTCGAAAAAGAGTTGATGGCGACCGATGAGAAGACCCGGGACAAGAAACCGGAGAGCGAACCTGAAGGCAAACCGGAAAGCTCGATAAGATTCGAATTCATTTCCTTGTCATATGCCCAGGAAGCAGGGATGGCGGACAAGATTGCTGATATCGTGAAAAAGATGCCGGATGTAGTTAATGCCTATAAGGAAATGGGGGCGAGGATAGCTGATACCGACAGACTGAGAGACAGCGGTGTGGTCGGTGAAGGTAATAACGGACTGCTCGTGGTACGTGAAAAAGGATTATCCTCTGCTGATAAGAAGATCGTTGATATGGAAAATAGGAACAGAAGAACTGTCATGGAAGGCATGGCAAAGGCGATAATCAGGATAAACAGGCTTCCCCAGAATGATGAAAATATTAAGCAGGTGATGCCTCAGGCTGTTGAGCAGTTTGCAGCCATAAGAAGGGATTCGGCAAAAAAAGAATGGTGGATTCAGGATCCGAATGGGAACTGGGGCAAAAAATAGGAAACAAGTATTTTCCGGAGAATAACAAAGGCAGGTCGTATATTTATGCTCCCTGCCTTTGCAGGACTTGCACAAAGATAATGATGAAGAGGGAGACTGTACTTAACTTTTTCAGGGAAAAGACCGGGAGGCCTTTGTCCTTCAGGGAAATAATTCATCAGATGAAACTGAGCAGACCCGAAGGCAGGGCGCTTAAAAGAGTCCTGCGCGAGATGCTCAGAAGCGGTGAGATTATTCTTACGAGAAAAGGATTATATGGTCCGGCAGTCGATATGAACCTTGTCACAGGTTATTTTGAGGCGCACAGGGATGGCTACGGCTTTGTGATTTCAGAAAAACCCGGCGAAAGGGACTTGTTTGTACCCCCGCGAGCGACTCTCGGCGCAATGAACGGCGACAGGGTCATGGTCAGAGTCGAAAACCGGAAAAGACGCGACGGAAGGATCATAAGGATACTTGGAAGGGCGTTTGCCAGGGTTGTAGGCAGACTCGATATTACAAAGTCAGCAGCTTATGTGCGACCTAAGAACAAGTCTATCCCCTTTGACCTTTATGTTGCCCCCGGGGACAGAGGCGATGCCAAAAACGGGGATAATGTCATTGCCGAGGTCGTTTCCTATCCTACCGACAACAGGCCGCCATCCGCAAAGATAGTGAAAATAATCGAAAGGCCCGAAGACCCTAAATCAGAGGTGGAGGCCATCATCGATGAGTTCAATCTCCCGCGACGGTTCCCGAAGAAGGTTAATGAAGAGGTTAAAATGCTACCCCCCCTTTACCCCCCCTTGCCAGGGGGGGGATGGGGGGGTGAGAAGAGAAAGGATTTAAGGTCTCTTCCTACTGTCACCGTAGACGGAGAGAGGGCAAAAGATTTCGATGACGCTGTATCGGTCAGACTCACAGAGCATGGTTACAGGCTCTGGGTGCATATTGCTGATGTAGGTTTCTACGTGCCCTGGGGATCTGAAGTTGATATCGAAGCCCGGAAACGCGGCACAAGCGTATATTTCCCTGACAGGGTGACCCCAATGCTGCCGAAAGAGCTTTCCGAAGACATCTGCAGTCTCAAGCCTGACGCCGAAAGATTTGCTTTCACGGTTGAGATGGATTTTGACAGACATGGGAAAAGAGTGAAAACAAAATTCTACCCGAGTGTGATAAAGAGCAACGAGAGAATGACATATACTTCTGTCAGAAAGATACTCATCGACCAGGATGCAGAGGAGCGCAGAAGATACGATTATCTCTTTAAGGATTTTGAACTGATGGGAGAATTATGCAGTATTCTCAGATCCAACAGGCTCGTCAGGGGGAGCCT
Source organism: Nitrospirota bacterium (assembly GCA_040753635.1). Lineage (GTDB taxonomy): Bacteria > Nitrospirota > Thermodesulfovibrionia > Thermodesulfovibrionales > UBA6898 > JBFMDL01. The sequence goes on along the minus strand of JBFMDL010000106.1, from coordinate 1,205 downwards.
CGACTTTGACCTCCCTGAACCGGAAATCCTGCTCGATTTACAGGGAAATCCGGAGGCAATTTTAAGGGCCGAGAGGAATTTTGCACATATGATCATTGAAGAGTTCATGATAGCTGCCAATGAAGCAGTCGCTGAACATATCGAGTCACTCGGCATTCCTTCTTTATACAGGATACATGAAGAACCCGACCCGATGAAACTCGAAGATGTTTTGAAGGTTGTCAAACATCTCGGCAGATTCGGTAAAAAGACATTCAAACCAGGAGATTTTTCCGGGCTGCTTAAATCGATCAAAGATACACCTGAAGAAGAGGTGATAAATTACATAGTCTTAAGAAGCCTCAAGCAGGCAAGATATTCAACGATAAATGTCGGTCATTTCGGACTGGCATCAACATGTTATACGCATTTCACTTCGCCGATAAGACGCTATCCTGACCTTGTTGTCCACAGGCTCTTGAGGGAAACCATATCGAAGAAGCATCTTCCGGATAAGAGGATAAAGGAACTCGAAGACATGCTGCCTGACATTGCATTCCATTCTTCGCGTATGGAACGGCTTTCGGATGAGGCCGAAAAAGAGGTCATTAATGCGATGAGGGTCTGGTTCATGAGAGACAAAATCGGAGAGGAATTCGGGGGGGAAATCGTGGGTGTGACACCGTTCGGTCTGAAGGTGAGGCTCAAGGATTTCTATATAGAGGGGTTTCTTCATGTTTCATATCTTACAGATGATTTTTACCAGTACAATGACAGGACTATGCGGCTCCATGGAAGGCATACAAAACGTTCATTCAGGATAGGGCAGGAATTAAATTTGAGGGTGGATAAGGTTGATATGGAAGAAAGGGAGATAATTTTTGGAATTTAGAAAAAGTATTTAAACCATATTATCATTCATAAACCTGATAGAGACAGGACATGGTCTTTTCGCTCTCGCAGAGTCGTATCGACATTCTCGGTCGCTGAAGCTCCCTCCGAGGTTTTGCCCGCCTTATGTTCTTATTTTAACCGTCTGAATTGCAGGCAAAAAACCGCTTAAACACTATGCCCTGTCTTTCTATTCAGTGGTTAATCGACCTTTTTCAGGTCCATACCGCATTTGCACTTTCCGGGGCCCTCTGAGACTGTATTGCAATAACAGGAGCCGCCGCAATTGCAGAAATAGATTCCGGTTCCCTTCAAACTTACCCTCTTGACAGGTT
>JBFMDL010000105.1:0-8585 GCA_040753635.1 Nitrospirota bacterium | reverse complement strand
AATTAGTAACACCTATGCCCCTTGAGGGGGGAGGTTAGGTGGGGGTGATAATTCTTTTTTTCACCCTCCCCTTAGTCCCCTCCCCTCAAGGGAGGGGAGATTTTATAGATACCCTGCGGTCTCTGCCGCAGGGTGATTCATTTGTATTGACATGAAAAAAAGAAAAAATGTTATGTCCCACCGGCTCATCCAAATGTCGATGATTTTTACAGCAATTTTTTCATTGATTTTTTTTTCAATAAAATCAGCACCTTATTCCTTAGCATGGATTTTGCTTTTATTACTGTTTTAAGACATCAGCCTTAAGAATTGCCTAAAGGAGCCTTGACTTCAATAGATGTTTCTAAGGATGACGATGCATGATGGACAATGAAAACTGGAACTTTTTATAATGACCTTCTGATGGAAAGCCCGGGACTCATTGAGAAAAAGCTATCCGTTATAAGGGAGATAACGAGTGCGATAGCTACAATGGACAACATCAACACTGTAGCTAACCTCATGCTGGACCTTGCCATAAGTTATACAGACGCTGAAAAAGGGTCATTAATGCTTATAAACGAACAGGGGGAGCTTAGCATCCTTGCTGCAAGAGGAATCGACCTCCATCTTATCAGAACATATCGGGTCAGATTAGGCGAGGGTATAGCAGGGACGGTGGCTAACCAAAGGATTCCGGTCCTCGTCTCAGACATTGACCAGGACGAGCGTTTCAGATCCCAAAAAAGGGATCGGTACAAGACGAGGTCATTCATCTCATGTCCTATTGTGAGCAGGGACAGACTTCTTGGAGTGCTTAATATCAATGACAGGAAGAATAACACCCCGTTTACAGATGACGAATTTGAGCTGATGAAGATCGTCGCTGACCAGGCGGCTATATCCATTGAAAATGCCTTCCTTATGAGCCAGCTGAAGGACAAGGCTGTGGAACTCGAAGATATCAACAGGAAACTGATCGAGGCTGACATAACCAAGACAGAGTTTCTCACACGGGCATCCCATGAGCTTCGCACTCCGCTTAATTCGATAAAAGGTGCAATATACTACCTTCAGAAGACCGACAGAATCGACAGATCCGAGCAGATGGAGTTTTACGACATCATCTCTTCAGAGACCAACAACCTCATAGGTATAATCGAGAGACTTCTTGATTTCATCCGTCTTGAGGATGAATTAAAGTCGCTTAACAGAACGATTATAGATATTCAAGACATACTGGGGGAGACGTTAAAGACCAGGAAAATTAAAGACAGGCTCTCGCAAAAGAACCTGAAGGTCAAGGCAGAGAAAGTTGCCGGCATAACGGAAATAGTTGGCGACAGGATAAAGACCGGGCAGTTCTTCATAAACCTGCTGGAAGGGGTAAGTCATTATCTTGAAGGCGGAGAAGAGATATTAATAAACATCTTCGAGAATGATTTTGTGAGTGTTGTCCTCAATATTTCAAGAAAAATACCTGAACCCATATTTGAATACCTGTCAGGAACGAGAAAGATATTTGATGTGGATCATCCGGAAGAGCTGGTAAAGCTGTATCTTGCCCGTAAGGTGGCGGAAATGCAGGGCTGGAGGCTTGACGCAAAGAATGAAGACAGCAAATGCATTATCTCAATCAATATACCCAGAAGCATACGTCAGAAAAGAGAAGTTGCAATAAACAAAACAATGGAAATGTTCGTAGAGTTTATCAGCGACCTTCTGGATGTAAAGACATGTTCTATAATGCTGGGCGATATGTTCACCGGCGAGCTTACGATACGCAGTTCCATGGGATTGGACGATGACGTGGTAAAGCGTACAAGATTAAAGCCAGGGGACAAGATAGCCGGATGGGTTGCGCTGGAGGGGAAACCGCTCTTCATTGAGGACATAGAGAATGACCCGAGGTTCGGCAGGAGGAATATTCCTCAGTACAATACAAAATCCCTCCTTTGCCTGCCGCTTAAAACACAGGACAGAGTTTTCGGGGTGCTGAACCTGAACAATAAGAAGACTTCTGAACCTTTCAGCATACACGACTTTCATATAGCATCTGTAATCAGCGAGCGCATCTCTTATTTTATCGATAAACTCTCAAAAGGTGAACTGAGCGAATCCGACTTCAAGAAATTTATTTCGTCATTTGAAACCCTTCTTGATTTACAGCGAAAATACCACAAAAAGCAGTCTCTAATCTCTGAGCTTATGATGAATATACTCGATGGACTCGGTGCGCCAGAAGAAGACAGGAAGATCGGTCAGTATGTATCGGTCATCTATGACCTCGGGCTTATGCTCATTGACGACAGCATTCTTCAGAAGGAAAAGCTTTCGGAATCAGAGGTGAAAAGCCTGAAGGCACATCCATATAACACTGTATTTCTGCTGGACGGTCTTGAATTTTCGGAGCAGATAAAGAAGGCGATACTGCATCATCATGAAAGATATGACGGAAGAGGATATCCCAATGGACTGAAAGGCGAAGACATTCCGCTTATTTCAAGGGTGCTTTACGTAATAGATTCTTATTGTGCCATGATCAGTGAACGGCCCTACCGCAAGAAGGTTGCTTCTGAAGAGGCTCTGAGGGAGATCAGGAATGCTTCGGGCTCTCTTTATGATCCGGAGATTGTCAGGTCTCTTGAGAAGATTCTGTTTAAGCAGCAGGAAAAGAACAAGGCAAGATAGTTATTCTGACAATTCTCAAATCATAGCATTGTATATGCCGTATCAAAATGTTTTAACGACAAATAGCAAATGATAAAACATTTATTCGAACAGGGTGATTAGATTCCCTGCTCGAATCGGCTCAGTGCTTTCCCTGACAATTGCAGTCGCAGTATTACCTCTGTAACTAATAACCTGTACAGCCCCGTTAGGCACATTATGCTTCTGACGGTTTATTTTACTTTCTTTGACCTCAATTGTCTTGAACATATCACCTGTTTCTATCCCGTCATCGCTCCCTTTATCAATATAAACAATATCGTATAATCCATTAATGAGGCGCAGTTGCTTTGTTGCAATAATATATCCTTCCGTGGCCGGCTTTCTGTAATGTTTTGATTTCACAGGTGGAATTATCTCATAATATGCATCGAGTATATCGCCTGTTGTAATGTCAGCAAAAGAATGAATGATCGTTGCCATTGTTTCACCATATTCAAATTTCTTAATCTCTGCAATTCCGACAATTTCCACAAGATATCCTATTTTCTTGTTTGTTGCAGGATGCTTGACCATTTCGCCGGACCTGATGACATAAAATTTATCCCCGATATTTACAGGGTTATAAGTTTTGACATAGATCATATCATTATTGCCGAACAGGGTTCTTCCTGACTGGGAGCCGGTGATTTTCCCCAAACCGGCAACTGACTCAGATATATAACCGCTTGCGATCAGAACTTTGCTATCAACGAGGGGAAGCAATTTTACAGGAGTCGGCTCAGGCTTCTCAGCGACCTCTTCTGCAGGCGTTTCTTCAACAACAGGCGCCGGAGCCGCTTCTTCTTTAAGCTCTTTCTGAAGCAGGTAGAGGGGGATCCTGATTGTCTGTTCAGGGTATATTTTATCAGGGTTTTTTATTTCGGGATTTTCCTTCCAGATCTTGGGCCATAAGAAAGGATCGGTCAGCTCCTTGCCTGAAATATCCCAGAGAGTGTCGCCCTTCATGATTTTATAATCTTTTATTTCCTGATTCTGTGACAGGACAAATGAAGGCATTAATACAACTAATAAAACGGTCAAATAAAGCAGTAGGTTTTTCTTTAACATAATAACTCTCCTTATCAAAATCAAAGTTTTACGCTATTTAAAAAATAACCGAGATAACCGAAACTGTCAAGCATATTCTCTACATTATTTGACATATTTGTTGTTAAAAATCGATAATTTAATATGAACAGATACAGGTCATTCGGCAAATATATGAGAAAAACGTTCGGCACAACTATCTATAAAGTTAATGTTGACGCAGGTTTCACATGCCCTAACAGAGACGGCACACTGGGCTTTTCGGGATGTATATACTGTAATAACGATAGTTTCAGACCCAGCTCATGCAAGCCGACTCTTTCGATAGGCGAGCAGGTCAGAAACGGTATTATTCATATCGGGAAAAGATACAAAGCAGAAAAGTTCCTTGTTTATTTTCAGCCGTATACAAACACATATGCCGGCGTTGAAGAGCTTGAGAGGCTTTACAGGGAAGCGCTGAAGGGCCCTTCTGTAATAGGTCTGGCGATTGGCACAAGGCCTGATGCTATAGACCTTGAAAAGATCGAAATGATCGAATCTCTGGCATCTGAATATTTTATCCTTATAGAGTACGGCCTTCAGTCTATATACGACAAGAGTCTGAGTTTTATAAACCGCGGGCACGATTACAATGCTTTTTTAAAGGCGGTTGATCTAACCAGGAAGAGGGGCATCCATATAGGCGCGCATATCATTGCAGGCCTCCCGACCGAAACGCGTGAAGAAATGCTTGCGATGGCTGATGAGATATCACTCCTTCCGTTAGATTTTTTAAAGGTGCATCAATTGCAGGTAGTAAAAGACACGCCGCTGGAGAAAATGTATAACAGAAATCCGTTCCATACCTTTCAATATAATGAATATCTTGATTTTATATCTGATTTTATCGAAAGGATTTCCCCGGATATAGTTTTTCAGCGGCTTTTTGCGACAGCGCCTGACAATATTCTGGTAGCTCCACAATGGGGCAGGAACAGGCATCAGATTTTAAGCGATATTGAGAAGACCCTTGAATCGAGAGATTCACATCAGGGACAGAAATTTAAGAGACAACATGTGCATAGTTAGGCCGGATTATTTTCTTAAAACCATCAGCTGCCCTAAAGGTTTTCTGTTGCCCTTTTTAGGTTTTTCATCCGGATAACCTAACGCCAAAACAGCCATAAGCTCAAGATTAGCATTTAATCCGAGGATCTCCCTAATAGGCTCATTGCTCTTGATAATCTCCCCAAGCCATACAGCGCCGAGTCCGAGCGAATGAGCCTCAAGCAGCATATTCTGTATGCATGCTCCAACCGCCTGTATATCCTTTGTTCTGTTATAACTTTCAGCATTATCAAGAAAAACAGCGATTAATACTTTAGCGTTTGTAACAATATTCCCATAATGAGTAAGCCTTGAAAACGCTTGTTTTATTCCGGCATCTTTTATTATGGCAAATCTCCAGGGCTGGTTATTCAGGCCGGAAGGCGCCCATCTGCCTGCCTCCAGTATATTTTCGATCAATTCATCCGGTAATGCTTTATCCTGGAACCGCCGGATGCTTCTTCTGGTTTTTATAATATCGAGTATGTCCAAAAAATCCCCTCTCTGCTAAAATATAAATCCATAAACTTATATGGAAACTATAGAAAATATAGAAAAAGGAAAACATAAAATCAAGTACATTAGTTATAGCAGGAAACAATGCAGATAAGACCGATAATAGCAGTAATTGGCGGAAGGAAAGCGGATAAGTCACTTCTTGACGAAGCAGAAGAGGCAGGAAGACTGCTCGCAAAAAGGTCGACAATCGTTATTTGCGGCGGCCTTGGCGGTATCATGGAAACAGCCTCAAAAGGCGCCAAATCAGAAGGAGGACTTACAATCGGCATTCTGCCTCAGGATCATAAGAGGGATGCCAATGAATATATTGATGTGCCTATTGTAACTGGACTGGGAATCGGGAGAAATGTTATCATAGCTCGCACAGCTGACGCCCTTATTGCTGTGGGCGGAGAGTATGGAACACTTTCGGAAATAGCCTTTGCACTTCAGATGAAAAAACCGGTTGTTGGTATCAGGACCTGGGAAATCAAAGGCGTAGTCCCTGCTCAGGATGCTGCTGATGCAGTTGATAAGGTTTTTGCGATTTTAGGCGTATAGAGTTTTTCTGTTTTTAAACTACTAACTATTCACTTTTTTTACCGTTTACTGTCTTTAGGGCCCCCTTAGCTCAGTAGGATAGAGCACAGGTTTCCTAAACCTGGTGCCGCAGGTTCGATTCCTGCAGGGGGCACCATACTTTCCTCTTTAAGATTTCCTTGTTGATATTTTGTATAATTTATATGAATTTATGAAAGATAACGTAACGGCAAGGCAACATTCAAGCAGTTGAAGAAATACGGCGACACTATCGTCCTTCATCCTCTCAATTCCAAGTATGAGGATATCGAGCTTAAGAAGGGGACTAAATACAGGATTGTGAGAAAGGTGGTTAAGTCGGAATCGACTCGTACCGAGAAGGAGAAGAAGTATTGATAGGCTTTTTAAATGGAGATAAGAAATCATGAGGTCATTCGAACATGATTACCTTCTTGAAACACCTATTTCGCATTCTCTCCTTATTTCTGTGCGAACCCTCGGTGAATTCCATGGAAGACAGATGCTTTATGCTGAACAGTCACCTGAAGTTTTAGAAACTCTCAGGCGAGTCGCTATGGTTCAAAGCGCTGAATCGTCTAACAGAATCGAGGGAGTTACAGTAGCCCCCGGCCGTATTGATGGACTGATATTGAAGAAGACAAAACCTCGCGACCGCTCTGAGCAAGAAGTTGCAGGCTACCGTGATGTGCTGGCTTCCATCCATGCCAACTATCACAATATGCGCCTTTCAACAGACCTCATATTGAACTGGCATAGGACAATGTATCATTACACATCTGAAAAAGGCGGGAAATGGAAGGCAAAAGACAATGCCATTTTTGAGGTTCGTCCCGATGGCCGTCAGATTGTGCGATTTCAGCCCGTTTCGGCCCTTGCTACTTCAAAATTCATGGAAAGTCTGATAAAGATGTTTAACAAGGCGATGGACGAAGGGAAAACAGAGCCGTTGCTTTTGATTGCCTCTTTTGTATTCGATTTTGAATGCATTCATCCTTTCATGGATGGTAACGGCCGCATTGGACGATTGCTTACGCTCCTTCTTCTATATCAGAGCGGTTATGAAGTCGGCAGATATATAAGCCTTGAAAGAATTGTAGAGGAGAGTAAAGAGACTTATTACGAGGCGCTCCTTAAAAGTTCGCTCAACTGGCACGAGACACGGCATGACCTGCGGCCATGGTGGAATTATTTTCTTGGGATGTTGACTGCTGCATACAAGGAATTTGAGGCAAGGGTTGGCACAATCACATCAGCACGCGGCGCAAAGCGTGAAATGGTTCGTGCTGCCATCGGGCGTTTGCCGATGAAATTTACAATAAGCGATCTCAAACGAGTTTGTCCTGGAGTGAGCTATCCTACATTGCAGCGGGCGCTTTCTGACTTGAGGAAGGAAAAGAAGATAAAGTGTCTTGGCAGAGGGCCCGATGCCCAGTGGGAGCGCATTGAGGGTTGATAAGATAATCATATCACGAAATGAAGATGTGATAAGATTCTTATTGAGAACCCATATTGTTGGTTTTTGATATGAAAGGGCTTTTGAGAAGATAAACCGGCGGAGAAATATGGTATTCAAGGTTGTTTTTCAGATTCCCTACGATGAAGATGCTTGGGACGGGGACTGGTAAAAGAATGGCAAAAGTCTTAGGTGAAACAGGCCGCTATGTGGCTGATCGATCAATAAAGAAATATCAACAGCAATTTGTCATTATCTTTACCGTTTTTTGGGTGCTCGCATTTATTGATGGTTACTTACTTGCTTTAAGGAAACTGCCAATCGCATTTATTTTGATCCTACTTTTTGCCCTTGCTGCATTTATGAGCGTGAGATGGACAAAAAGGAAACTTAAGGAATTAGAAAACGAGCGGCTCAACTTCCGTAAAGGCGCTACAGGCGAAGCTATTATCGGCTTTGTGTTGGATAACTTTCCCGATGAATTCCGCGTTATCCATGACCTGACGACTCCTTACGGGAATGTTGACCACGTTGTCATCGGGCCTACCGGCGCCTATATCATCGATACGAAGAATTGGAAGGGCGTTGTCGCTGCTGACGGGAACGGCGAGCTTCTTCTGAACGGAAAACCGACTCAGAAACCCGAAATCAAGAATCTTTCCCGAAGGGTAATGAGCATCAAAGAAAAGCTCAATGTCCTCTCCTCTCTCAATCCCTACGTCCATGGCGTCTTTGCCTTTCCCTCGGCTTATATCGAGGCAAAATGGGGCACGACCGGCTATATCCACTGCGTTAAGGATGAACAGCTTTACGATTACATCGTCGAAAATAATAAGGGCAAGAAACTATCCAAGAAGGAAATTGAGACACTTTCTCAGGCATTCCTTGCTCTGGCAAGAATGGATAAGGGTTTTGGGCAAAATGAGAAATAGCAACGGTTTGACCGGGGTTTATTTGGAATAATCTTTTGTCAGATTTACGTCAGGCCAGACTTTCTTTTCGTCAGATGGTTGGAGTTGGTTATACCAAAGAAAGGCAAGACTGGCATGAGATTTGATTAATGAATGGCATAAAGCTGTCGGATATACGAAGACCGCAGATGAACAATTCGACAGTATTAGTCATTACTGTCCGGTTAAATTTCCGCGCCTTGCATCCATCGAGGGGTTAACATAAATGGATCCTTTATTTTTCAATAAGTTAGCTCTTTCCATAGTCTGCTGTCCGGTAAAGTCCATATTTCATA
>JBFMDL010000104.1:0-8621 GCA_040753635.1 Nitrospirota bacterium | reverse complement strand
TTGCCCCTCTCGTAGAGTCGAGTCTCCGACTTTGCCAAAGAGGGGTATATTCCTCCCTTTGGCAAAGGGAGGTTGGGAGGGATTTTATTGAAATTATGTACGTTCTATTATGAGAACCTTAATAAGTACATATTATAGTTGCAAAAAAGTCCTTCGATAGAGCCCCGCCGGCTATTTTCTGAATTGCACTGAAGGTTATGTCTGCATTAATTAGATCCCGTTGGCATTGCAAGGCTTTTGAAGCGCTTCTGCCTTTTGTTTATGCAGCATTAAGGTATATTAGGGAGTTTTCAAATCCCCCCTCACCCCCTTTTCAAAAGGAGGGTAAAAAAGAAGCCTTTTTCTAAATGGGGGTATTAATAAGTATACTGTTTCAGGTGGATTTTACCCGCTCACATCCATGAAGATCCTAATATTCAAATAATAATCTGAATGCAATTTTTTAATGGCCAATTAAGGCAGTATGAGATATAATTTTTATGGATTCATTTATGTACATAATATATATCACTGGAAAATATCGCTATTGCCATCTGTATTCCCGGGAGGGTTCGAAATGTCACAACGTAAAAGAATAGGGGAACGTCTTATAGATGCAGGGTTGATTACAGGGGAACAGCTCGAGATTGCGCTTGAAGAACAGAAAAAAACAGGGGAACTTATAGGGGCCATTCTGTACAGTCGCGGGTTTATAAGCCAGAAAGACCTTTTTACAGTCCTTTCCATGTCTCACGGCGGTGAATATAAGCAGGGTAAAGAAGAGGAAGAGATGAGCCTTCCGGAGGATATGGAAGATATCGTGAGACAGAGCAGGGCGACGCTGAAAACGGCTGAGAGGGCGGCAGACAAAATTTCGGATATTTCACTCGCGCCTGTTGTCCGGCTCGTTGAAAGGATCGTTATATCAGGGATCAGGAAAGGGGCTACCGACATACATATAGGTCCTGATGCGAGAGGCACGCGTGTAAGATACAGGGTTGACGGATTGCTGCATCATGGAATGTATCTTCCAAAGGAGATCCTGCCGGCCTTTGTCTCGAGGGTCAAGATAATGGGAGGCATGAATATAGCTGAAAGCAGATTGCCGCAGGACGGGGCAACAGAGTTTGCTTCGGACGGTAAAATACTCGACATCAGGATATCGACCTTCCCGGTAATGGGGGGTGAAAATATTGTCATGAGGATACTGGACAAGTCCCAGCTTATCCTGGGGCTTGAGAACCTTGGACTTCTGAAAGAAGATATCGAAATCCTGAATCAGTCAATAAATATGCCGTACGGGATGATTATCGTGACAGGACCTACCGGCTCGGGCAAAACGACAACATTATATTCCATGTTGTCGATCATAAACAGTGTGTACAAAAATATCTTTACCATAGAGGATCCGATCGAATATCAGCTCCCGCTTATCAGGCAATCGCAGGTGAATGTAAAGGCAGGTCTTACATTTGCTGCCGGACTGCGGTCCATCCTGAGGCAGGACCCGGACGTTATCCTTGTCGGGGAGATGAGGGATGTCGATACTGCAGAGCTGGCTATAAGGGCTTCGCTTACAGGACATCTCGTCTTCAGTACACTTCATACAAATGATGCGGCATCGAGTCTGCCGAGATTAATGGATATGGGCATAGAGCCTTTCCTGATCGCTTCAACAGTGGACACCGTAATTTCCCAGAGACTTGTAAGGGTTCTCTGCAGGAGTTGCAAAGAAGCGTACTCTCCTGCCGGCGACATGATTGAGAGACTGGGGATTACAATGCCTGAAGTAACATTTTACAGGGCGAAAGGATGCCCCGGATGCAGTGACACGGGATACAAGGGCAGGACTGTTATATATGAGATTATGAAGATGAGCGAGTCTTTGAGAAAAGTTGTTCTTACAAGGACCGGTTCCGACAGGCTTTTTGAAGAGGCTAAAAGAGACGGGATGGAAGATATGTTCAAAAAAGGCCTGAAAAAGGTGATATCAGGCATAACTTCTCTTGAAGAAGTGCTGAGCGCTACAAGGACCGTATTCTGATGGCTTATTTCAATTACAGGGCAATAGATGAGGAATCAAAAATAATAAAAGGCAGAATAGCCGCTGATGATGAAAACGAACTCGAGGATATACTGAATTCCAAGGGACTTACATTAATCGAGACCACGAGAAGCAGATTCAGTTTTGCCGGCAAATCCAGGCTCAGGGAGAAAGACCTTCTTAATTTTACATATCTTCTGAATTTAATACTGTCTTCGGGTATACCCATAATCAGCGGTTTGAACGATATTGCCAGGCAGTCCACAAACAAAAGAATAGCTTCAGCCGCCCTGTATCTTCAGTCAAAACTGGAATCAGGGAAATCCATTTCTGAATCCATGCTCGATTATCCCGGTCTTTTCCCTTCCTATTATTCGAGCATGATAAGGGCGGGGGAGGTTTCCGGCAATCTTGACCAGATACTAAATGACCTGATGGATTACCTTGAATGGCAGATAAACCTGAGGAAAAATGTCAGCGCAGCGCTTTCATATCCTGCGATGGTATTGTTTGCAGTCGCCTCTTTGATAACTATATTGTTTGTTTTTGTCATGCCCAGATTTATCAAAATACTTGCGGATTTGAATGTGGGTCTCCCGCTTCCCACCAAAATACTTGTCTTCACAGTCGGGGCCGTAAAGGTATACTGGCCGCTGATTATTTTGTTTATTATATTATTACCTGTTTTTTTCAGGTTTGTTTATAAAACTGAACAGGGCAGGCGGGCTATTGACTTGTTGATCCTTAAAATACCGCTTTTTGGAGGGCTTGTAAGAAAGCTTAACCATTCGAGGTATTTCAGAACCTTTGCGACTCTTTACAGATCAGGATTAAACATGAACGAGACATTGAGGGTCTCTTCCGATGTTGTGAAAAATGTTTTTATAGCCGACACCTTCAACAAAGTTACAAATTCCGTGCTGGGAGGAGAACAGCTCAGCAGGGCTTTAAAGAATTCCGGGGAATTTGCCCCGTTGCTCGTAAATATGGTCGAGATCGGTGAAAAGACGGGAACGCTCGATAATACATTGTTAAAAATAAGCGACATATACAACAGGGAAATCCCCGAGACGCTGAAGAGGATTTTTACGATATTTGAACCTGTAATGATTGCGCTGCTTGGAGCGCTTGTGCTTCTGACGCTGGTTTCTTTCTTCCTGCCGCTTTACAGGATCGTGGGCGGAATTAGAAGATGAATGTCCGGAGGAAGAGGCAGGAACCTACCCCATCAGGGAAAGTCTCCGGGGAAATCCGCGGTAATCACCTTTTTAAAGCCGGCAGCGCTGCAATGCCGCCGGCAGCGCATTCTGTTAGAGGACTTAATTCCCTGACAGGGTTTACCCTTATTGAGGTGATTGTTGTTGTAGGGATAATAGCGATGATGGTGGGGATAATGATACCCTTTGTATATCGTGTATGGGAGAGCAACGAGATAGAGCTTACAAAGGAGAGAATGAGCGATTTAAAAAAAGCGATGGTCGGGGACAACAGGTTAATACAGAACGGCGTAAGGACGCACTACGGATTTGCAGGCGACTGCAGTCAACTCCCGAGGGCGACTGCCCATCCGAATTTCACCGGTCAATATGCTCTTTCGAATGATCTCGTCAATCCCGGTATGGGCTTATATCCATCTACCTGCAATAAGAATTATATGCCGTCAGGATATGACCCGAATAAATATAAAAAGGATGCATGGGACAATGAATTTGTGTATACTCCCTTTCTGGCAACAGACGGATCGAACAGAAGGAGTTCAGCTACTTTAAAAAGCGCAGGCCCTGACAGACAATTCGGCACCTCTGATGATATTACAGACGTGACAGACCCTGATCTCCAGATCAATGAAAGGGATGTGTTACCCGCCTCTTCTGTCCAGGGCAATCTGAATTTTGTTTTTTTCAAGTCTTCGGACGACCCCGGGCCTGTTTATTCAGCAATGCTCGTCGCAACTTATATCGGCCCCTTCAGTCCCAGCACCACAACACAAACAGGTTGCATAACACCCGTCAACATAGGTCCTATCACCGCAAATGAGCCCAAACCCGTTACACAGAATTTCAGCGGCAGCTTCGGGGTGAATCTGCCTGTGGGAAAAGTGCTCATCAAAAGCATCCTTTATACGAACAATTCCTGCAGCGGGGCGGGGATAGAGAGTGCAAGCGTGATGTCGGTATTCATAAGTGACAGCATGAATACGATATTTGTGAATGCGCCTACAATTAATTATACTATTCCATGACAGAGGATAAGGATAAATAAAGTATGAGCTCGCTAAATCTTGATCTCAGGGACGGAAGCCTCAGAATCCTTTTTGCAAAGGACGACACGGTCAAATATTCCGGTTTTGTAAAGGATTTTCCGGTGAAAGATGAGAAGTCAGCGGCGGAAAGGCTTTCGTCGGAAATAAAGAATGCAAGGTGGAAACGGGGCAGGGTGAATGTAATACTGCCTACCGATATCATCAGTCACAAATCATATCAAATACCCCCGATGGATATCGAAGACGCGAAAAAGGTCGTAAGAAGGGAGATTTCAAGGGAATTAAAGGCGCAGAAATTTGCTTTCGGTATAAGGAGACTGGCAAAACAGGAAAAGACCGGGGCCGGCATGCAGAATATACTTGCGGAATATGCTGTGGCTGATGATGTCATCAAATATCTGTCCATGCTTAAAAAATGCGGAATTAGACCTGATGCCATGACAAGCGGCATCGAGGGGAATGTTCAATTGTTTCAAAAGTTCCGGACTGAAACAGACGGCAACGAGGCCGTGCTTGACATAGGTCTGAGTTCCATTGATATAGCTGTTTTCAACAATGGAAAACTTGTCGATTACGACAGGATACAAACACCCTACACACATGATGACCGCCGGCAGATACAGGATGCCGGTCCCGAACAGACGGACAAAATGAAGATTTACAGGGTAATAGATGCCCTGTATAACTTTACAATGGCATACGGCAAGAATAATCCCGAAGAAAAGTTCTCGATGTTATGGATTTGCGGGATCGGCTCGACCGCAGAGGGCATCACTGATTCCATATCTGACGGCCTCGGGTTAAATTGCAGGCTATTGAATCCTTTTGATGCCGCTATCGAGAATGGGAGCGCATATTCAGCTTTGTCGGGAGTCTCTGCATTATCAGGCACAGAGCAATTTCTCAACCTCATTCCCGGAGATGTTCTTGAGGGAAGGGCAAAGTTGTTAAGACAGGGCATACTTGCCGCTTCGCTGGTTTTCTACATGATTTTACTGACAGGGGGTTATACAATCCTGAACCGTACAGAGAAGGATCTCAGAATAATTTATGACAGAATTACATTCGAGCAGGCGTTGCATCTCGGTAAAGAGAACTCCGCGGGTATCTATTCTTCCTCATACGGAACATTGTCAAAAATAGTCTCCGGCAGTACGGGCCTTTACAGTGTTTTGAGGGATATTGCCAGCCTGACGCCCCCTGGAGTGACCCTGAACAGCATTAAGTTTGAGAGAAGACAGGAGACAAATAATCTAAAAATTAATGCAACAATACAGTACAACGATGAAAATTTCAGAGATGCGGTGCTGACCGGATTGCTGGACTCCCTTGACAACTCCCCAAACCTCAAAAGAACTTCAATCCCTGAAATATCGACAACCGAAATTCCAGGAGAAAAGCGGAAAGAAATTTCTTTTTCGGTGGAATATGAGGTGACGAGATGAAGAAAAACAGATGGACTTTTATATTAATGGTAACGGCCGTGGTTATTTCGGGAATTTCTTTTTCCCTGTATGTTAAATCAAAAATATCGGCGATAAATACCTTGAGGACTTCTGTAACCATGGCTTCTAAAAAGATTGCCGATGCGACAGAGGGAAAGACGGCGCAATTGGAAACCCTGAGATTATTATTCCCGGAGACAGGGGATACAACAGAATTCATTGAGAGCATGTACAGGATTTCAAAACGGCGCAATATCGTGAATCTCAAATTTGAACAGAAGAGCAGGGAGTATATTGAAGCAGCCACAGGCCGGCCGTTAAGAGCTTTGCCGGCAACAGGGCAAAAAACGGGATTGATATATTCATATCCTGTCAAGATCAGTTTTAACTCCGGATACAGAGACATGGCAGAGTTCATCAGGGAGATGCAGAACCAGGAGAGGCTTGTTACAATAGAGAGCCTTAATGTAAAACGTGATAAAGATTTTCTGGCTGCAGAAATGATTGTGAATATATATTCTGCGGGGGAAAGATAATGCTCGGGAATAAATATTTCGCTTTTGCTGTTGGTATCCTCCTGGTCCTGGTTATAGCTTACAATGTCAATTACTTCACCTCAAAGAGAGGCGTTGCCGGGATTCCTGCTGTAAAGAAAGCAGCGCCTGCCGGTCAACCGCTTTCCACCGCCGGGAAAATGCCCGATCGTATACTTGAAAAGGAAGACAATAATCCCTGGAGACGGGACCCGTTCGGACTCCATGGCAGAACAGGCAAGTCCGGTTATGAAGGAGGAATTCACCTTGTCGGCATAATAAAAAGAGAAGGCAGAAGCCGTGCGCTTATAAACGGCAATGTCTTAAGCGTAAATGACAGGGTGGGGGATGCTGTGATCAGGGAGATAAGAAGACACAGCGTTGTTTTATTTTCAGGAGGCAAAACTCAGGAAGTATTCATTGATGATTATACAGTCTTGAAGGAGAACGCAAAATGAATAAAATTTATCCGATTCTCGCAACTGTAATCTTTATTGTTTACGGCTGTGCCGCTCCTCGCATGACAGAGGTACCGGAAACAATGGTACTGAAAGAACCGCCGGCAATCGAAGCTCCGGCAGTCAGCCATGAGCCTCCCGAAGAAGAGGAAATTCCGAAATCAAAAGAAGAAGGTCTTTTCTCCCTGAGTGTCAGAGATGCCGATATAAGGGATGTATTTCTCCTTCTTTCAAAAGACAGCGGCGTGAATATAATCGCCGACATGGATGTCAAAGGCAAGATATCCATTGATTTTACCGGGCTTGACCTGAACAGCGCCCTCTATGCTATTACAAGGCAGCTTGGACTTACATTCAGAATGGATAAGGGGTTTGTAAGGGTCAGCAAACCGGTATTGGAAACAAGGTCTTTCAGGATAAACTATATAACAGGGAAAAGATCCTCCACCAGCACAATGAGCGCTGCGATTTCCGGCGGCGGCGGTTCCGGCGGCATTTCAGGAAGTTCAACAAATATAAATATAACTTCCGGAGCAGCCCAGTCGTCTTCAGGTTCACAGGTATCGTCTTCATCAGGGCAGGGCAATGTTAATGTGACAACATCAGGCACTTCCGATTTCTGGAATGAGATCAGGAGAGGGCTTGAGGTCATAATTTTCGGCGATACAAGGAGTGGCGCAGGCATTGAAGGCGGTTACAGCCGCGGAGATGACAAGACCGGGAAAAAACTTATAATCAGCGAACTTGCCGGCGTAGTTCAGATCACCGATTACTCTGACAACATGGAGAGGATCCAGGACTTCCTGAACGACGTGGAAAAGGCTGTCAGAAAGCAGGTCATGATCCAGGCGCATATAGTTGAGGTGTCACTTAAGGATGGGTACAAATTTGGCATAGACTGGACATTGTTCACAGGTTCGGGCATTGGCGAAGATAAAGGAGAACTTTTTAAGTTCAAACAGGGACTTGTTGTAGATCCTAAAACCGGTGTTTTTCAGATAGACGTTTCCGGCAAGAAGATAGATGCTTTACTTGACGCTATGAAGGAGCAGGGTCAGGTGAATGTACTGTCAAGCCCGAAGGTCTCTACTATGAACAATCAAAGGGCTGTGATAAAGCTGACAACTAAAGAGGTATCATGGATAACTAACAGTTTCCTTAATGCTGAGGGTAATGTATTATTGTCTTATACAAATCCCCAGATTGATGAAGTCGGACTCTTTCTGGATGTTACGCCGCAGATAGACGATAACGGCATAATTACTATGCAAATACATCCGAGTATTTCCGAGGTAGTTGAAATTTCAAAGTCACCCGCATCAGTGGATACAAATGTTGGACAGAGTTCAAAACCTGTTATAGGTGTAAGAGAAGTTGATACCATGGTTAAGGTCAGGAACGGACAGACTATAGTGATCGCGGGTCTTATTACGGACAAAATAAACGACGCCACAAAGAGAGTGCCCCTGCTCGGCGATATCCCGCTTTTGGGCACACTTTTCAAGCAGACAGTGCAGGAAAAGAGGAAATCCGAACTCGTAATACTTATGACACCTTACATACTGACCGACAGGTCCATAGAGGACATAAGAAAAGAACACGAAGAAAGGCTGAGAATGACGGGCAGGACTTTTGAACCCGTGCCTGTCCTTAAGAAGTGATATCCCGATTGAAAGCCGTAAAACAGCGGTTTTTATTGCTTGAAGGTTAGATCCTTAGTATAATTAATGCACACGACTGTTTGAGGTATGATATGGACTCATACTTGTCCGAAATAAAACTTTACAGAAGGCGGAATGCCTCGAAAACAGAATAAATCGACATGATTATTA
This sequence comes from Nitrospirota bacterium, assembly GCA_040753635.1. Lineage (GTDB taxonomy): Bacteria > Nitrospirota > Thermodesulfovibrionia > Thermodesulfovibrionales > UBA6898 > JBFMDL01. Next base: position 67 of record JBFMDL010000104.1, on the reverse strand, counting down.
AATGTCAGACCCCGACTTTGTTAAATAAACGTATTAACGATAACCCTGTATTTGTGTTATTTTGTAA
>JBFMDL010000103.1:0-8681 GCA_040753635.1 Nitrospirota bacterium | reverse complement strand
TCTTCATCCGAGCCGTCTGTTTTCTCATCTGCTCCAAAGTTTCTCTGCTCAGTGTGCGCGCATCTTGTCTTTCCATGGTAAATATTATAACATATTATTACGCTATATTATTGCCGGGTTAATAATATAGCATCTTTTCATGGATATATTTAAATTTTCCGTCCTATTAGGCTATATTAAACAATATATTAATAAAGGGAGTTTGCAAATGCTTGATGCAAGGTTTGTAAGAGAAAATGTTGACACTGTCAAAGAGGCTTTGAAGAAAAGGGGATATATTTTCCCGGAGAGTGAAGAAGAAATATCTCATTTATCTTCAGATAATCTTGCCATTGTTAAATATCTCAATGAATTTGAGATACATGAAAAAGAAAGAATATCTTTAATCCAGGAGGCGGACAAACTGAAAAACCAGCGGAATACTGTATCTGAAGAAATTGGCAGACTAAAGCAAAAAAAACAAGACGCATCTCCCCTGATGCTTGAAATGAAAGGGGTATCGGAAAACATAAAAGAACTCGAGGAAAAAATAAAGTTACTGGAAGTTAAAAGCAATGTTTTTCTCCTCAATATTCCAAATATCCCTCATAAATCAGTCCCGGCTGGCAAGGATGAGACTGAAAATGTCGAGGTCAGAAGATGGGGGACACCGAAAGAATTTGATTTTGAACCTCTTAACCACTGGGACATTGCCGAAACGCTCGACATAATAGATTTTGACAGGGCGACAAAAATAGCCGGTGCACGATTTGCGCTTATGAAGGGCGCAGGGGCAAAGTTTGAACGCGCCCTGATGAATTTCATGCTTGATATTAATACATCGAGGGGATATAAAGAGATTTTTCCCCCCATTATTGTTAACAGGGAAAGCATGACAGGCACCGGGCAGCTCCCCAAGTTCGAGATGGAGCTTTTCAGGATAGCCGACCCTGAATTCTACCTTATACCGACCGCTGAGGTGCCCGTGACCAATATCCACAGGGACGAGATTTTAAAGGAAGAAGACCTTCCGGTCTATTACACGGCTTATACTCCATGTTTCAGAAGGGAGGCCGGCTCTTACGGGAAAGACACGAGGGGACTTATCAGGCAGCATCAGTTCAATAAAGTCGAGCTTGTAAAATTTGTAAAGCCGGAGGACTCTTATAATGAACTCGAAAAGTTAACAGGAGACGCCGAGTGCCTTCTCCAAAAACTTGGGATACCTTACAGGGTTGTTGCACTGTGCACCGGAGATCTGGGCTTTTCATCTGCAAAGACCTATGACCTTGAGGTCTGGCTTCCGGGCCAGGGCAAATACAGGGAAATTTCTTCATGCTCAAATTTCGGGGACTTTCAGGCAAGGCGTGCAGGTATAAGGTTCAAACGCACGGGCAAAAAAGGAACTGAGTTTGTGCATACATTGAACGGTTCCGGCCTTGCTATTGGAAGGACTCTTGTCGCAATTATCGAGAACTATCAGCAAAAAGACGGATCGGTCATTGTCCCTGAAGTGTTAAGGCCGTATATGGGAACAGATAGAATAAGTTAATCGCCTGCTGAGGTCGGCACGGACTTAACCTGATATCCATTATGCTGTGCAGGGGCAGAGTTCATCAGCCTGTTTCTTAAGAATCTTTGAGGTATTTGGGTCAAGTCCGCTTTTTTTAAGGAATGTCATTTCGTCAAGGTCTGCAATATCCTGTGCAAGTATGATATCATTTTTGATAAGTGTCTCAAGATATTTTTTCCTTGCGGCAGGCAGAATGGTTACCGGGTAAAGCCTTTTCAACTCAATCATCTTTTGAAGGCTTTCCTTCTCGGGATATCCCCAGCTCAACATCTTCAGTCCAACACATTCTGCATATTTCACGGCATCAGATGTGCATCTTGTATTGGTCACCAGCCATCCGTTATGTACCGTATCAGCATGTTCAGGCATCAGCTCACATGCTTTTTTGATATCAAGGAACCTTGAATGTATATACATGGCCACTTTCACATCCGTAGCCTTTCCGCCGTTGCTGTGATATTTACATTCGATAAAATAATGTTCATTCCCCTTGCTCGCAACTACATCCACCTCGTGTTTTACGCAGTATCCTTCTATAAACTGGCCTACCATTGCAGAATATCCGTGGGCGTCAAGAATTCTTGCAACATATTTTTCGAATGGATACCCTGAAGGGCCGAGGGCAAAGAGCGCTTTTTTCAGTGAATATTTCATGCCCGAAGCAAGGTTATAATGTTTCAGGAGTTTCCTTGCCAGCCTGTAGATATCCTTTGTTCTAAAGAGAGGGGATATTTTTTCTTGAACTTTTGCCGCAATTTCGTCTGCGACTTCAGGCGGCGCTCCTGAACGCATTAGCGAATTCGACAATTTCCGGATGTCAAACTCTTCTGTCAGTCCTGAGGATTTTGTTATCTTCATACCGGCCAAATATAATTTTACAATATTAAATATTTTCTCGTCGCATATTTTATATTAAACCTTTTGCGATTTCAGGGGTCTAAATAAATAAATGGATGATTTGGAATTGATCGAAAGCTACAGATCGGGCAATGAAACCGCAATGGAAGAACTTATCTTAAAATATCAGAAAAACATATACAGACTTGCTTACAGGATGACATCAGACATGGAAGAGTCGAAAGACATCGCCCAGAATACGTTTCTGCAGGCCATAAAAAATCTGGATAAATTCAGGAGAGAATCATTATTCAAGACATGGCTTTACCAGATAGCCATTAACCTCTGTTTGAGTTTTAAGGGAAAGCACAGGCATAACCACGAAGAACTGCAGGAAAATATCGTCGTCAATCAGTCAGGGGCGCTTAACGTGATACTGAACAAGGAACGGGATAGCCTGTTGATGAAATCCATGTCAGAGGTTCCCGAAAGGCAGCGTCTTGCTATTTTATTAAGGACATACGAAGGGCTGAACTGCCGGGAGGTTGCGGATATAATGAATATTTCCGAAGGAGCAGTCAGGGCGAATTATCATAATGGCGTTAAGAAATTAAAGGAATTATTGAAAGGATACAGGCATGGGACTAAGGCATGAAGATATAAAAGAAAAACTTCCTGAATACTTTTCGGGAAATCTCTCGCATGCTGACCGGGCCGAAATTGACAGGCATTTGAAAGGATGTCCTGATTGTTATGAGGAGTTAGCTCTAATTGCTGAACTCATTGATGAAGATGTTCCTGAACCCGGCGATTTTTTCTGGAATAGTCTTCCCGGGAAAGTCATTATGCTCTCAAAGGAACGCGAAGAAAACAGATTTCCCTTTAAACTTCTCCTGAAGCCCCTGCCTTTGACTGCATGTATTATTCTGATTGCAATCTCCTTGTTTTTTATAGCTAATAATGGCAGGCATTCTTCTGAATATCCATACGCCGAGGCTATAGATCCTCTTTCTGCCTTCTATATCGACTACAGCATATTAAAAGATGAGGATCTGGCCGGTCTTGATGAGAAATTCTTCCCGGATGATTCCGGTTTGAATAACCTGATAGGGACTTTTTACGACGATTCCTATCATGGAGATATTGTTTCGCTGAGCTCAGAGGAAATGGATAACCTTTATCAATCACTGAACAACAAAAAAACTTAGGAGGTATGTTATGAGAAAAAATTCATTTTGGATATTTTTAGTCCTGTTGTTTGCCCTGATCTTTGCAGCAGAGGGCCTCTGCGTAATGCCTGAAGGCGATGAGCCGGGCAGTCCGCCATCAAAAAAACAGATCACAAGAGTCAGGGAGAGGATCGAGTCAATCAGGATGTGGAAACTCACACAAGCCCTGGATCTCGATGAAAAAACGGCTGCAAGCCTTTTCCCGATAATGAGCAAATACGACAAAAAAAGGACTGAGGCAGAGAGAAATATAAGAGAAAGCATCAAAGCCCTTAAAGAGAATCTAAGAGACAGGAATGAACATAAACTGAATGATATCCTGGAAAGACTTGAGCAATACCACAGGGAACTTCAAAACATAAAAGATGAGGAATGGACTGAATTGAAACGCATACTATCCACCGAACAGCAAGCCAAATTTATTCTTTTTCTCCAGGATTTCCAGCGTGAGATGAGAGAGATGATCGCCCAGGCGAAAGAAAGAAAAGCTGAAAGGATGAAGAGAAACTGACGGATAGCATTTTATTTATTATTGAATGATTGCAGCGCCTCCCCTGTGCTATAATTTAACAGTTCAGGGGAGGTTTTTTATGAAATTAAATAAGAATGTCCTGGAATTAATAGGCAATACACCTTTAGTAAAAATCAATCATCTGACAACGTCCGGAGATGCTGAGATATGGGCGAAGCTTGAAGGCTATAACCCCGGCGGCTCTGTAAAAGACAGGATTGCGCTTTCCATGATAGAAGCTGCAGAAAAAGATGGGAGCTTGAAGCCGGACGGGACCATAATCGAACCGACAAGCGGGAACACCGGAATTGGCCTTGCAATGGTCGCTGCTGTCAAGGGATATAAGCTTATCCTTACGATGCCGGAGACCATGTCAATGGAGAGACGTCAGTTGCTTCAGGCATATGGAGCAGAACTTGTCTTGACCGAAGGCAAAAAAGGGATGATGGGCGCTGTAGAGAAGGCAGAGGAGATCTATAAGAATAATCCTCATTATTTTATGCCCCAGCAGTTCGAAAACCCCGCTAATCCGGAGATACACAGAAAGACAACAGCATTGGAAATTATAAATGACCTCAGCGGAGCCCCGGACGGATTTGTTGCCGGCGTGGGGACAGGCGGGACAATAACCGGCGTTGGGGAGGCGCTGAAGGAAAAGAACCCGGATATATGGATAGCTGCAGTTGAACCGGCTGCATCGCCTGTTTTATCCGGAGGGGACCCAGGTCCTCACAAGATAGCCGGAATTGGCGCCGGCTTTTTCCCCGGCATCTTAAATATCAGGATATACAACGAGGTAATCCCTGTAACCGACAACGATGCTGCTGAAACAGCAAGACTTATGGCAAAAAAAGAGGGCATTCTTCCGGGTATATCCTCGGGCGCTGCAATGTGGGCAGCATTGAGGGTTGCCCGGAAACTCGGAAAGAACAAAAAAATTGTCGTAATACTCCCTGACAGGGGTGAGCGTTATCTCAGCACCGGACTTTTCGTTTCCGAATCGCCTTAGTGATTTTCAGTAACTTCTTGATTCCGAACAAGACTACCTTATCTGATTTATTGACATTTAACCTATACGATTGTATAGTTCATTTATGCCTGAACATCTTACCGAAAGACAGAAAGAGGTTCTGGAATTCATAAGGGAATATATAGAAAAAGAGGGGATATCACCTACTGTCCGTGAGATTGCCGCACATTTCGGTTTTGCAAGTCCCCTTTCAGCCCAGCTTCATATAAATGCGCTTTCCAAAAAAGGGTATTTAACAAAAGCCCCGTTTAAAACAAGGAATTTGAAAATAATCGGACTTGATAAAACTTCCGGCCGGTCCATCCCGTTGCTTGGGACAGTTCGCGCCGGCAAGCCGGTCATCGCACTTGAAGAGATAGACTCTTATTTGACGGTAGATAAAAATATTTTCAGGAATAAGGATGCCTTTGCATTAAGGGTTACCGGTGACAGCATGATTGAGGACGGCATTTTTGAGGGTGACATTGTCCTTATCAAACCCGAAAAAGACCCAATAAACGGAAGTATTGCTGTTGTGCTGATAAACGATGAGGTGACTATCAAGAGATTTTATAAAGAAAAAGACAGGATCAGGCTTGTGCCCGCCAACAGCTCTCTGCAACCCGCTACTGTGAGCCCTCTGGATGCATATATAATCGGGAAAGTGATCGGGGTAATAAGGAAGCTATGAAAACCGTCTCTGATATTTAATCTCTATCTTTCTGTTCCTGTAAAAGATAAGGATATCGATGAAAACCATGAACCCGTTTGTCCCGTAGAGATAAGTAACAATATCCGGGCTGTAAATCACCTTATGCGCTACACCTGCCGCATAACCTGTCAAGACTATATAAAGAAAGATGATACTTTTGCCGGCTGTTGTCCTTGAAACATATGACCTGTATATTGAAACAGGCCATGCAGCGCCAAAACAGAGGAGCATTATTATCTCAAGGACGCTCAATTCTCAGGATGCCTTTTGTTTTGAACGCTTCATCTTCTCCACAGCCACCATTATGAGAGACAGGGCAGCGGGGGTCATCCCCTGGATCCTGCTTGCCTGCCCGAGGCTATCCGGTTTTACCTCTTCCAGTTTCGAAATAATCTCCTTCGAAATCCCGGGCAATGTTCTGTAATCGATGTCTTCAGGGATCTTTTTCCACTCAAGTCTGTTCAGCTTCTCGGCGGTTTCTATCTGCTTGATTATATACCCTTCATATTTAATCTGTATCTCGACCTGGTTTCCGGCGTCTTCATCGAGTTCGATATCAGAAGGGGCGCATCCTTTTATAATATTGTATTTTACTTCCGGCCTTTTAAGGAGCTGTTCCAGGGTAATATCCTCTTCAATGGTTGAAGTGCCGAGGTTTTTCAGGACCCCATTTATACTTTCAGGCTTGACCCTTGTTTTCCTCAGCCTTTTTATCTCATTTTCTATCTTCACTTTTTTCTTCATGAACCTTTCATAAATATCATCCTCAAGAAGCCCGATTCGATGTCCTTTTTCCATCAGACGCATGTCCGCATTGTCATGTCTGAGCAAAAGCCTGTACTCAGCCCTTGAAGTAAACATCCTGTAAGGCTCGATCGTTCCTTTTGTAACAAGGTCATCGATCAGAACCCCGATATAGGCCTCGTGCCTTGCAAGTAACAACGGCTCATTCCCCTGCAGTCTAAAACCGGCGTTTATCCCTGCCATAAGCCCCTGAGCAGCAGCCTCTTCATAACCTGATGTCCCGTTAATCTGCCCTGCGAGGTAAAGTCCTTTAATGCTTTTAGTTTCGAGAGAGTGTTTCAGCTGAGTAGGAAATACAAAGTCATATTCAATAGCATATGCCGGCCTCATTATCTCAGCCTTCTCAAGTCCGGGGATTGTTCTGACAATCTGCACCTGTATATCAAATGGCAGGCTTGTGGATATCCCGTTTGCATAATACTCATTAGTAACAAGCCCTTCAGGTTCCAGAAAGACCTGGTGCCTTTCACGTTCTGCAAAACGGACTACCTTGTCCTCTATTGAAGGGCAATATCTCGGTCCTATGCCCTTTATTCTGCCGCTGTACATTGCGGAAAAATGAAGGTTATCCCTGATAATCCGGTGCGTTTCCCTGTTGGTATAGGTTATATAGCACGGGAGTTGCGGGTTCTCTATCTTCACAGTGCTGTGAGAAAAAGGAACAGGGGGGTCATCTCCCCACTGTGCCTCTGTTTTAGAGAAATCTATAGTCTTTGCATCAAGCCTGGGCGGCGTGCCGGTCTTAAGGCGTCCGAGCTTTAATCCGATCCTGACCAGGCAGTCTGAAAGTCCCATTGACGGGAATTCACCCGCTCTTCCCGCAGCAAAACTCTCATGGCCCACATGCATCAGACCTTTCAAAAATGTCCCGGTTGTGACTATCACACATCTTGATTCATACAGGGTTCCGAGGGATGTTCTAACACCCTTGACTTCCCCGTCTTCAACTACGATATCTTCAATCGTAGCCTGCTTTATATCAAGGTTTTTCCGGGATTCCAGAATCCGCCTCATCCTCAGTCTGTATAAAACTCTGTCGGTTTGTGCCCTCAATGACCAGACAGCAGGCCCTTTAGACTTGTTCAGCATCCTGAACTGTATGCCCGCACTGTCGGTAACCTTTGCCATCACACCGCCAAGCGCATCTATCTCCCTTACGAGATGTCCTTTTGCAAGCCCGCCTATTGCAGGATTGCACGACATCTGGGCTATTGTATCGAGGTTCATAGTGAATACGCATGTCGAAAATCCCATGCGCGCCGAGGCGAGCGATGCCTCGCATCCTGCGTGACCGGCGCCGACAACAATTACATCGTATGATTTTATATTGCTCATATTCTTATTTGATATTAATATATTATAGATTAAAACGAGTGACTGTATATTTTAATCGAAATCAGCATATGGTTGAATGGGTTGACTGTATTTGACTCTTCTGCATGATTAACTTTCTTCAAGCTTCAGTCTTTATAGCGATAATTGCGGTCGACCCAGCATCTCGGCAGACCCTCTCCTGAGGGAAAAACGAGGTCTGACTTTGCAAAGTCCTCAGGCTCCTGCAATTCCTCTCCAGCCTGCAAACGTCCTGAAACAGCATTCTTAATCGGGTCAAAAAGGGCTTCAATATCCAGGATTTCCACAAGTGAACCGGATGATTTTTGCTTTAGAAACACTTTCACCTCCCAAAATTATATAAACTTAAATAACGACTTATGGCAAAAAGCAGTACGGGCGCCGGAATATATCATGGGACTGCTTTTGAATGCCATGATGTCAAATTTAGCATCTCCATCTGCAGATTGTCAAAGATATATAATTGCGTTTGAATCCGGAAGATCGGATTATTGAAAAATACCATAGCAAGCAGGCTTCAGGTCTGTTTATAATATTTTATCAGTAGTGTCCGGTTAAAATAGAGCGCCCTGAAGGGGCTCTTCTCCTCGTAATATGAGTTTATCAGGCTTCAGAGTCAAAATGTCGATAAGGGCTTTCCTCTCAAAGAGCATTTCCCGGATCACCCGGCTCAA
>JBFMDL010000102.1:0-8742 GCA_040753635.1 Nitrospirota bacterium | reverse complement strand
TGGCCGGCCGGCCTCTCTGTAAAATGCACTTTCAGTTAAGTCTGCATTCATGTGAATAAGAATTAAATCGTGTTGATTTGCAGAACTTTTACAGTGCATCTGCCTTCCTTTTATGCAACGTTTGGGTTATCGTTAATACGTTTATTTAACAAAGTCGAGGTCTGACATTTAATAATCATGTCGATTTATTCTGTTTTCGAGGCATTCCGCCTTCTGTAAGGTCTTATTTTGGACAAGTATGATGCAAGAACTTATAACATGTGACCACTTTCTCTAAATAATCAAAATGCCGGCATATTTAAAAGATATCCTGGACATCGAGTATCTTGATGTTTTTCGGCCTTGAATCGAAACCTGAATGTGGTTTACTGTTTTTGCGGTAGGTGACTATCGGTAATCAAGGCTGCAAGGAGAATGTTCTGCCTGAAATCCGCGCTTTTATATTCTTCAAAATAATACAAGTTATTATAAGCAATCAACTATTCGGATTTCCGTTGTTAGTGCCATACTATGAATACCATCAGGTTCTCGTACAGGGGACTTACACCCCTCGCCTCATAAGTTCACGCCCATGCCTGGCGCACGCGATTCACTCCAACAGACGGCGAGGATCTGCGCTCGCCGCCGCTGTGTTTTGCGTTAGATTTTACAAAGATTGACAGCGATTGAACATTCAGGCCATATTTGGTACTATTAATGGACTGGAGGTGATTATAATGAAAATTAAAGAAGACATTAAACCTATTTCTTACTTGAAGTCTCGGTCCGCTGATTTAATATCCCAAATCAACGAAACTCATAGACCGGTGATCATTACCCAGAATGGTGAACCACGTGCAGTTATTCAGGACGCGGAGTCCTATGAGAAAACAATCAATTCTCTAAACTTGATGAGAATACTGGCGCATGGGGAGAAAGCCATTCAAAAAGGGGACACCATAAAACAACAAGAGCTTTTCAAACAAATTGATGAAAAATTAATTAAAAGAAAGACACACAAATAGGCCATGAAAAGATTCGGGGTTCAGTGGGCTCAGCCAGCGAGCAAGGATTTAGACAACATTCTAGACTATATCTCCCAAGATAATGTTGATAATGCTATTACCATTTTTGAGAAAATAAAATCAAAATGTAACACCTTGAATCAATTCCCCGATAGAGGCAGAATCGTTCCTGAACTGAAAGCTTATGGCATATTGAGTTATCGAGAATTAATCATTTCACCGTGGCGGGTTATCTACAGGGCATCTGATCAAAAAGTTTATGTTCTTGCGATAATTGATTCAAGAAGAAGCATGGATGACATTTTAATAGAAAGGTTTTTATAAAAACCCAACAAGTCATTGGACATGAATGCAGACCACAGGGCGCTTTTTCTGACCGATTGCGGCTTATGATTTTTAAACGGTTTCATACTCTTTAAAGCCATTCAGTGATCTGCATCAGTCAACTCTACGTTCTTTTGGAAATCCGCGCCAGTTTCGATTCCGCGCAACACTCAATTAGTCGGTGCAATCTTCAAACAGCGCGGGTATGTTTCAGGGATGCACGCTGCATCCATGCCCTGACCAGCCGTGCCTCTTCATAACTCACAGTGCCGTTAAAGTGTTCTATAACAGGCTTCATGACCCCTTGTCCAAGGGACAAAAATACTTTTTCGACCTCTTTCCTCTTCGCCGGATCGACAAGACGGTCTATCTCGATGTCCCTGCCTTCACGGATAATCCGCTCGATGTGTGAGGCAATGGTGGAAGGTGCAAGGTTGCGCAGTTTTGCGACATCCCCAAGAGACATCCCCATTTTAAAAAACTCATAGGTTTCTTCAACTGTTTCACCCTTTTTTTTAAGCTTAGGCCGGCATGCTGAAGGACGCATGACATCCGAGGATTGCCCTCCCGGGACCACTTTGCCAGGATTGTCGCTCAAATACTCTTTTATCTCCCTGATAAATTCTTCCCCGTGCCGCTTTAGCTTTGCGTCGCCTACACCGCTGATCATCCTCATATCAGGTAATGTGACGGGAAAATATCTGCACATCTCGTGGAGGGTCTTGTCTGAGAAAATTACGTAGGGAGGGACCCGATGCTCTTCAGCAATCTTCTTTCTGAGACTGCGAAGCCTCCCGAAAAGGGCTTCGTCATAACGCCCGGCTTCACTTCCGCTTTGCTGTTTCTTTTTTGCCGGTCTTTCTTCCCTTTTCAAAGCCTTCACCACCTCTATGCCGTAAAGCACTTCAGAGCCCTTCGGGGTCAGCTTCAGCACAGGGTACGGCTCGCCTTCCTGCCGGATCATATCCTGTGCGAGGAGTTCATTAACAAGGAACCGCCAGTGTTTCTTGTCCTTATGCCTTCCTGCGCCGTAGGTCTTTATCTCATTATGTCTGAGTTCACGCACCCGCTTTGTATCAGCGCCTGTCACGAAGTCAACAATATGGCCTATACCAAACCGCTGCTGTGTCCTCGAAATTGCCGACATTATTATCTGTGCATCTTCGGTAATATCGACCTGTTCGACGGTCCCGGCGCAGATATCGCAGCAGCCGCAATTGTCGCCTGGGTAGTCCTCGCCGAAAAACGAGAGGAGTTGTTTCCGCCTGCATACATTGTGGGAGGCATACTCAATGGTCTGGTTCAGTTTTTCCAGCGCAATCAATCGCTCGTTCTCATCCGTTATCTGGTCGATGAAGTAGCGGATCTTAGGGATATCGCCCCTGCTGAAGAACAGGAGGCAACGGGCCGGCTCGCCGTCGCGTCCCGCGCGCCCTGTTTCCTGATAATAGCCTTCGATATTCCTTGGAAGGTCTGCATGGACAACGAACCTCACATTCGACTTGTCAATGCCGAGACCAAAGGCGATAGTCGCCACAATCACCTGCGACTCATCTCTGTTAAACGCCTCCTGATTTCTGCTCCGCTCCTCGGCAGACAACCCTGCGTGGTAGGGGAGCGCCTTGATCCCCCTGGATGCCAGAAAAGCTGACGTCTCCATTACCGCATCACGTGTCGTCCGGTAGATAATGCCTGCTTCGTCCCGGCGTTCATCGAGAAAATCCAATATCCGGGTTTCAACCCTCGATTTCGGTTTTACCTCATAGAAGAGGTTCTCACGGTTAAAGGAGGCCCGCACGATAAAAGGGGCCCGAAGGCCGAGTTTATTGATGATATCTTCCTGGACCTTTTGTGTGGCCGTTGCGGTAAAGGCCGCGACTGGCGCACCGGAAAACACCTTTGGAATGAGAGAAAGGCTGAGATAATCCGGCCGGAAATCATGGCCCCATTCAGATATACAGTGCGCCTCGTCTATAGCAAAGAGAGAGATGGGGATGGTCTTCAGCCTATCGATAAAATGCTGCATGGCAAATCTTTCAGGGGCGATATAGAGGAGCTTTATCTTATTGTTTGCCAGCAAGCGGTAGACATCCGAAATCTCATCGGCATTCATCGAGCTGTTCATAAAGGCAGCGCGTATCCCGTTTTCGAGCGCCGCATCAACCTGGTCCTTCATGAGGGAGATGAGCGGACTGATAACAACGGCGGTCCCTTCCATCATCTTTGCCGGAAGCTGGTAGCAGAGCGATTTTCCCCCTCCTGTGGGCATGACCGCAAAGACGTCCTGTCCGTTCATTATGCTCTTGATGATACTTTCCTGATTCGGACGGAATGCCTGGAATCCGAAAACAGTCTTCATAGTGTCTATTATTGCGTAGTCGCCGTTTCTGTTGTTCCAATCCATATTCCGCTATTCTAACACATCAGCTGTTTATCCCCTCCCGGCCCCACTCAACCAGCGGGATGCCAAGGTAGCAGACCAAGTTCCAATAAGCATTGCTGAGAATAAGGCTTGTCATGAATATTGCCCAGTCACGTCTTGCCATGCCGTTGAATTTACCCCGGTTAAGGTAGTCGGTGGTAACGAAGGAGACAAATTTGATGGAAAAGAACTGGGAAACGACTGCTTCGCTTTTTTTAGAACCCACAAGATCATACGTCTTATCTTTTTGTTGAAAGGATTATTAAGTTTGTAAAAAGATTATACCTCTATCCTCGCCTCAAGCTCAGATTTAAAATCCCGATACGTATTCTCTCGCAATGCCTTAAAGAATAAATCATAACTCGTCGGTGAAAGAAATTTGAAATAATATTGCTGCTCTTTCTGCATTTCATTAAGCCTATTGAAATGCTCTCTGGCAGATATGAGTTTCTTCTTATTTTCTTCGCCAGCCGTACCTTCGTGTGCCTTATCATCCTTAATCTCGACAACGAGAATCTCATTCCCAATTTTGATGAAAAAATCAGGATTAAAACTTCCTTGCTTGGGATGTTCACCTTTCCGCCATGAGTATTCAATACTATAAAAACCCACATCTGGAGATTTTATCCATGCATCAATTGTTCTTGAGTTTTCTTCTTTTATAAGTCCCTTGATAAATTTTCGTTCAGGTTCATAAGCAGACAACACTACATTCAAGGGCGTCTTGAAATTATATCTGTTCGCAACTTTTATTAATGCTGATTTCGGCAGACTCTCATCCGCATCGAGTTCATTTAATAGCTTTATGTCCTCTGCCTCGCTTAAAGTCAAAGAATAGTCATCTATGAATGTCGTGCTATCACGCCGCAGCGAGCCTATGCCTAAGCTATTTCTTTTTATCTCTCCGGTACTAATTTTATAGGGTTCTTTTGATTTTGGCACTATTCTTGGGAAAGTACTGTTTTTTCTTTTGATAACGCCGAATGCACGCAACGTCTTCTGACGATTTTCTTCGCTAACCATTCCTGTCTTGTCATGAACTTCTTCTATAGACCGTCGGATAGTTTTAGAAATCTTATTTTTTGTCCATTCCTCGCTGTAGTCTGTGCCTGCGTCCATATCAAATACATAAAGCCTGTTGAAGATATCTGTTGCAATATCTGCGATAGGATACATTGTCCGTGCAATATAATATTCCTCTTTTTCTCTTACCACTGTGATCACTGTTTCATACTCTGTTTCTTCCGGAATAACCTTAGCCTGGCTTGAGAAAATAATGTAACCTTTCTTAAGTAATTCAAACTTGTCTTCCTTCGGATATTCTTTTGTCTCCTCTAACACCTTCTCATAATCAATCTGATAAAGGTCAAAATTATAATCCTCTTTCTTTTTCACAGGATAGGAATAGATACGCCTCTCTATTTCTAAAACCTCGTCTACCAGATGCCTTATACTGTTTGACCATTTGTCATGATTAAAGACTGTGACAACCGGCTGACTCCCTTTATAAACTTCTGGTATCCTTAGTCCCCTTCCCAACACCTGTGCAATAAGAAGTTTTGAATTGAATGCTCTTTCCTCATGCGGAACAATCTGGAATACATTTTTTACATCCCAGCCTTCGGAAAGCATACTGACAGAAGTAATCCATTCAACCGGATTGTCCTTATCGTCAACTCTCCTCAGAATCGGGATATTATTCTTATGTTCGTTGGCAGAAGTAACGATTACAACCTTTTCCGCTGCTTTCTCTTTGCTGCTCTTTTCCTTTTTAGCAAGAAAATCAATCAGCTTGTCTGTTAAACGCTTACAGGCAGCTATATTCTTTGTAACAAGGATGGTTATGGGTTTGACTTTCCGGTATTTTACTTTCCTGTTCTCAATATGATTTTCATAGATCTTTTGAAACTTTTCATTCTCATTTCCCGAAGAATCCTCAGCAACATAGCGAATAGATTTTACAAATTTGGATTCGATAGAATCCCTCAGAGAAAAACGATGGATTACATCTGTAAAATAATCATCCCCAATATAACAAGTTCCCGAAAGATTTACGATATATTTAAAACCATATTTAGAATCAAGCAGAAACTCTTTCCATTTCTTAAGTGCTGCATCCGATGGGCTCATAAGATGATGAGCCTCGTCATTCAATACCAATGTCCTCTCGCCTTTTCCGGTAAGGCTGTCTTCAATTGCTGATTTGGTATTCATATAAGTTGCATGGATATTCTCAACACATATATCGCCTTTCTGGATGGTATTCGATGCATTAATAATGTGTGGATTGATTATCTTTGAATCTCGTGGCAAGAGGTCTTTTAAAGTCTTATCAAGAGACAGATTACGAAATTTCTCAGTTAATCCGGTTTCAATGGTATTTGATGGGCAGAGGACTAAAACCTGATCAACCGCTCCCTCGGCAAGCATGATGCGTGCGATGCCATACATCACATAACTTTTGCCTGTAGCTGTTGCATGTTCCAGAGAGCAGGAAAGTTTATCCGGTAGTTGCAGATGTTTTATAAAATCATCAAGCGATGAATACTTTTCCTGTAGCTTTGGATTCTTATAATAGTTTTCCTCTGCCAAGTCCTTGAGACTTTTATATTCACCGCCGAGAAAGTATCTCAGCGTTTCTCTGATTGCCTCTTTCTGATATTCCCTGTTCTCACAGAGTGCGTCCAAAAATGCCTCATACTTGTTAGGGTTAAACCTTTTGGGGTCATAGTTAGGGGATACACTGAGGACTAAGTCTTTATTTTGAAAAGTTTGACGGTCAAGCATAACTATTTCTTGAAATCTTTCAAAGCCTTCACTTCCCGCTTCTCATTTCCAAATAGATCAATGTAAATAACCATCATCTGCCCCTTGACCTTATCTTCTGCAAAGCGCACCTCGTAGCCGTTCTTTTTTAAATCCTCTGCATAAAAAACCTCATCAAGGTCAAAAACCTCTCCGCCAAAGTCATAATCCAGCATGACCATTGAAAGCGTCTCAAGGTTGGCAAAATCCACCGGTTTACGAGAGAGAATTTTACTTTCAAACTTTTTAATTTCGATTACACATTCCTTTGTTTTCTGGTTTAAGAGGTCTGGATTTTTTGGCTTGTTTAAATAATACTTGCACTCGACTGTCGGCACTTGAATAAAGTCAAAACCCACAGCATCAACAGTGTCGTTTACATCCATTTCGCTGACAGGTTGTTTTATCTTAGTAAAACCACGATTATGAATCTCCTCAATGATTGAATATGGAATCCGAAGAATATAGTATTTTGTCTTTCCTTTCTGGATATAATCCTCAAGAAATTGGACAGATGCAGCAGGTGCAATAATGAATAAGCGTCTGCCTATTTTCTCTCCAAGATACTTGTGTAAATCATCAATAAAACCCCTGTCCATCATTGAGTCTTTGTATTTTTGATAATTAAAAACCAAGACACTGTCTGCCCCAAGATAACCGTCCAGTTCAATCTTTGAAATCTCATGTATTTCATCTCTGCATTGAAAGAGCGTAAGGGCGAAAGCCCTATACTGCTCCCAAGGCATTTCTTTAATTTTTTTGTAATCATAAAGTCCTGCATTGTAAAGAGTAAAAGGCTTACACTGTTTGCCATATTTCTTTTTTGGATTTTCTAAATCCTTGCTCTCTGCAATATTTAAGAGTCTCTTTTGCATTGTGTAGATTGCAAGTTTTCCACAGTCAACTCCAATCCACCGTCTACCAAGCTTCTCAGAGACTGCACAAGACGTCCCTGAGCCTGAGAATACGTCAAGCACAAGGTCACCGGGATTGGAGGAAGCCTTGATGACACGGGTGAGCAGGGCTTCAGGCTTTTGAGTGGGATACCCTGTTATTTCAGGAGAATTTACAACAGTTTGAAAGCTTGCAATATCTGTCCAGACATCAGTGATGGGAACACCTTTTGCTTCATCCAAGTAAATCACTTTGTCTTTAGTTATCGTTTTAAATCTTCTTCCATCTCCATCTTCTGTAAATCGCTTCAGTTGTTCTTCGCTATAAGGTAGGTATTCCTTATTGAAAACAGGATTCTCGCTTTTAGAATAGTATAGAATTGTATCGTGACCTCTGACGAAACTATTTGCCAAACTCTTATAGCCAGCAGCTCCTTTCAATGTCCATATTATTTCTCTCTTAAAGTTTTGCTCGCCCATTATTTCGTCAAGGAGTGTTTTCACATAATGCCCCTTCTTCCAATCCAGATGCACATAAATGCTCCCGTCCTCGCTCAACAATTCACGTAAGAAAATGAGCCGTTTTCTTAAAAACTCTAAAAACCTTGCACCTGCAATCTTATCCTGATATGCCTTTTGGTCTTGGCTTCCTCTAAACTCCTGCTTGGTTGCAAAGGGCGGGTCAATATAAACCAGCCTTACGCCGGGTGTTCCATCAGCATTCTTAAGCTTGCCCTTCTCCTTCATCTGCAAGAGGGTCTTTAACACCTGAAGGTTATCGCCAAAGATGAGCATGTTTGTCCAGCCATTCTTTTCTGAAAATCCCCCCTTGCCCCCCTTTGCTACAGGGGGGATGGAGGAATTATTGCCATTGCGGAATGTTTTAACTTTTTGCAAGGGTACAGACATTGTATCAGCAAGTATGTCTTCTTCTCGCTCTTTATCGGCATAGATAAGTTCATATTCCTTTTTGGTATCAAAGAGAAGGGAATGTTTGAGTTTTTCGAGTTGCGATATGAGGGCGTCTCTGTACCCGTTCGGCAGCGGCCTGCCCTTTGTGAGACAGGCTATTATTTTCTCAATGTGATTATCTGATAACATCTACACCCCATGTCTGCATGTAACCATCAGTATTAATTTAAAGCCATTATTAGCCCTAATGAGCATAATTACTAAGACGGTCATAAGTAAGGATACATAATTTTTTATAAAGCAGCATATCGGACATTGGGTTCGTGAAAAAATGCACAAATCTTTTTAGGATTTTGTTGCAATGACCTCAAATGGCCGCGTA
>JBFMDL010000101.1:0-8777 GCA_040753635.1 Nitrospirota bacterium | reverse complement strand
AATAAATCGACATGATTATTAAATGTCAGACCTCGACTTTGTTAAATAAACGTATTAACGGTAACTCTGTATTTGTGTTATTTTGTAATTGTTTGTGGATTGATTTTCAGGGTGTCGTTATTCTGTTTCCTCAACATCCCGCCTTCTTATGTATATTTGAAATTATTTTGGACAGCAGTGTCTTTACCTATAAAATGCATTTGACTTTGTTTTTTTGGTTTTATAGAATCTGCGAATCAATTGTGATAAGATTTGTAAAGAGCGGTCTGAGCTACTGATATGCCGGAAAAGATTTTAGAATCCTTTAATGTAAAACGTATAGAGATCCTCGACAAAAACGGGGATGTCGATGAATCACTTATGCCTTCTCTGTCTGAAGAACAGATTAGGAAGATGTACGAACTCCTCATACTTTCCCGCATATTCGACCTGAGGGCTTTGAACCTCCAGAGGGAGGGCAGGCTCGGCACATATGCGTCTATATTAGGGCAGGAGGCATCTCAGGTGGGAAGCGCCTTTGCACTCGAAAAAACCGACTGGATATTCCCTTCGTTCAGGGAAATGGGCGTTTATATTACAATCGGCTATCCGGTTCACATGCTTTTCCAGTACTGGAGCGGTGACGAAAGAGGGGTTAAGACACCTGAAGATCTGAATATCTTTCCTGTCTGCGTTCCTGTAGGGACACAAATTCCACATGCAGTTGGAGCTGCAATGGGTGCGAAATACAAAGGTGACAAAATTGCGGTTGTAACATATTTTGGCGACGGCGGCACATCCAAGGGCGATTTCCACGAGGCCTTCAATATGGCGGGTGTGTATAAGCTGCCTGTTGTTTTTATATGTCAGAACAATCAGTGGGCTATATCTGTGCCTGTGGAGAGACAGACAGCCTCGAAGACACTTGCCCAGAAAGCCTTTGCATATGGCTTTGAGGGGATACAGGTTGACGGCAACGATATATTCGCAGTGTATAAAGCTTCCCGGGAAGCGCTGGAAAAGGCCAGGAAAGGCGAAGGGGCCACATTTATTGAGTGTTTCACTTATCGCGTATCAGACCATACAACAGCCGATGATGCAACGAGATACAGACCTAAAGAAGAAGTCGATGCCTGGAAGGCAAAAGACCCGATCCTGAGATTGAAGCTTTTCATGGAGAAGAGAGGACTGTGGACTGAGAAGTATCAGAAAGAAGTGGAAGAAAGTGCAAAAAAAACTGTTGATCAGGCTGTAAAGAAAGAAGAAGCTATCCAGCCTCCTCACGCTGGAGATATGTTTGCTTACACTTATGAGAAATTAACGCAAAGACAAATGAGGCAGATAAAAGAAATATGATAGCTAAGGAGAGGTGGCAGGGCGTGGTATTCTCGCTCATTCTCGGGCTTCGCCCTCCGAGGATTTTGCCTCTCTTTTATCCGAAATCTCGAATTAAGGAATATCAGCAAAATAAACCGCTCAAATACCACGCCCTGCCACCTTTTATTGCGAAAACCAAGGAATTCTGATATGCCGAAACTTAACATGGTCCAGGCCATAAATCTTGCGCTTAAAGAGGAGATGACAAGGGATGACAGGGTTGTCATACTCGGAGAGGATGTAGGCAGGGACGGAGGGGTATTCCGTGTTACCGAGGGGCTGATGGAACAGTTCGGCCCTGAACGGGTCATGGATACACCACTTGCTGAATCAGGCATTATCGGCGCCTCGGTAGGAATGGCTGTATATGGACTGAGGCCTGTGGCAGAGATACAGTTCATGGGTTTTATTTATCCCGCAATAGACCAGATTTTTTCCCATGCATCAAGGATACGTTCAAGAACAAGGGGAAGATACATCTGTCCCCTTGTTATAAGGACTCCCTATGGAGCGGGTATTAAGGCGCCGGAACTTCATGAGGAGAGCACCGAGGCTTTATTCTGTCATATGCCCGGTGTGAAGGTCGTTGTGCCATCAACGCCCTATAATGCAAAGGGGCTTCTGATATCATCAATCAGAGACCCTGACCCTGTCATTTTCCTTGAATCCACAAGAATCTACCGTCTGTTCAAAGAGGATGTGCCTGAAGGCGAATATACAATACCACTCGGGAAGGCAAGGATTGCAAGGGAAGGGAAAGACCTGACCGTTATCGCCTGGGGCGGCATGCTGCACAGGGCGATGCAGGCAGTGGACGGTTATGATGCTGAAGTGATAGATTTGATGACCCTGAATCCCTTTGATGAAGAAACTGTATTCAAGTCGGTAAAGAAGACCGGAAGGGTTTTGATTGTACACGAGGCGCCGAAGACCTGCGGATTCGGCGCCGAAATTTCAGCATCCATTGCAGAAGATGCGATGCTGTATCTGAAGTCTCCGATATTGAGAGTCACCGGGTATGATACTGTCATGCCCCTTCCAAAGATCGAGGATTATTATATACCGAGTGTCGAAAGGATCAGGAAGTCCATTGATATGCTGATGCAGTATTAAAAAAGGTTTTGGAAAAATCCGGGTCCGGAACATATGCATCACTATCCGATGCACAGGCATGCTACCATGTTAATGAGATCAGTACCTCTATGTTCGACTGTAAACGGTTATATTTGCATTTGATAACCATACACTGCTCCGAGCGGTAACAGTAGCCGTTTTTTATCACTACATGTGTGTTTATGCCCGTAATTTTGCAGTATGGACAGGGAATATGCAGTTTCCCGGTCATATCCGAATAGTGCTTTCCCAGATATGAGTTCTTCATATTCCATTATACAATATAAAACAGGCGTTGCTCTTGCATGGTTTTGGTCTTTGAAGGAAGATGTGGATTGACGTAAAGAGAATCCAGCCTTGGACAGGGTTTATCAAATTGACTGCCTATATCCCTCATGCTATTCTTTTATTGACAGTAAAAACGACCGGATTGAAAACCTGGAGGTATTATGCCGTTTGATTTTGTGTTGCCCGACCTGGGCGAAGGTATAACAGAGGGTGAAATAAGGAAATGGCTTGTTAAAGAAGGTGATGCAGTTGAAGAGCATCAGAATGTTCTTGAGATAGAGACGGATAAGGCTATTGTAGAAGTGCCGTCGCCCAGAAAGGGAAGGGTATCGAGGATAAATAAGGAAGAAGGGGATATAGCAAAAGTCGGAGAGGTTCTGATGACAATTGCTGAAGAGGGAGAAGCAGTAGAAGAAAAACCAAAAGCTGAGGAAAGGCCAAAATCAGTCTCTGTGGTCGGAGTGCTTCCTGAAGAGGAAGAAGAGGAGGAGATACTTGCAACGCCTGCTGTGAGGGCATATGCAAGAGAACTCGGCGTTAAGATCGAGACAGTCAGAGGTTCCGGTCCTGCGGGGAGCATCACAAAAGAGGATGTCAGGGATGCATCAGAAAAAGCCAAGAAGGCGGAAGACCGGCACGGCGCTGTCGAGAGATTCCCTTTAAAGGGGCTTAGAAGGACGATAGCAAAGAATCTGATGATCTCCCAGAAGACAACAGCCTTTGTAACAGGCATGGACGAGGCGGATATAACAGATTTGTGGGATCTCAGGGAACGGGAGAAAAAAGTTTTTCTTCAAAAAGGCATCCACTTGACATTCCTGCCGTTTTTTATCAAGGCCGTACAGCATGCATTAAGAGAACATCCGTTTCTCAACGCCTCTGTTGATGAGGAGAGGGAAGAGATCCTGATTAAGAAATACTACAACATCGGCATTGCGGTTGATACACCGGATGGTCTTATGGTGCCTGTGATAAAGGATGCGGACAGGAAAACCATACTTGAGCTTGCCACAGAGATCCAGGATCTGAGCCGGAAGGCGAGGGAGAGGAAGATAAAGATAGAGGAGATGAAGGGGAGCACTTTCACAATCACAAACTATGGTCATTTCGGCGGTATATTCGCAACCCCGATAATAAACTATCCGGACGTTGCGATTCTCGGGACAGGGAGAATTTCTGAGAAGCCATGGGTCAAAGAGGGCAGGATTGCGGCAAGGAGGATTCTTCCTCTTTCGCTGACATTCGACCACAGGGTGACAGACGGCGTTGATGCTGCAAAATTTCTGTCCAAGACAATTAATTATCTTGAAGATCCTGCCTTGTTATTTATTGAAAGCGCATGAATTCCCTGGATCTGCTCTTTAATCCCGAATCAATTACCCTCATAGGCGCTTCGCATACAGTGGAAAAGCTCGGAGGGGTGATACTCAGGAACCTGCTGAGGTTCAAGGGAGAAGTTTATCCTGTCAATCCAAAATATACAGAGCTTATGGGCATGAGATCCTATAAGTCTATAAAGGATATCCCTCGATCTTTTGATCTGGCCATAATCATGAGACCCGCACCTGAAGTGCCGGAAATCCTCCGGGAGCTTAGAGGCAGGTGCAGTATCGCCGTTATAATGAGTTCGGGTTTTGCAGAAATAGGGGAGACCGGCCTCCAGAATGAGACGAAAAGGATAGCTAAGGATACCGGGATAAGAATATTGGGCCCCAACTGTATGGGCATTTATAATCCCTATAAAAAGCTTGATGTTTTTTTTCTCCCTTATGAAAGGCTTCAAAGGCCGAAAAAGGGGAATGTCGCTGTTGTGTCCCAGAGTGGAGCAATACTCAGCTGCCTGCTTGGATCATTAAAGGCATCAAATACCGGTGTCTCGAAGGTTGTAGGTTATGGCAATGCCCTGGACATCGACGAGTCAGAGATCTATGAGTATCTTTATGAAGACAAAGACACTGATGCAGTTATTTCTTATATCGAGTCTTTAAGTGACGGGAGGAAGTTTATCGGGAAAGCAAAGGCATTATCAGAAAAAAAGGCGCTGATTGTCCTTAAGTCGGGGAAAAGCCCGAGCGGTCAGGCCGCTGCCTTTTCCCATACAGGCAGGCTTGCAGGCAGCTATGAGGTTTTCCATTCAATCTTCAGACAATATGGGATCAGGGAGGCAGCGGACTTTGATGAACTTATGGATGCCACAAAAGCGCTGTCATACTACCCCTCCTTGCCCCCCCTTAGTAAGGGGCTTAGGGAGGGTGGCAGCCGGGTCTGTATAATAACAAACGGCGGAGGTTCGGGTGTGCTGGCTGCTGATGAATGTATGAGGCAGGGGCTTGAGGTGGCTGCCTTGCCGGATGATAAAAAGAGGAGACTTTTAAAGGTATTCCCGCATTTTTACGGCATTAACAATCCACTTGACCTTACAGCGCAGGTGAAGGATGAAGACTATTTAAACGCGCTTAATGAACTGAAGGACGATTATGAGGGGTTCCTTGTCATTGCACTGGCAAATGTCCTTGGAATTACCGGGCAGCTTGCGGAAATGATCAATGATTCAAAGGCGAACATAAACAAGCCTATAGTATTCCATATTGCCAGAGGAGGCATATCAGGCAGACTGTCTGCATCTCTTGAAAGAAGCGGAATACCTGTTTATCCTTCTCCTGAAAGGGCGGTCAGAGGGTTGAAGGCGCTTCTAACTTAATAATGCCCCGATGACAGTGTCTGATAATTATCCTGACATCCTTTCAGCGTTTTCCACCCTGCATTATTTATAATGCAGACCGGGTTAAAAAATTATTATACTATTAGACAAAAGGAGGACACTATGCCGAAGCAGGAGGAAATTGCGCAGAAGATACTGACCTACCTTGCAAGCTGTCCTGAAGGGGAGGATACCATTGAAGGTATAACAAACTGGTGGCTGAAGTTGAACAAGGGAAGGCATGCGCAGGATGAAATAAAATACGCACTTGATCTGCTGCTCGAGAGGGGAGAACTGGAGGAGACCAGGGCCAGGAAAGATATTTTCATTTACAGGGTCAAGAAAGGACAGAAGGTTTGAGTCTGATCCCTGTATTTTATATATCAGGTTGACTCCGGGTCCGCCTCATTCTTATACTTTGGTGGGATGTACTGACCGCGGTCAGAGAATATCGCGGTGAAAAAGCTCTGACGGATGGAGGGATAAGTTATGGCATGGAAATGTCCTGAATGCGGGAATAAAAATGATGATCCTGCGGCAGAATGTGCATGCGGTTATGCTTTTTATAAAATGCTCGGTATAAAACCTGATACACCCGGAAAAGAGGTCAGGCAGACTTATAAATATTTAATAAACATATGGCGGAAAAACAGTTCTTCCAGGGATCCCCATGCAGTGAGAAATGCCGTGGAGAGGCTGAAAAAGATCAATGAGGCTTACGATATTTTTAAAAATATTGAATCTTCACCTTCCGGTGAGAAAAGAAATTATCCCGTTAAATCGGCCTCTTTTGCAGTTATACTTATTGTTTTTGCAACTGCATTATTTTTAATCTTTAACACATCTGAAAAAGATAAGACGGCAGAAAATACAGCCGAACAAACTGATGATAAAAGCAGCGTCAGGCCTGATACTGTAAATCAGGGGCGTTTGACGAATAAACCGGATGAGTCCCGAAGCCGGCCGCAAGGAACGATATCCGGGGATAACAATGCCCTGAATAAAACATCGCCTGTACAGGGAGGCAATTTTACTGAAGACGTGATTCCTGAAAAAACAGAGGAAGGAGCAATAGAGTTAGTAAAAAAATCTCGTGTGCTTGACAGGTTTTCCAATGTGGAAACCATCATGAAGAAGTGGACTGATGAAAATCCCGGGAAATTTAAAGTCATAGGCTGGAAAGCCAGGAAGGTAGATGACCAGATATATATGGTGAGTTACAGCGTATCAGACAGCACAGGGATCAAAGGTTTTTATTTTGATGTAGACTTCAGCACCGGTGCAGTAAGGCACTTGCTCAACCATCCGGAGATCCTGAAGAAATACGGCATCCAATATAATCAATGAAGCTGCCCGGTTTTATCTTCGTCCCTTATCTTCCGGATTCCCTCATCTTCAATTCTTTGCGTCTTATCTTTCCGCTTATGGTCTTTGGCAGGTCGTCCACGAATTCGATCTTCCGGGGATATTTATACGGCGCTGTATGCTCTTTCACAAAGTCCTGAAGTTCCTGTGCAAGGGCATCCGAGGGCTTATACTCCCCTGTCAAAACAATGAATGCCTTTACCACTTCGCCTCTTATCTCATCAGGACTTGCGACCACGGCCGATTCTTTCACTGCAGGATGTTCGATAAGAACGCTCTCTATCTCAAACGGTCCGATCCTGTATCCTGAAGTGAGTATGATATCATCAGCCCTTCCCACGAACCAGAAGTATCCTTCCCGATCTCTGTATGCCCTGTCTCCGGTTATATACCACTGACCCTTTATGCTGTCCTCTGTTGCCTTTGTATTCCCTGAATATCCCATGAACAATCCAACAGGTCTTTCAGGTTTTATCTTTATGGCGATGTCTCCTTCATTCCGAGGGGGCAAAGGATTCCCTTCGCTGTCAATGACATCAACTATAAATCCCGGAGCCGGCACTCCCATGGAACCAGGTTTTACCGGAAGACATCTGTAGTTTGCCAGTACGTTCACGGTCTCGGTCTGGCCGTATCCGTCATAGATATATCTTCCGGTCCTGTTCTTCCATATCTCGATTATGTCTTTATTCAACGGTTCTCCTGCTGCAACAAAATGCCTGAGTGAGGGAAGATCGAATATCCGCATGTCTTTCACTTCTTTTGCCATCATCCTGTAGGCTGTTGGAGGACCGCAAAATGTGGTGACAGGATATTTATGCATGATGTCAATTATAAGAAGTGGATCAAATTTCCCCTTTTTATAAAAAGAAAAGACTGTTGCACCCATATGCCAGGGGCCGAACAGACTTGACCATGCTGCCTTTGCCCATCCTGTATCAGAAAGATTCCAGTGGATATCTCCGGGTCTGAGGTCGAGCCAGTATTTGCCGGTTATTATATGTGCAAGCGGATAAGATGCCTGGGTATGGAGTACCATCTTCGGAGGTCCTGTTGTGCCTGATGTAAAATAGATCAGGGCTGTATCGGCTGAAGAACCCCTTTTGCCTTCAAATGCGTCCGACTTATCCCTCTCCAGGATGTAATCGTTCCAGCCATCCCTCTGACCGATGGCTATAAGCACGGAATCCGCAGATGAGCTGTTCACAGCATCTTCGACCTTCGGGGCATCATCAGGTGTGGCTATAACCGCCTTAATCTCTGTTGCAGAAAGCCTGTAGCCAAGATCCTTTGATGTCAGGAGTGTGGTCGCCGGTATAGGGACTGCATTTAAACGCATCAGGGCAAGCATGATCTCCCACCACTCGGGTAGATTCGGAAGCATAACGAGAACCCTGTCACCGGTTCTGATGCCTGCTTTTTTTAATGCGCCTGCACCTTTTGAAGAAAGTTTCTTCAGATCATTAAATGAAAGCTTCTTTTCCGCTGTCCCGTCGGTCCAGAAAAGCGCCGTTTTTTTACCCCACCTGTCAAAGATATCCAGCGGAAAGGAGAACATATCCGGGACATGCAGGGAAAATTCACTGTATTCTCCGGCATAGGATTTCATGTTCGGCGAATTTTCCATATCAAAATAGTAACATATTATTATCCTTTACTCCTTCTGTAATTTTCTGTTGGCTAAAATTTAAAAGCGGACTCTTTAAAGATTAAAAGTGAACAGTTGTTCTTTTGTAATGTGAACCTTTTGTAAGTGGCTATTAAGGGCTTTTTCTGAAGAGGACAGCGACATTGGTGATCCTGTCATTCCGACTTGTTCGGAATCCTTCTTGCCGTTGGTTTTCTTTGACCTTTTCTCATAAGAAAGATTCTGGACAAGCCAGAATGACAATACAGTATTGCCACTCAAGGGTGTGCTGATCTTTATCACGATAAATCAGGTGTCCACTTTTAA
>JBFMDL010000100.1:0-8821 GCA_040753635.1 Nitrospirota bacterium | reverse complement strand
CTGCCACTTATACATGCTTAACACCCCTTTTCATTCCCTCCTTCCTGTTTTGAGAAGGAGATTATAGGTTTTTAGGGGGTCAATTTTAAATGCCGATTGGGGGTCAATTGTATTTTACGATCTACACCCACGGGCATCCCCGGAGGCGACTGGATGAGATAACCGCGTGGAATATATTTATTATGAATCCTTCTTGGCTTCCGCATAGTTCCTGATCGCTGTCAGCCTGTTTTTCATCGCATCAAGTGCCTTCAAGGAATCATCAAGTTCGCGGCTCCTTTTCTCGACCTCTTCTTCGCTCCTGCTCCTTTGGGTCATACCTTTTTCCACAGCCGTGCCTATGCCCTCGATAGTCGCCTCGATCCTCTGGAGCATCTCCCATCTGAAGTCCAGTTTGCTTTTCTGTATCCGCTCCTCAAAATCATTCCCTGATCTCCCTAATTGCCAATCTATAACCCGGACAAGATAGTCCTGCATCTTTTTGAGGACGATCCTGTCGCCTATGAATTTGGGCAGCGCCAGCGTCAGTGAAGAAGCGACTATCTCGATCGCGCCAGGCTGCTCCTTGAATTTGTAATAAAACCTGGATTTGGCGGACCACAGGGCCTCGGTCTTGATCGCCTCAAAAGGGATTTCGAAGAGGTCCGACGAGAATTTCATCAGCGCATCGACAGTGTCATCGATTTTTATAACGAATCTTTTGCAGATCGCCTCGAATGCCTTTGCGAGCCTGTCGTCCTCCATCGACCGCCATATATTAAACGCCTGTCTTACATGGGATATGATTGTCTGTTCGAGAGCGTTTTTGAGTTCTCTGGATGGAAGCGTTTTCATCCTGGTAAACTCCTCCTCGATATGAACCTGCTCCTGCGCAAGCAGTTCCTTCCTGAACTTCGTCAAATCATCGTCGAGGATGTCCCTGCTCAATCTCTTTGTTTCGCCGTCGAGGAGGATGTCGAAGTCACGTTTTTCGAGCATCACTTCCTGTTTCCGTGCTTCAAATGCCTCGATCTTGAGCCGGAGTTCGTCAAGAGGCGTTGTAAGGGATTTCATCTCAAGCTCCATCTCAAACCGCGCCTGAGAGAGCATCCGAAGAAGATTGTTGGCCGCGGACATGATAAGCACCTTGCCCTTTTCCTCGACAAGAAATTCATTCAGCGTCCTGGAGAATTGGGGAAGCCTGCTTTTCTGGATAATATCCTCTGAGTTGCTGCATTTTCCCTCCAGGGCAAGCCTTGCGGATACAGGGAATATTCTCACATTCGAGCCCATCGCCTCTTCGAGGACACCTTTCGAAAATTCTACGGATTCCTTCAGTTCTTTCTCGTTGAAATAGTCCGCCTTGTTGAGCAGAAAGAATATCCTGTCCGAATACTCCTTCACGTCTTTCAGGAAATCGAGTTCAGCCTTGCCCATTGGTTGGTCAACCGACAGGAGAAATAGCGCCGCATCCGACTTCGGCAGGTATCGATACGCCACATCTGTGTTGTGCTGATAAATGGAACCTACGCCGGGCGTATCGATTAGCCGTACGCCGTCTTTCAAATAGGGCGAAGGATAGGTGACGACGACTTCACTCACTTCCTTGATATTTTTTGGATTGCCTTTTTCCGTAACATATTCGGTAAGACTTTCGGGTTTGATCTCCGCTATTCTGCCGTCGTTGAAATGCACATTTATCCTGAGCGCTTCGCCGTATTTCATGATCGTGACTATGGAGGTAAGCGGGACGACTGCAACGGGAAGGATATCAGCCCCGAGAAGGGCATTGATCAAGCTTGTCTTGCCCCTCTTGAACTGGCCGACGACAACGAGGTTAAAGGTATTCGTCTCGATTTTCTCTCGCAACTCCTCGCAAGGACAGCCCCGGATGCTTTCCATAGCGAGCATTTCATCGAGGCATTTTAAAAGCTCTCCTTTCAGATGTGAGTATGCGGACAATGAAGAAGACATTTCCGACATTTGTGCCACCTCCTTATTCGCATAATAAAAAAACTCCTACCAAAGTTCCCTTCAGTAGGAGTTATCAGTCCTGTGAATCGGACAATTACCGGCGAACTCCATCGCCGTATTAAAATTATTTTACTATCTGACTTTAAGCAAATCAAGGTCTTTGTCAGTCACATAAAAATAGGGATGTGTCCCTATTTTCTCCTATTTTCTCACTGTATTTCAATCTCATCTTGAATATCACTCCGTCAACAAATATGTAAAAAACTTGCACTTCCCCTGGTTTAGTGGACACACCGAAGAGTTAGGGTACAATATATAACCTAATAACCTTGGAGGTGTAAAATGCAAGACAGCAAAGGACATAGGAAATACGATCGGCAGTTCAAGGAAGAAGCAGTGCGGCTTGTGACAGAAGGCAAAAGGCCGGTAACAGAAGTAGCCCGTGCACTTGGGATACATGAGAATCTGTTACATACATGGAAACGGAAATATAAAGAAGACCCTTCAGGGAGTTTTCCCGGCAAAGGACATCTAAAACCTCAGGATGAAGAGTTTAGGAAACTGCAGAAAGAAAACGCCGATCTCAAGGAGGAGAGGGAAATACTAAAAAAAGCGTTGGCCATCTTCTCAAAACACCCCAGATGAAATACTGGTTCATGGACCAGCATCGCTCCTGCCATGGGGTGCAGAAGATGTGCCGAGTCCTGGGAGCATCGAGGAGCGGATATTACAGATGGAGGAGACAGCCTCAGAGCAAGAGGCAGAAAGAAAACGAAAAGATACTTATGGAGATAAAAGAATCACATAAAAACAGTCGCAGGACATATGGCAGTCCGAGAATCACCGATGAACTGCGGGCAAAGGGAATAAAATGCGGCAAAAACAGAGTTGCCCGTATAATGAAGATGCACGGCATTGTTGCCAAGGCGGCGAAGAAGTTCAAGGCAACGACAAATTCGAAGCATAACCTGCCTGTTGCCGAGAATCTCCTGAATCAGGACTTTGTTTCAGAGAAGCCAAATACGGTGTGGGTCTCGGATATCACATATATACCGACCCTGGAAGGTTGGCTGTACCTGGTGGTGATTCTGGATATTTATTCCCGGCAGGTAATCGGCTGGGCCATGAGCGATCGACTGAAGTCAGATTTTCTTATCAAAGCCTTGTATCAGGCTATCGGGCTAAGGAAGCCAGGTACAGGCTGTGTATTTCACTCTGACAGGGGTCTTCAGTACGCGAGCACTGACCTCAGGGATGTACTGAAGGCTTATGGTTTTATACAGAGTATGAGCAGAAAGGGTAATTGTTACGATAATGCGGTTGCTGAGAGCTTTTTCCATACCTTAAAGACTGAGCATGTATATGATTGCCGGTATGAGACACGGGCAGAGGCTACACAAAGTATTTTCGAATATATTGAGATGTTCTATAATCGTCAGAGGAGGCATTCAGCCCTGGGGTACCGGTCACCAGTATCATTTGAGCTGGAGGCTATGGCAGCCTAACTTAATCGAGTGTCCGAAAAATCGGGGGAAGATCACGCCAATCCAAATATGCTTGATGAGACCTTCGCCATTTTATTCCCCCGGTTTTACCACTTCACTGCCCAATAACAGAAATTAAATCTTCAATTGACCTCACTCCTTAATTCATCTACAACTTGGATTTTTCGTAATCATTACGGAAACAATATTACTACTTTTCCCTGTAGGCTTATCAATCACCCACACAGTATATGTGCCAACTACAGACCCACAATTACATGTATAGTAGTCATAATGGATGAAATTCCCAGCGTCATCAACTTGACCGTAAAAATCTGATGAATATTCTGTGCCATAAGGCTTTTTCACACGATATTGAATCGTGGCATTGGGAGAAAATCCACTTCCCTTAATATTGAGCGTGACACCCTGCTGTCCTGAAACATTTGTTCCCCACGGGCCTGAAGAACTGGTTGAAACTTGAATTCGGGGGTTCATCTGCGGAGTAGGTGCATGAGTAGGCGTGGGTGACGGATAAGTAGTGGCAGAAAAGCTTACACTATAAACCACCTCATTGCTCTTTTTACCAGTAGAGTTGTCTACAGCCCACCATGCAAAGTTATTTCCCGGGGTTTGGGCTGTCCATTTCCGTGAATACGCCCCTGATGAGTCGGTCTGAACTGTTGTAATCTGCCAGACGCTTCCATCAGGCCTTCTGCCATAGACGGTTGCAGTGCTGTTTGGACTGAACCCTGTCCCTTTCTCTGTGAAGGTTGTCCCCACAGGCCCGGATTGCGGATACATGCTCACCTGCAGCGAAAGTGGCGGTAATGTTTGAAGCCCCGCATCAACCCAATCACGAATTATCTGGTCATATGATTGGACGTATCTCTTTACTGACTCCTTGCTTCTAAAATAATTATCAAAAGCAGGCAATCCCTTTAATGCTTTCTCATATATACCCTGAACATATATTACATCCTTCATCTCCATTATCATACGCTGTTCTTCAGTCCTTGGTATTATTTTTCCAGCTCCTGGAATTACTGATAATGCTTCGCTGGCGGCAGACTTTAATGCCTGATTAACAAGCTCCATACCTTTCTTTGGCATTAAAGAATTAATAAGTTCAGCGTTTGGGTGATATAAAGCTAAGGCGTCAATAAAATTATTATAAATTTCTTTTCCTGTGGATGTATCTAATGAACGATTGCCCAATCTTCTTATAAGGTTGTCGATATTGCTATATTTTTGTCTTGATTCAGAGAGTCCTAAATATGCTGTGGCTCCCCAGAAATTTCTTACATCTGTTGCTTGGGACATAAAAGTTCTTTTCAGTGTGCCCCACGCTAAACCTGGGATTGCACCTGAAGGGACAGGCGTACCTGTTAGTATAAACATAGAGGCTTTGACCCATGCTCTGACCAGAACATCTTGATAAATTTCATAGGCTTTCAGTTCTTTGTAAGTGCTGAGGTGAACGTCAATAATGCCTATTGTTCGTGAAGGATTGTTGGGTGGTGATATTGCTTGTATAACATTTTCTTTGACCCATGTAGTTTTTGCAAGTTCTTCCAAAAGCCTCCTTTCAAGGACGGGATTGCCTTTATCATCAAGAAACCTCCGCATTTTTGGTCTATCGGGAACTGCTACAACTTTGTATTCTTTCCCACCTGAAATAATGATGTATAATTGTTGAGGCTGCTCCTTCGCATTTGCAATGCCGGAGAAAAGAAAGGTAACAGCCATGAAAAGCACAATGACTTTCTTCATTTGAGTCACCCCCCAAAAATGCCGAAAAATGTACCTGTCCCCTTATTGAATTTTCTAATAGTAAAACAGCCACTTTATTTATGTCAATAAAATGGTCGCTGTCCCTATATTCTATATTTGTCTGGTATTTATAGGAAGCCTCCTTATAGGGTTTGTGTTTTGCCAAAACAATTTTACCCTATTGAGGCTTCCCCTTAAAATCTATTTTGGACAGATGTGAATTCTCATATCAAAATAAGAATCATAACCTCCATTACTTACTCTAATAGCAATCACATTTTTACCTAACAATATTAAGTTAGAAGGTACCACAATAGGCTGGATATTAACATTTTCGACGCATTTTCCTTGAGGGTTATTAACACAACCACCTTTACGCCACTGTCCGCCCCAGTGGCCTAAAAATCTACCATTGACATATATCCATATTCCGTCATCGCTTGAGAAGTTTAATTGAATTCCTTCAGCTCCGGATAAATTTAGAGATGCTCTGTAAAATCTGTCTACCGGATTATGGGAATAAAAAGAATTATTATCTGGTAATGAAACTTGAGCCCAGTCAGAATCATCATAATCAATTTCAAACCATTTTCTTCCTTTTAAATCTATAGGTCCATTGAAATCACCACTCCATGGAGGTGAAGCCTTCAATGAAATCTCTCCAGTTGAAGGTCCTTTAACAATCTCGATACTCCAATCCGAAAGAACATATCCAATTGCTTTTCTATTAGCATGAATCCAAGCACCAGTAAGGTTTGCTAATTCTTGAACAAAACCTTCATCTTGCCCAACTAAGCATGAAAATAATAATATATGTGCACTAGGCGCGAGTATTTGCTCTGTTTTCAATCTTGCAAGTGCCTTTTTTATTGAGTCTTTTTTAAATTCTCTCCAATCTAGTGGAGGTTTTGTCAGATATATGATACCTTTATTGCCATGGGCATAAACTGTTAATCTTTGAATTGGTCCATAAGAGTTTTTTATAAAAGCAAGATAATTTATCCAATCATTAAGTGAAATCGCGTCCATCTTATATGAAAAGATAAGTGCTTTCTTATTCTTTGTGCTAATAAATGGCCCGTTTGTAAAAGGAATAACAATTCTTCCTGTAAAAGGTTCTATGGTTATATTATCAATTGTTTCAAAAACTCGTATAAACATTTTATCAGAAAAAGAAACAGGCGTTTCCGCAATAGAGATTACTTCAAAAATGCCTGTTTCATCAGGACCTGGATTCTTATCCCAAATAATCTTAAATGCCCCTCCCTGCGATGTTGGAGCCTCTTTTTCCCATACAACCCAAAATCCAACCCGATTCCTTCTTGCCTCTTCTTCTATCCTCTGAAATTCGGCATTATATTTCTTCTGCTCAAACTCCCTTCCATCGATCCAATCCCTGAAAAAAGTGCGTGCGTACCCATTCTTGAGAAGTTCGGCGTTCAGAAATAGACCATTCTTCAAATACACATAACCCAATAGCCTATTGTGAGGGTCAACCCGTGGTCCTTTCTCATCAAATTCGAGTCTTATTCTATCGCCTTTCTTAACCAAATGTTCAACATGCATGGTTGCCTCATCTCCCATTTCAAGCACCTTTGGTATTGGTATTTTCCACTCATTGGCATCATGATAGGTTTTTTCATTGACCTTAACTTCAGGGGTGTCTATGCCTATCAATCTTACTTGCCTTATTTCATTGTTGTAATCAACCTCAAGTGTATCACCGTCTATAACATCAGTGACTTCCGCAGTAGTCGCTGGAAATACTGCTTTTGAGGGTTCATTAAGGGTTATATTGTAAACAACTTCATTGCTCTTTTTAGCGGTGATGTTGTCCACTGCCCACCAGGTGAAGTTGTTTCCAGTGGTTTTGGCTGTCCATGTATGGGTAAATGCCCCAGTTGAATCCGTAGCCACGGTTGCAATTTGCCAGAAACTGCCATCAGGCCTTTTGCCGTAGATAGTTGCATTACTGTTTGGATAAAATCCCTTTCCCGTCACCGTAAAAGTTCCCTCTGTGGTTCCGGATGCCGGCTGCATGCTGACAGAAGGGTTAACAGCAAGCAGTGAAATTGGTGAGATCTCATTCCACATGTTAATAAGTTCTTTCATCATTTTTGAGTGATCAACCTGATTCTTGTAATACCATGTATTTCCCCCACACCATTTAGGAATAGAAACTTTTCTACCCGTCGTTTTACCGTAACATCTCCAATCTGTTACAACACCAGCTTCGAGATAAGCCGAAATCTTTGGGTCTCGCATAAGGACAGATGCCCAGTAGGCATTTGACTTTTCATCGGTAATACTTTGAGGATTATTTACAATTGTGTCTACATTAAGATTCCTTGGGAATTGTAGATTTTGCCCAGCCATTTCAAGGACCGCATCACCTATAGATTTAATCGTTCCATAAGGATGCACCTTCTCAACTGCCTTTTTGAGATACTTGATGTTATCCCATACCTGAACGCCATAGCCTACTTGCCACATCCCATCACAGTCCTCATTTGG
Organism: Nitrospirota bacterium; assembly: GCA_040753635.1. Taxonomy (GTDB): domain Bacteria; phylum Nitrospirota; class Thermodesulfovibrionia; order Thermodesulfovibrionales; family UBA6898; genus JBFMDL01. Next base: position 1,097 of record JBFMDL010000100.1, on the reverse strand, counting down.
ATCATATTTTTTATTATCTTTACAATTTGAATATCTCCAAGGCACTGTTTGCCTTATTAATATATTTTCAATATATGCCCACCAGGCCACTAATTGATAATCACGTCCTTTTTCATCGGGAAGATAAGGAAGAACTTCTTCAATGAAATATCTTAAGTTTTCTTTTATGGTTGAGGACGTGATTGTGCTTCTACTCTCGGTCACTGAAAAATTGTAATTTTCGACATAATAAGACATCGGGCGGGGGTATCCTCTTTGTTGAGACTGCACATTTGCAGTTTCATTTCTTCCTATAGCCTCTGTGATATTTTGCGATAGTAGCGTACTGAAAGGCTTTGTCAGTTCAGCTTTAAATCTTACTTCCTTTTCTGCGGCAGCCAATAATTCAAGGGGAATCTTCCAGCTTGCCTTGTTATCTTTAACAATTGGTTCCACTTCTATGCCGTTAATTTCTGCGGGGTATGCCTTATTGATTTCATCTGGCAATAAGAAATTATAAGTAATTAAATGACCTCTAAAAAGGAAAAAGGAAGCTGCCTTATCTGCTTCCTTGTACTTTTCTTGAGCTTTTCTTTGTGGGGGAATGACAAATTCAAAGCTTTTTTCTTTGATGTTGAGTTCTCCATCTTCCAGGTCTAATTCAGAAAGAGATGAGAAATTCTGAGACTCCTCGTGGTAAAATTTCCCATTTCTTATAAAGTTTCTCACATTTTTAGCACCTGAAAAATTCTCTTTTTCAAAGGCTCCCGCCAACATCATATCTGTAATAAATGCAAAGCTCACACTCCCACTACCGTCTTTATGGATTTCTACCTTGCTCTCGAGGTCAAAGCAACCGGAAAGAACAAGACAAAACAGGATTAGCAAAACCATATGAATATATTTAATATCTATGGACATGTTTATTACTTAACTCTAAAACTTCCACTCACTGTCTTCTTACTGGTCCCTGCTCTTATAGTAGTAACAAGGGGATATAATCAAAAAGTGTGTAAATAGATAAAAGGCGGTGTATCCTAATATGTTGTTGAACTGGAAATCAACAAAAGGAGGAGACACCACCTATGAGAAAGGGTATCACTGAGGCGGCGAGGCCG
>JBFMDL010000099.1:0-9267 GCA_040753635.1 Nitrospirota bacterium | reverse complement strand
AGTGTGAGTCGAACTAACGGAAGCCTCTCAACGGAAGTTTTAGACCCGAGCAAGGAGGCTGATGATTTCGAAGAGTGAGAAGAAAATGAGAGTGCATCTTCATTTCATAGTCCCTGAAATAAAAGACAGGGAAACGCCGCCGACGCGACCAAAGTATATTAACCCCGGGGCCAATACATAATTATTCCAACGCCAATGAGACAAATCACTCCGCCAATGATATCGAACCGGTCAGGAGTCATGCCGTCTACCTTCCAACCCCAGAGAATGGACATGACGACGAATATCCCGCCGTATGCTGCATAGACTCTTCCAAAATGTGCAGGCTGGAATGTCGGAATAATTCCGTAAAGAATTAGCACAACCGCGCCGGCAATTGCATAGAAGACGCTTTTCCCGTTCCTTATCCAAAGCCATACAAGGTATCCTCCGCCGATTTCGCAGAGACCAGCCAATACAAAATAAAATATCGATTTTGAAATTTCCGCCATACACACCTCCTGTGCAGCATGCTATATTCTGCCACATCCTCCCCCGCCCCTGCTCTACGGGGCAACTCCTCCGTACCACTGAAAACCCTGATGGAAATACGACCGGGAATCCTACAGGTTTTTCCAATCTCATGCAATATCTGCTTACGCGCTTGCCTGCTCGGTGGGACCACCTTCTGAAGGCTTTCGAGCAGCTCGCCTGCGCTTTGCCGTATAAACTCTGTTTCTCATCTTCCTGACGATCCCTTTGGCAACATTCTCAGGCACTCCATAATAGGTGGCAATCTCGCTTGCGACTCTCCGCAGAGAAAGCTCGGGTTTTGTCAGCTCCAGTTCACTGACGAGTTTTTCTCTCCTTGCTTTTGACCTTACCTGACGGAGCATTATCTTGATCCACTCGGTGTGCTTCCATAACTGTTTCAGCCGTGATAGAAAAATCATATCCTCAGCAGTCGGGATTCGCTGGATTGCTCCAGCCCTAACAAGGACCCCCAGGTATTTCATTGTGAACCCAAACTCCCTTGCCACATCTTCCAGTGTCATGTGTTTCCTCCATTAAAGAATTGGGGGCCTCTAAGAATCTGACAATGTTTCGGAGATAAACAAAGTTATCGCATCGAACATCGTCACAGACATAACAAACGTAGTTATCCTTCTTCTTGCAAAACCCTCTGGAGATAAATACAACGGAAGGCAACACCATGCCGTCGGAAAGTGGCCAAAAAGACTGTCATAAAACCGGCCCGAAAAGTGGTCATGCGGTTGCCCCCTCGCTATTAACACTTAAGGAACAAACCGCATGAACAGGAAATTAAAGCAATCGCCAGACATCAAGGTTCTCGATTACGTCCGGCTCTACCTATCCCGGGGATTTTCCGTGATTCCCGTGGCAACGGGCACAAAGCGGCCGGCCCTTGTCTCATGGAAGGAGTTCCAGGTAAGGCACGCATCTGAGGAGGAACTGACATCATGGTTCGGCAATGGCAGCCATAACAACATCGGGATTGTAACAGGAGTTATATCAGGGATAGCAGTTGTAGACTTCGACAGCGTTAAGGCGGTGGAATTCGCAAAGTCTCATAACTTTCCTCCTACACCGCTTGTGAAGACCGGAAAGGGATATCACGCATACTACCGGCACAGCTCCGGAGTGCGGAACTTTCAGAAGCGTGACGATCTGCCGGGCATCGATCTGCGGGGAGACGGTGGATTCATTGTTGCTCCCCCGTCCGTCCATGCTTCGGGACATCGGTATCAGTGGGTGGAAGGTAAAGGACTTGACGATCTGCCCCTTGCAGAATTGCCCTCAATAATCCTCGCAAAAAGGCCGGAACATAAGACATCTCTCGGGGACCTCTACAGGGGAGTTGAAAGAGGCTCAAGAAATGATAGTCTGGCGAGACTCGCGGGCTCTTGGGTCAATGACGGTCTTTCATTTGATGAATGCCTTGACATGGCCAATGCCTGGAACTCAAAGAATATTCCTCCTTTGCCGGCAAGGGAAATCGAAAGGACTGTACGGAGCATCATCGAGAAGCATCACAAGGGAGGTTCCCAAAACCATTCCAAGAAGACCGACATGGTTCTTACCCCTCTTGGCGATCTCCATCTGGAACCAGAAGAGAATGTTTCATGGATCGTTGACGGACTTCCCCCTCAGGAGGCTTTTCCATCATGGCTGCAAAGCCCAAGGTCGGGAAAAGCACCCTTGCCCGAGACTTGTGCTTAGCCATTGCATCTGGAAAGTTCTTCCTTGAAAGAGCTGTGACAAAGGGACCTGTCATATATCTTGCACTTGAGGAGAAAAGAGGCGAGATCCGCCGGCACTTCAAGGATATGGGTGCCAAAGGAGATGAACCCATCTTCATCTATTCAGGACGGGTTCCCTCTGATGCTATAGAACAAGTCACAGAGGCTGCGCGGCAGGTAAAACCTGTGCTTGTCATCATAGATCCCCTGTTCCGGTTCACAAAGGTCAGGGACACAAGCGCCTATGCAGAGATTACCACTGCCCTTGAACCTCTCCTTCTGCTTTCCCGTGAGACAGGAACCCATGTTTTATGTATCCACCACATCAGCAAAGGCAATAGTCAAGGTGGAGACTCCCTTCTCGGCTCCACAGCGATATTTGGCAGTGTGGATACCCTCATCCTCCTTAAACGCCACGACTCTTACCGGACAATCCAGAGCATACAGAGATATGGCACTGACCTTTCAGAGACTATTCTGAATTTTGACAGTGACCAAAGGACGGTAACAGTCGGTAAGTCCAAACAGGATACCGACCTTGATAGTCTCATGGAGGCCCTGCTCGATTATCTGTCCTCATCCGGAGAACCCCTTACCGAGGCAGTCATTAATGAAGAGGTGGAGGGACGCACTTTTTTGAAAAGGAAAGCCCTCCGGGAGCTTGTTGCTGAGGGGACAATAATCAGGACCGGAAAGGGTGGGAAATCAGACCCGTTTACATATTCTTGTTCCCTTGTTCCCATATATATTCAGGGAACAACAAAACAAGAATCCGAAAACAACCCAGAACCCAATACTGACGCCAATTATTCTTGTTCCCGCAATCCTGACGAAAAAGAAATCCCGGGACAAGAATCTGAAGTGGATATCGTCGATCTCGAAGGGAAAGGAATGGAGATTATCGAATGAGATACCAGGTAAAGAAACAATTCAGGGTCAGGACCTCAGATGGGGAGATGGAACTACAGTCGGGACAGGTTGTAACCCTTTCCAAGGAAATGGCCGTTCAACTTATCAATATTGGGAAGATAATCCCGATAGGGAGGGTAGCCTACAGGATCTATTCTGAAATCCTTCAGGCCTTCCTGTGGGTCGTTGACACGGATGAAGACATGATGACCATCAGGGACAAGAACATCACAGAGCCGATCTACACGGCAAATGAGATACGAAAACTTAAAGGCATTAAGGAAAACCTCAAGAAAAAGGGAGGTGATGCTCAATAACACAGGGTATATCAAGGTAAGGGTCGGTCCAAAATAATCGATCCTGGGGCATCTGAGAAGGTCGCTTTTTGTTCTTCTCAGGTTAAAAAGGGCCTATGGAAATTAAAGGGCCACACCCTATGGAATTTACTTGACCGTTGAGGCAATCTTAATATCCTGTCGATGCATCGTGTTTATAAGGCAGCCATTTCCTGACCCCTGTTCCGGGCAGGTGTGAGATGATTTCATGGAGTTGATAGACGATTTATTACGTCACTTCTGGATACAAAAAGTCACCAAACCATTTTCGTCTTTTAGCTTCAGGAGTTTGTATCCGGATCTTTCGCAGAGCGCGGGGATACTGTTTTTCGTGGTTATATCTGTGCACAAAACCTCAAGGGTCTGCCCTCTTTCCATTGTCTTCATGGTGCTCATAGTAATAACCATGGGCCGAGGGCATACCAGACCCTTTAGATCTAAAATTTTGTCCGCCAAAAATCAACCTCTTGGGGGTCTTTAATTTAATAAGCTATTACAGCGTCGTAATTCACCAGATCGCGGGCAATCTCTTCAGTGCTCTTCAGCTCGAAATTACTGTTCTCGGCAGTATTGGTATATATTTTTACATCAAGGTCGCCAAGCGTTTCTACATTAAGCGCAACTCCTTCATCTTCTTCCAGCTTCCTGTCCATAACAAAAACTGTCGGCAGATCATCTGCGAGTGTCAGCCCGACAGACATTCTGATTGCTTCAGACTGTTTCTCCCTGACAAGTATAGCTATCTTTTTTGCCATTCTGTCCTCCTTATTTAATCAGATATGTTCGGTACTCAAATATATAGAAAACCCGGTTACAAGATCCACCCTTATAACGCTCTTTTTTATCACAAAAAATGATTATTAGTCAAGGGAATAAATATCATTTTCCGACTGGACAATTTTCAGTTGGAATATAATCTCTTCTTTATTCCATAATAGTAAAATCATGAACAAGATGGTTTCAGTTGTTATACCGAATCACAACGGTGGTCCGACAATCGGGAAATGTCTTGAGGCTGCATTTTCCTCGGCATATGAGAACTTCGAGGTTGTTGTGGTCGACGACTGCTCAACTGACAATTCTGCGGAAATTATAAAGAAATTCCCCTGCAGGTTCATCCGGCTGGATAAACATTCCGGTGCATCCAGCGCCCGGAACGCCGGCGCACGTAACAGTATCGGCAGGATACTTTTTTTCATTGATGCTGACTGCATTCTTCAGAAAGAAACAATAGGACTGGCTGTTAATGCCGCATCAATGCATGAAAATACAGTAATAGGCGGAACTTATACAAAAATCCCTTATGATGATAAATTTTTCAGCGCTTTTCAGTCCATATTCATAAATTATTCCGAATCAAAAAAACCCGAGCCTGATTATATAGCGTCACATGCGATGATAATAGAAAAAAAACTTTTCGAAAAAAGCGGGGGATTCCCCGAAAGCTTTCTCCCTATCATCGAGGATGTGGAATTCAGCCACAGGCTCCGGGGGTCCGGCTGCAAGCTTGTAATGCACCCGGAGATACTGGTCCGGCACATATTCAATTATACTTTGCGGAAATCGCTCAGAAATGCCTTCAGAAAATCACTCTACTGGACAATATATTCCCTCAAAAACAGGGACCTGTTTAAAGATTCAGGGACAGCTTCTTCTGAACTCAAGATAAATGTGGCGTCATATTTTTTAAGCATTTTTTTCATCATGCTTTTTATGGTTTTCAGATATGAAACGTTTCTGACGGCAATACCTTTCATCACCGTTTTCAATCTTTACATAAACAGAAGATTTCTGAATTCAATCCTTGTTGCAAAGGGAGGTTTTTTTACTGTGCTTTCAGCACTGTACTATATATTGATTTATCCATTCCCTGTCGGTTTCGGCTCATTTACAGGCATGATAAAATATTTTATACTTAGAAAAGGCGATTCATAATGTATTCACCTTTCAGACACACAGCTTCAATTATCTGGAAAAAAAGGCCTATACACCTTACGTTCTTTCTTACGAAAAGATGCAACTCAAAGTGCCCATTCTGTTTTTATCTTAAAAACGCCCCTTCCATACCACACCCGGCAGGAGAGGTCGACGGGGGCATTGATAAATCCCGTGAACTATCCCTTGAAGAGATCAAAAGGATTTCAGGATCTATGGGTACCCTGCTCTGGCTGGCATTCTCAGGAGGTGAGATCTATCTGAGGGACGATCTTGTAGAAATCAGCAAGACATTCTACGAAAACAACAAACCTGCCGTAATTCTTTATCCAACCAACGGCCTTCTCCCTGAAATAATCAGAGACAGGACCGGACAGATACTCGATTACTGCAAAAAAAGCATTGTGGCTGTAAAACTTTCCTTAGATGGATTAAACGGGAAACACGATTCACTCCGCAACACACCGGGCAGTTTCGACAAGACATTAAAGACATATAATCTACTCAAAGTTTTCATTGATAAATATCCTAATTTTGAACTCGGCATTAACACGGTATTCTGTTCTGAAAATCAGGATGATATGGATGAAATCATAGATTTCGTCAACAGGATGGATTTTATAAAAACTCACACCATCTCTCTTATACGCGGCAATCTCCCGGATAAGAGTTATATGGATGTCGATTACAGGAAATACAGCCATGCAATAGGAAGGATAGAAAAGAACCTTAAAGACAAAACGTCAAGTATTTACAGATTCAAAGGAGCCAGGATAAAGGCTGCGCAGGATATACTGCAGAGGAGACTCATTAACCGCACAATGATCGAAAACACGAGACTCATCCCCTGCTTTGCAGGAAGGCTGAACATTGTCCTGACAGAAACCGGTGATGTTTATCCCTGTGAGATACTTACAGATAGTTTCGGCAACATAAAAGACTATGATTATGATATCGGGAAGGTTATGCAGACTGATAATGCAAAAAAAATAACCGATTCAATCATGAACAATGAATGTTTTTGCACGCATGAATGCTATTTCATGACAAATATTCTTTTCAACCCAAAATGTTATCCTGCCCTCGCAAAAGAATATTTTCAGTTGTGATACAACTTTTTCAGAATGATTCTGTTATATAAATCTCATACCTTTCTTTCAAGCAATGATGCATAAATAACATCTCTTCTTAAAAAAGCGAATCTGTCCCTGTCTTCAAACACGAAAGAACCATAATTCAATATTATACTCTTCAAGTCAGAGTTACAACTGTCACACCGTATCCGCCTTCAGACTGCTCCCCTCTCCTGAATTTCCTGACAAGGGGATGGGATTCGAGGTGTTCATGCACAGCTTTTGCCAGCAAGCCCTTTCCGATTCCGTGAATAATGGTTACCTCATCAAAACCGGCAAGAGCTGCATGGTTCAGAAATGGCTCGAGTCTTGAGATGGCTTCATCAACTCTCAACCCGATCAAGTTTATCCTCGACTCAACCACTTTGTCAGGACTTTCATCCTTGAGATTACCTTCCCTGCTTAATTGCAATGCCCTTCCCCTTTTTACCCCGGCATCAGATAGGGGTATTTCAATTTCCATACCGCCGGCGCTCACTCTTATCCGATTATGTTTTGCAATAATCTCTCTTACAATCGCATCAAACCCGAGCGATCTGACGTACACGACATCCCCTTTCTTAATATTTTCTATTTTCGGCGTTTCCCCTGCATCCTTATCGTATTGTTTTGCTTTTTCATCAACAGATCTTTGCGCCTGTTCGACCTGTTTTATTTTCTCACGTATCTTGCTTTTTTCAATTTTTTTAATCTCATCAAGCCAGGCGTTCATCTGTCTTTTTGTGTTTATAAGAATATCAGATGCCTCTTTATAAGCGTCTGACAATATTTTTCTCCCCTTTGATTCTGCATCTGATATCTTCTGCTCAAGCTCTCTTTGCTTCTCTTCGATGTCTTTGTGTTGTTTTGCAAGTCCTTCAATCGCTTTTTCATAGCCTGCCCTTTTTTCGTTCAGATCTGATATGAGATTGTCAAACTGCACTTTCAGACCACCGAGCATATCCCTTGCAGAATTGATTACGTTGTCAGGCAAGCCGTATTTCTTAGCTATAATAAGGGCATGCGACTGACCGGGCTCTCCGATGCGAAGACGGTAAAGCGGGGTCAGGGTCTTCTGATCGAATTCCATTGAAGCATTCTGCATACCCTCTGTCCTGAATACAAAACCCTTTATGTCCGCCAGATGTGTTGTAGCAAAAACAAGCGCGCCGCTTTTCTGTATTTCATTCAGAACAGCGCAGGCCAGCGCCGCCCCTTCTTCAGGATCGGTCCCTGTGCCAAGTTCATCTATAAGAATCAGCGTGTTCCGGCATGCCTTACCGAGAATCCCGGATATATTTGAAATGTGGGCTGAAAAAGTTGAAAGGCTGTTTTCTATCGACTGCTCATCGCCTATATCTATCAGCACATTATCAACCAGGGGAAAGCTTGACGAGGAATCAGCGGGCACAGGCATCCCTGACAGAGCCATAATAAGAAGCAGCCCTATGGTCTTTATAGCAATGGTCTTTCCCCCTGCGTTGGAGCCTGTTATAACCATTACATTATTGTCCCCGCCTAATTGAACATCAAGCGGGACAACCTGGATATCTCTGTCAGTTTTCTGTAATGCAATGGTCAGGAGCGGATGTCCTGCCCTTGAAAGCTTAATGATTCCCGACTCGTTTATCTGTGGTATCTCCATCTTCATCCGGTCAGCAAAATTCGCAATGCAATTCAGCATATCGAGATAGATTAGAACCCTGTGCTCTTTATCAATCTCATCAGCCTTATCCCTGATTCTTGACGACAGATCTCTTAGAATTCTTATTTCCTCTGCTTTTTCCTCGGCAATAAGATTTTCGAGTTCATTTGACAGGTTAAGTATGCCAAGCGGCTCTATAAAAGCGGTTTCACCGGATTTTGAAACATCGTGAACAACCCCCGCGACCTGTCCCTTTGAATCCATCCTTACAGGGATCACCCATCTTCCGGCTCTTTTTGTGATAAAATCATCCTGCAGGAAGACAGCGATCCTGTTGTCCCTCATCATCTCTTCAAGTTTTTTCTGGATAACCGCTTCATTCCGTCTTATATGTCTTCTAAGCTCCGAGAGGGCGGATGAGGCGCTGTCAAGGATGTTGCCTTCGCTGTCAATAGACTTCTTCAGGACGTTCAGCACCGCTGGTTGTCCGGTCATCTGACCTGTCAGGCCGGTCAGCAACGGGAAGCTTTCTCTTTGCATGACATGAGAGGATATTTCTTTTGCATTTTCGAGAACTGATATAAAAGCCGAAAGTTCGGCAGCTTCCAGAACAGCGCCATCAGGTCTTAACCTTTTAATCAAATCTGATATATCTGCAAAAGGCGCGAATTTAAGTGGATTGCCTTCCTGGGAAAGTGTGCGGATCTCTTTTATCAGGGTCAGTCTTGTCTCGATATCATGTCTTTTCCGGAGAGGATGAATGCTCAAGACGGCTTTTTTTGAGTCATTACTGTGTGCTGCGCCGGAAACTAATTTGAGAAGTTTACTGAATTCGAGCAAATTCAGGGTATTTTCTGTTATCATCCGACAATTTTCATATAATATAGACAGGCATCAAAAAATCCGGTCATATTTGTATTGCATAGATGGAATTTTAGGTTGACAGGCATCTGATTGTCAAGAAATCGAATTGCCTCATCAAAAATCTATCTGAAAACGGATCGTTGCCTCACATAAGAAATCTACACGAAAAAAAGTAGAAAATTGACTCCTGTGGATACAGAAACAGGAGGTAGAAATGAGGTTAACGA
>JBFMDL010000098.1:0-9431 GCA_040753635.1 Nitrospirota bacterium | reverse complement strand
GGCAGGGGACGGACAACGGCCTGTTCTGCTTGAACTGCCATCCAAGCACGAACCAGAATGTAGTTCATACCGAGCATGTCGGCCGCAGCAACGACCACTGCACGAATTGCCATATAAGGGTCCCCCACGGAGGAAAGGTCTCCCGCCTGATTGCGACAACCAACATGCCGGCAAGGTATTATCCGAATGGCGATGGCACAGGCACGATGCAGATGACCCGTTTTGTGAAGACATCGAGAAACAACTACCAGTGGGGCAGCCAGAATTGCGGTGCCACTGCTTGCAGAGGCAGTCATAATAATACGACCGGTGAGCAATGGTAATGTTTTTTTGAGAACATAATAAGCTGCAATTATTGAAAAGGCGGGACGAAGGCCCCGTTCTTTTCTTTTTAAGCCTCGCTTGTTTTGCCTGCGCCTCTGAAGTAAAATATTTTAGCTGATATGGCTTTTTCAAAAGACATAGGATTGGTTTTTTCATGAGCCGGTTGCGCCGTTTTCTGGTCTCGCGAAAAACTACGACAACTATTGTCGTGCTTTTAGTCTTCTTTTTTGTTGTCGCAAGCCTTTTCCCTCAGCGATTCGTCACATCTTCCCTGAAAATGCAGGAGTGGCGGTATGAACATCCCGTGAGAGCTGCTATCGCCGAACGGCTGGGGATGGACCATGTCTATACAACTCCATGGTTTGCCATTTTGCTTTTTTTTCTTGTGTGTTCACTCGCTGTCTCGCTTCTGGAGCAGTTCGCATTGGCATCTGAAAAGAGCCGGGGGATGAAGTCACTTTCAGGTCTGAAAGCTGCGCTGTCTTCTGCTTCTGTTGAAGATATCGGGACTGTTGCGAACACGTTCGGATATTCAAAAGTCTTCTCAGGTGAAAAGGACGTCCATTTCATCAAAAATCGCTGGGGATACTGGGGCAGTTTTCTGCTACACCTTGGCATTTTTGTAGTGATAGCATCCTCATTGATTATAGCGGTTACGCAGAAGAGGGGAGCAGCACATCTTGTTGAGGGAGAAACCTTCAGCCCAGGCGATCCCTTGCTTGCAGAAGAAAGGGGCATCCTTGCAGGGCATTTTACGCTTAAGGACGCTATCCGTCTTGACAGGGTATCGCTCGATTTCTGGGAGAACCACATGATCAAGCAGATTTATTCGGACATCACCATTTTTTCAAACGGTGAACAGCAAATGACCATCGCAGTCAGTTCGAAATTGAAGCATAAAGGAATCCTGACTTACCAGTCACTTGATTTCGGCCATGCCTTTTTTCTCGAACTCAAAGGGGATGACGGCGCAATCAGAAGAGAACTGCTTCTTATAAGGCATCCCCAGAGCATAGAGAAGCCTGCATACGAGGATTTTATCCTCACCGGCACGCCTTATGCACTTAAAGCAAAATATTTTGCAGATGCTGGAATGAAGTCTATCCAGAGCGAAAATCCCCTTCTTATCCTGAGGCTTATGGACGGAAACGCAATGACGGGTCAATCATCCCTGACTATAGGCACGGCTGCCCAACTTGGAACATTCCGGGTCAGTCTGATTCGTGTAGCAAAATGGACTGATCTGTATTTCGCTGATTTCAGAGGATTGCCGGGCGTTTTTGCCGGTTTCTGCCTTCTTCTGGCCGGAGGACTGATGTATTATTTTCTTCCGCCGAGGCAGATAATTGTCAGCAAAGAAGAAAACGGTTATCATATTTACGTAAAGGCAGAGCGATTTCCCGAATTTTACAGGGAGGAGTTTCAGGAAATTATGAAAAGGCTTGGAGAAAGCAGTTCAGTATGAACAGCCCAGCCGCCATAAACACGCTGCTGAACTGGATCGCCGTGTTTTTTTATATTATTGCGACAATTATGAACGCATACGGAATAATTTTCAGGAAAGAATTGTTTGAACGGCGTAGCTTTCTTGCAATTTTCGCCGGGTTAGTAGTGCACACGGCGGCTATTTTATACTGGTGGCGGATTGCCGGACATGGTCCTTATCTGTCAAGCAGCGAGGTGCTTGTCTCTGATGCCTGGGTAATGATGGTTCTTTATCTCATCTTCAGACGGTTCTATCCGAGGATAAGGTTTGTCTCGATTATTATTTTTCCATGTGTATTTCTGATGATCGCTTTGGGGATTTTTTATAATCCTGAAATAATTACGCTTACGCCCATATTTACGAGCATATGGCTGATCTTTCATATCAGCTTTTATAAAATCGCACTGGCAGCCATCGTGATAGTTTTTGGCCTTTCACTGCTTGTGATCTTTAAAAAGAAAAGCGCATCAGGCTGGATCAGCAACCTGCCCCCGATTGAAACCCTCGATGCCTATGCCCACCGCTTTGCCGGCTTCGCCTTTATGTTCTGGGCGATCGGAATGCTCGCCGGCTCTATCTGGGCACATCAGTCGTGGGGAAGGTTTTGGGGCTGGGACCCGATTGAGACATGGTCGCTGATAACATGGGTCATGTTAGGTTTGTATCTGCACCTTCGCCGTTTTTATAATTGGAAGGAAGAACGCGCAGCATATCTTATGATTTTTTGCTTTGCTGTCAGCATTTTTTCGGTATTTCTGCTCCCTGCCTTTGACATCTCTGTTCACAACGTGTATTTCAGATGAAGGATCTACTAATATTTGCTCTCATAGGCAAGGGTAAAGATAAATGGTTTTTTAGATCAGGCTATAATACAATAGACCAAATTCATGGAAGCTATTGAAAGATGTAAAAGTAATGTCCTATTCTTGACAGCATCAAGGGCATTGCCTATTTGAAGGGGTTTTTTTCTCTTTACAAACTATCTCTTACTTGAATACAATTAATATATGGAAACAGCAACCCAACATCTCCATATTATCCGTGACGACTGTATTCTTGATGGTGAGCCAATTATTAAGGGGACAAGGACTCCTGTACGGGCGATTGTTGAAAACTGGCGCCTCGGTCTCTCCCCGGAAGAGATTGTTATTCACCTGCCACATCTAACGCTTGCACAGGTTTTCGATGCCTTGAGCTATTACAGTGAACATCAGGACGAGATCAATACGTATATCGAAAAGAATAAGTTTCCAGAGAACCTTATTCATCCCTCTGTCCGTTGATTTCTATTTATACAGATGAAGATGTAGATGTCCTTCTAAAGCCATTACTTAGGGCCAAAGGTTATATTGTAACTACAACCAGCCATGAAAAAATGCTCTCGAAATCTGATAGGGAACAGCTTGAGTATGCGATAAAACTGAACTGCGCTTTTTTTACCCATAATCGAGTGCATTATGAATATCTACATGCAGAGTTTATCAGAGAAGGCAGAGGCCATTTCGGCATTATCATAGCAACAAGAAGAAATGTCTACGAGTTAGCTCGCCGTGTTGTTCGACTCCTTGAGTTTCACACAGTAGAATCAATAAAGAATCAATTGTTGTATATCTGAAAAGGGGATCGAAGGACTTAGAGCCATATATTGAAGAAAAGGACTATTCGAAATATAACCTCGTAGAGCCTCAGTCGACCTGCTCCCACTTGATTGGAGAACAACGAAAAAAATGGTGACTATAGAAGCTGAAAAATGATATATTAATGCGCAATTTTTTTAAAAAAAATATAAAAAGGCATACTTATTGCTAATAAATTAATGATGAGAAGATTAAGTCTTATAGTTTTGTTTTTAACCATAACTGCTCTGTTTTTATCACAAACAGCGATTGCAGCTGTTTCACCTGTTGTGACCCCTGTGGACTTCTACTCAATCCCTTATTCCGCGCCTGAGCGAATTGCCGCAGACAGTGAAGGCAGATTATATGTTTCAGACAGTTCTGCCGGGCTGGTGCATGTTTTTTCGAATAACGGCGCTTTTCTATACAGCATAAACAGCGTAGAAATCCCTGTCGGCGTTGCGGTGGATAAAAGCGGCAGGATCTATATTTCAGATATTAAAAATAGTAATGTGGGGGTTTATGACAGCAGCGGATCGCTCCTGTTCAAATTAGGATCAGGTGACGGAGAATTCGGTCTTGCCAATGACATAGATGTTTCAGCGGCCGGCAATGTATATGTGACAGACAGCAAAAATAATATTGTAAGGGTATATTCTCCTTCAGGCGCTCCGCTATTGAGCTTCGGCTCCGGCCTTCTAAAGTTCCCGACAGGCATTGTTATAGATGAAGGGGCAGGTGAGGTCTTTGTTATCGACCATAATAATATTTATATAAGGGTTTATGACCTGAACGGGAACCTGAAAAGAAGCATCAGGGGAAGCGGCGGAATGATGGGCGGAGGGAAACTTCTCAGGCCTCTGGGTCTTGCGGTTGACAGCACACGTCTGTACATTACAGATGCATTTCACAGTGTTGTTGCTGTTTATGATAAGTCAAGTGGGGTGTTCCTGAATTATATAGGGAAATACGGAAGCGGTCATGGTGAATTCAAGACCCCGACTGACCTGGTTCTGGATGGAGACGGGAAACTTTTCGTAACCAACACCAATAACCAGAGGATCGAAGTTTTGGGCATTGATACCTATACAGGCATTGAAATTGAGCCGGATACGGTATATTTTTCTACAATTGCTAATGGGTCAATAGTTACACAAAGTGTGAAATTAACTTCCAGTGGAAGTGATACCGCATGGACTGCATCCTCCTCGGATTCATGGATTTTACTTTCACAAGCTTCGGGCTCAACCCCTGCAGCTGTCGATCTGACGGTTAACCCTTTTGGTCTTGCTGCGGGATATTATAAATCGGAAATAACATTCAAAACTCCATCAGGGACGGAATATGTGCTTCCTGTATATACAGAAGTAAAAGCAGTTGCTCCTTCGCTCTCTGTTTCTCCTTCTTCAATGAGTTTTGTATATCAGAAAAAATCTGACACGATGCCATCAGGTTCTCTTATGATCAGTTCGAACGGACCTATTTTAAGCTGGAATGCAATGACAACCGTAAGCTGGTTAATACTCGATAAGACTTCAGGTGTTACGCCTTCAAGCATAAATATCAGCCTGTCTGATAAAATCAAGAAATTCAGGCCCGGCTCATACAGTGCTTCGATAGTTGTGGATTCAGGCAGTGTATCAGGAAGCCCGGCTGCAATAAATGTCCATCTCGAGGTCATAGAAGCAGGGAAGATAATAGTTAAGACCAATCTGGATGAAGCAGAGTTCTCAATTACAGGTCCCGAGAGTTTTTCCGGCAGCGGAAAGTCCTGGACCGCCGAAAATGCGCCTAAAGGCACATATACTATTTCTTTTGCTCATGTCAGCGGATATAAAAAGCCTGATGCAAAGACATTTAAGGTTAATACAGGGAAGATGGCGGAAATCGAGGGCATATACAGCAAGAGACCTGCAGCCACACACATCATTGCAGGCTCAGGCGCTCCGGATGGGAATACTGTACAGGTAATACCGTTAGATGGAGGGTCAGGATTTTTGTTCAGCCCGTTCGATGAATCCTCAGGCATAAAAGTCGCGGCCGGTGACATGGACGGCGATGGCATGGAAGAGATAGTTGTGACAAACAGCAAAAATATTATAAAAATTTATAGCGCTGAAGGCACTGCGATTGCTGCTTATACTCTGCCGGGTTCAACAGATAACCTTGAAATTACCATGGCGGATATTGACAGGGATGGGAAGTCCGAAATAATAGCAGGTTATATAATGCAGGAGCCGAAGAGGACGCTAATTTCATCTCTCGGTCTCGGAAACAACAAGATCCGTATTGAGAAAACAATAATGGTTAAAAGGGGTGTGGAACCCTTCTCGCTTGCATCAGGAGATATAAATGGGTGCGGATACCCTGAGCTGATTGTTGCTTACAGTTCGAATATCAGTGCTTACCAGACCGGCGCAAGACTAAAATTGATATGGAGCAGAAATATTCAAGAATCGGTTCGGCCGAATATTACAACAGGGGATATCAATGATGATGGAGTCGATGAAATATGCCTGGCATCAGGACCGGATTCAAATAACGCTGCTCTGGTTAGATTTATGAACGGCGACGGCACGGATTACGGTCTTCAGATCAATGCATTCGGGGACTACGGTTATAAATATGGTGTAACTGTTTCACTTGCCGATATTGCCGGAGACGGCGGGTTCAGAATAGCTGTAGGGGCTGGACCCGGACCGGCAAACGAGGCTCTGATAAGATTTTTTGAGAATGACGGAGAATACATTAATACGATTAAGGCTCTGGACACTTTTTACGGGGTGAATGTAAGCTTTGGAAAACTTGCAGATTAGCGCAGGACTGGAGATTTTATGAAACGTATAATTTTAACAGGTTTTATTATACTTTCCATTTTTTTATTTTCCAACAATTCCATAGCGACTGACGCACCCCACTCCACAGCGGACAGCGTCAACTGCAGCAGCTGTCATACCCTGCATGGGGCTCCAAGTCCCAGCCTTACACAGGGGACGTCTAATTTCAATCTGTGCGAGAGCTGCCACAAAACTACCGGCCTTGCATCCGGGAAGCCTTTTGTCGAGTCCCAGCAGGCGACACCTGCGGTAAGCGGAAGGCATCACAGGTGGGATGCAGCGCTGCCGGCGACATCAAATCCGGGCAATGCATACGGTTTAAGGGCAAAGGCTGACCTGAGCAGCGCTGACCTCAAACTGATGCTCGACAAATTCAGCGATATAATAACGTGCTCTGTATGCCACAATCAGCACAGTCAGGCCGCCGCTAAATGGGATGCCTTTTCAACGAGGAACCATTTTCAGAGGATCGCCGATGACATGAACCAGATGTGCGAGGACTGCCATTATTACAGGGTGCAGGATCATACCAGGGTCGAAGGCGGAGATGCAGGGTATCCAGCGAACGGGACCAATGTTTTCAGCCATCCCGTCGGTCAGACGCTGAATGCAAATTCAAGGGGTTATGACAGGGCTGCCCCTCTTGATGTGAATGGTTCGGCGCAGAGCGGAACAAGGTTCGCCACTGGAGCGGAGACGCCTACAGACAACACTACTAATAACCTTGTTGTCGAATCCACCACGAACAAAGTCAGATGCCTTACATGCCACAGGGTACATTACAGCGATTCAAACAGTTTTACGGTTGACGGAGCGCCATGAGGAGATATTATATGAAAATACATAAATTGCACGCCAAAAAGTTCCCGGTATTCTTATTGTTGATCTCCTTTATATTAGTAACATCGGTTTTTGCCGCACCCCCTCCTCCGACTGTAAGCATTATCAATCCAAAGCCGGGTACGTCATCTTCTCCGACAATCGTTAGTCTGAGACCAACAACAAATGATTTCAAGGTTCAGGTAAAGGTCTGGAACGATGTTGCTATAAGCGCCAATACCGTACAGATAGGTTATTATTCCGGCGCCACACCCGACACAGGGACGTTCACCTGGACGACGGCGACGCTTAATTCAGATTATCCGAATGCTGCAAATTATGGTGTTTATGAGGCATGGCTGAATCTTACAGCCGGTAACGATTATTATCTCATGGCGAGGGCTTCTGAAGACGGGGGAGTGACATACGGGTATTCAAGAGACAATAGGACCGGTAATGACGCCAGATATGTTTATGTTTCTATTAAAGCCGCAAATAGCGGCACAGGCATGCTTCTGGTAAGAGATTCATCGACCCAGCTATGTCTGGACTGCCACAACCTGGCAACCCATTCGAGCGAGACAACAGACACAGGCTACGGAAACTGGCAGATAGTATGTCTCGAATGCCATCAGCCCCATGGCACTAAGAACATATTTCTGGTTAAAGAAACGATAACAACGCCGAACAGCGGGAATCAGGGTGTAACATTTTATAATACGACAGGTGACGCGGCAAACAGTTATGTTCTTTCAGGAGCGGGAAATGGGATATGTGAAGTCTGCCACACCCAGACGAGGAACCCAACTACATCAGCCGACAGGTGGAGGAATACCGGGAACGCAGACAATCATTATGACTCTGCTTCGGGCACTGCAAGATGCACCGACTGCCATGTCCATGTCCAGGGATTCAAAGGCAGTTGTGATTCGTGCCACAACTCACCTCCTTCTACAGGCAAACATTCAACCCACTTCGGAACAGGCACGGTCAATTATGGAACAACCTCAATACAGTCAACAACCGGCGCTTATGGGTTCAGTTGCGGCATCTGCCATTACGGCACTCACCTGAATACACTGCCCAACAACTATCCGACTCCGCATACGGTTGAAGTAGTCTTTGCAGGTGTGGCGACACAGGATGGAGCCAGCGGTGCGGCTTATGCGCCGGCTGCAAATTCAGTAGATGACCCGGGAAGAGGCTGGTCTTTTAATTACAGCGACGGTACATGCTCAAACATATACTGCCACGGAAATTATCCGGGCAGCGGAAAGAATGCTTCTGTCAATCATGAAACAGGCACAGCTGTATGCGGGTCGTGCCATGAGGCGACGAATACAACCACACCGGCAAGCGGCTCACATTCCATACATGCTTACGTTAAGGATTATTCCTGCACCCTGTGCCATAACGGGACAGTCGGCGGGACTGGTCCCGCGAGCTACACAGTTGCGGACAAGAGCAAACATGTAAACGGTTTTGTGGACTGGAAGTTCGACACTACAAATTATTCATGGCTTGCTGGCGCGTCCTACAGTATTAGTTCAGGCACGGCGGTGCCGTCGGATGGCTCAACACCGCGGTTGTATGGCATTTGCAATAACCTTTACTGCCATTCAGATGCGCAACCCAATGGTGGAGTGGGCGCCCCTGATATCTATATGACGCCCACGTGGGGAAGTTCGCTAGGCACCTGCGGCTACTGTCACGATGTCAGCACCTCTGGTAGTTTTGGGCATACTTCTTCAGTAGGACTGGCCAGCGGAAGCCATACCTCTCACCTTGCTTATGACTTTACCACAGGCAATAACACAATCAAATGTGCTATCTGCCATAAATTGGATCCCCCCAGCGCCTTTAAAAATTGTAATGCGTGTCACGCTGCATATCAAAAACATGTAGATCACCAAATAGATGTCTCAATTGAGCAGTTTTTTGGAAACACCGCCATATATAATGGAAGTCCCGACCCCGGTAACGGGTATTCCAACTGTTCCAACACCTACTGCCACAGCAACGGGACGTCAGTATCATCCGGGACAATACCGAATAATACATCAGCAAACTGGGGTTCAGGGGTGTTGGCCTGCAATGCATGTCACGGGAACGCAACATATGCAGACTACAGGAGAGCGGGACCGTTATACACTGACGGTACCCCGAAAAAGAATGTGCATCAATTGCATCTGAGGGCAAACGGCAGCGTACTTACAGATCCTTCATGCGCAATGTGCCATTATTCGGTAACAACAACAAATACAACAATAGCTGATAAAACCCTACACGTGAACAAGACATATAATGTAAATGCAAGCGGAGCAGGCATACAATATTTTTCATGGGCAG
>JBFMDL010000097.1:0-9622 GCA_040753635.1 Nitrospirota bacterium | reverse complement strand
ATTATGTACGTTCTATTATGAGAACCTTAATAACTCTGTATTTGTGTTATTTTGTAATTGTTTGTGGATTGATTTTCAGGGTGTCGTTATTCTGTTTCCTCAACATCCCGCCTTCTTATGTATATTTGAAATTATTTTGGACAGCAATGTGAAAATATGAAAAATCACATCCGTTAATTTCTTGAAAATTGTAATAAAAAGGTTCTTCCGGAAATCGTGTGGATAGAGAGAAAGCCTTTCAAAATACCCCCCCTTTGGCAAAGGGGGGAAGGGGGGATTTTAAGAATAAATGCTCCACTATGATAAACATTTGAAGGCATTCTCACAGCAGCTTAGAAAAGACATGACGAATGCCGAAAAATATCTATGGTCGAGATTGAGAGGGAAGCAGTTGAAGAGCTATCAGTTTTACCGGCAAAAGGTCATAGAGCGCTATATTGTTGATTTCTACTGCCCAATCCCCCTAAATCCCCCTTTAATAAAGGGGGACTGAGGGGGATTTAGAACTTGACAAAGGGCAGCATTATGAAAGAACCGGCAAGGAAAAGGATAAAGCGCGTGATGATGTCCTGAAGAGGACAGGGCCGAGAGTTCTCAGGTTTTCCGACAAAGAGGTATTTGAGAATATCGATGCAGTTATGGAGAGAATCTGGAGTTATTTATGATTCAGAAAATCTCCCCTAACCCCTCTCGTAGAGTCGAGTCTCCGACTTTGCCAAAGAGGGGAAACAGAAAAATACCCACAGAAAAGCCAGAAGAACCAAAAATATTAAACAACGTCTGACATAAATGGGCGCTGCACAGACAAATTTGCAGCGCCCCTCTTTATGCTAATATTTGAAGTATTCCTGGGGGGTATTCCCTATAATATATTTGGCTGCTTCGTATATGCATGTCCTTATGGCCTTTTCCATAGGAGTTTTTGCATAGGTATGCAGACCACCGGCCAATCCCACTGTGCCGATAAGACCCCCGCCGAGCCCGCCGATATTGACATCTGTTGCCTGGCCCTCGACCCTTGTAGCTGAAAGAACCTCTGAAGTCGAAGTGTCAATAATTCTTATATCCATTGCCATTGAAGATTTTCTGACGCCGCCGAATATGCCTCCAAAGCCCCCGAATCCGCCTACCCCGATGCCCCCGCTTGTCCCTGAAGTGCCGGGATCCCAGCCGGTAATTGCTGCAACAACAAGGAGGTCAGCGCCTTTGACCTTTCCCTTTTTTATTGCGGTTTTCTTTTCAACATAACCCTGTTCTCCCAGGGCAATCTCATCCTGTATCGAGCTGAATTCCTGCCTTTCAAGGACTTTATATCTCTTGCTCTGTACCAAAGCGGTTGTAAGCATATCTCTGAGACCGGTCATGGCGCCGCCTTCTTCATGTGTAACTGTAATAGGCGAGTTACCCATACCGCGTATGGTGGTTGTGCTGCTTCCGCTTGCCCCAACCTTCCATTCAAATTTAGCCACTGCAACTGCCGCCCTCGGTCCGCTATATGGAGGCATCTGCTGTTCTAACCCTGTATCAACATGCGCTGTTGGCTGCGCTACACTTTCCATGCAGCCTGTAAGAGGCAGAAGGAGCGCCAGGATAAAAAATGGGAAAACATTTTTCAGAACGTACTTCATTTCGACCTCCTCGAATCAATTTTAGCTATAGGTTATCATAAAAACCGGAAAGAGTGAATATTTTTGTGAATATATCGGGATTGAAAAACTAACAGGTTGCTGAAAAACTAAGTTTTTATGTCATTCCGAGGAGCCGAAGGCGACGAGGAATCTTAAAACTTATTGGATCATAACGGCTCTTAAGATTTCTCGTTTCACTCGAAATGACAAAAAGAGACTTTTTCAGCAGCCTGCTGAATTATACTTCGACGGAAATCGCTTCATGGGTAAAGAGAATAAAACTCTTTGATTTTAATGAAAATAGTTTGCTGCATGCCTCCTTGTATATATTCATCTGAAACCTGTATTTCTCGATGAGTCCGGTTATCTCGCTGCTTCTCACAGGGAAGGTTTTATAGTCGTAGATATTAGCTGCATTATCTTTTATTATGATCCTGTCAATTCTTCCTTTATAAACCCTGTTCCCGCTCCTGAACACGAAGGGTAGTTCTGCAAAGGAATTGTCTTTAGGCATTATTATCTCGCTTAATAGCCCGGAAGCCTCCAGTTTTTTAAAGTCATCATATATTATGCCGGCGTATTTCGTTCTGTCTTTTCCCAGGGTCAGCTCATTTGACAGAAGAACCCCGATGCGCGACCCTATATCCCGATAATCCACAATCCCTTTTGATATTTCCTCAAACAGTCTGTGGAACAGGATCCCGAGGTCAACCCAGTCCTCACCGTGTTTCGTCCTCAGCTCAATATCTTCGGTTACATTAACCCATTTTAATGTTTTTGTGAATACGGATACTTCGTCGGTATAAACAGGCCCGGAGAAGAATTTTTTTGGATCATGGCCGAGACGGACGCCGGACGGGGGCAACGCAGAAAGATAATCTTTCTCTCTTACGACATCGAACATTTTTTTATATGTATTCGAACCGGAAATTGATCCCGGAAAGGCCTCTTCAATAAAGGAGAGTTTCCCTTTAATTTTTTCTTTGCCGCTAACGTCTTTTTTCACTGCGCCCGATAAAAAGAGATGGTCCATGGCCCTTGTAACAGCGACATAGAAGAGGCGTTTCTCCTCCTCGTTTTCTTTTTCCTTGCGAAGCAGAAAGAGGGGGTTTTTCTTCCGTCTTGAGGAATCCTCCTCATATGCAAACTTTATGTTCCCGTCTATTTCGTCTATGAAAACCGAATCGCCTTTTGACTGATTTATCTCGTCAAGGGATGGAAGAAAAACGACCGGGAACTGAAGACCCTTGGCTCCATGTACCGTCATTATCCTCACCGCATCGAGTTTTTCAGCGTTTACATTTGCTTTAGACTCGCTGCTTTTTCTGTATTGAATGAGATTTTCCTTAATATCAGTAAGCGAAAAACCTTCAGAGCCATATTGCTCAAGAATTCGCAGGAACTTTTTTATATTTGCATGACGCTGGGGTTCATGAAATATCTTCCAGCCCTCTGTATCGGTCATGAAATTTTCTATCAGCGCTGCTATCTGCATATCGTGTTTCGCTGATAAATATTTGTCCAGCAGAACGAGGGCCTTTTCAGTATTTTCGGATTTTGCCTTCCGGAGATTTTCGTAAAGAGATGAACCCCTGCCGGATAAAAGACCGGAAAGCATGGATTCGGAAAAACCGAAGAGGGGGCTTCTCAATAAAATAAAGAGACTGAAATCATCATGAGGATCTGCGAGGAAAAAGACGAGTTCTCTTAAAACGGCAACCTCCGGTTCATCATAAAAACCTATGCCGCCGACTACGATATAAGGTATATCATTCCCCCTGAGCGCATTTTCAAATGATGAAAGATGGGTCCTGTTTCTCATCAGGATTGCGATGTCGGAATATCTGCACTTCCTTTTGACGGGACCTTCAAAAATATCGGTCTTGCCGGCTATTGAAAGGATTTTATTGGAAATCAAAAAGGCCTCTTTCACGCGCGTCTGTTTGGAATTGTTTTCATATTCAAGGATAAGGATCTGGATTTCGCTTTCCCCCTTTCTCGTAGATGAAAAAGGAGAATACCGGGTTCGCCAGGGCTCCTCAGAAGAGTCTTTCATTAAATGTTCAAACAAAACGTTGGTGAAATCGATCAGTCCTGGAAGACTCCTGTAATTATCTCTGGCTTCGAGGCATATCGCTTCCTCCCCGAGCCATTCATTGAATCTGTTTTTTACTTCATTGAAAACCGAGACATTTGCTCCCCTGAACATATAGATGGACTGTTTTTCGTCTCCGACAAGGAATATGGTGGGTGTTTTCCCCCTCGCTCTTTTCGAGCCAATACCTGAGCGCCATTCCTCGGTAAGTTTGTCGATAATCTTCCATTGCATGGAGCTTGTATCCTGAAATTCATCTACGAGGATATGGTCGGTATGTTCGTCAAAGGCATAGAGTATGTTCAGCCATTCCGGATTCGACGATATAGCCCTGTATGCAAGTATTTCCATATCGTTGAAATCAATTGAATGGAGTTCAAGTTTTTTCTTTCTGTATTTTTCCAGACACCTGGCATAAAGCTCCAATAAGTGTGCTTCTTCAGTGTTCAGGTGATTTTTATCTGTTTCAAGGATCATTTCGGAATAGGGGCGTTTCCCGTGAATTGTATCAAGTGTCCTGTATAACAATCCCCATCCCTTCAGTCCTTTGAGTTTAAGGTATTCAAAGAAGACGGAGGGATTGTCCTTCTCATCGAGCAGCGTATCGTATACAGACTCCGACCAGAGCCGTGAAGCCGTGAATTCATCGAGAACCTCCAGTGAGGGATCAAGTCCGAGTTCCATAGAGAATCTCGAAATGAGTTTCCGGCAGAATGAATGTATTGTGGTTATTCTCATAAGGGGGATTTTTTCTTTCATGCGAACGAATATATCAGATTTTTCTTTCATGAGTATATTCAGAATCCTGTCCTTCATCTCTGCGGCCGCTTTTTCAGTAAATGTTATCGCGAGTATTTTTTCCGGCTCTGCTCCGTCTTCAAGGAGGCTTATATATCTGCGCGCAAGCTTTTCGGTCTTTCCCGATCCTGCAGGCGCTGATATTATTACGCTTTTTTTAATATCAAGATATTCGTTCATCGGATATTATGCCTCTCGAATTTATGTAAGGACAGAACGGGGCCTCGGCGCAGCTTGAACAGTAGAAATCATCCAGGGGTCTTGCCTCAAAACTGCCTTTCTCTATTTCAGCAACAGTCTCTTTTAGAAATTTCAGGGCAGCTGATATATAATCGTCCAGCGTATTGCTGTCTCTTGTTGTCGGGATCCACTTTATTGTGATGTCTTTCAAGGAATAGATCCCTGCCCTTTCGACCGCAATGCCGCGCGCTTTGAGCATTGCAGCATAAAGAGGAATTTGAAGTTCCTTGCCCTTTTTGATTATTTCCGAGCCTATATTCACTGCCCCTGTCTTGTAATCGATTAACCGGTATGAATCCCCACCCCGGTCTATCCTGTCTATCTTGCCCTTCAGAGATATGCCGGGCAGAACTTCCTCCCTGACATTCAACTCCAGTTCATATGGAGCATAGCCTTCCGTTCTTAATTCTGACTCGAGTCCCATTATCTCGGGAATGATCTCTATGAATGATTCCCTGACAAGCCTTTTCCAGTAAACATCCAGGGGGTATTCCTCGATTATACGGTTAAATATTTGTGATGCCCTGTCCCTGACCGTAAGAACATCGTAAAGTGATTCCTTCAGAAGTTCTTCCATGACCCTGTGTATAACTGTCCCGAGCAGCTTTGCCTCCACCTCATACCGTGCAATCTCGGATGCCTCGAGATTCAGAATTTTTTCTATAAAAAACCTTCTCGGGCATTTTCTGAAATAATCGATATCGGTCACCCTGAATGGCATTGAAAGTTCTCTTCTGATCACTTTCTCTTTTGTCTTCTTGTTAAGACGAATCTCTCTTATAGTCTCTGAAAACGGGATGTCGCCCTCTCTGACCTGGAGTTCTTCCAAGGAGAATATCCCGAAAACATTTTCGGGAATTTCCCTGTCCCATGTAAGATAAGGCGAAGGCAGAAATAGATTGTCTCCATCCATTGCCGGATAAGACAGATGTATATTAGCTGATGATCCGGTTATCCTGAGAAAGTTAAGTTTCTGGATGGCAAGATACTTGTTAAGATTAATAAGTCCGTATTCTGTCCTTGCGCTGTCCGGCAGTATATGGTCAATCGGGGGTTTCGAAGGCATTTCGCCGTCCTTCAATCCGCAGAAATAGAGATGATCGGCTTCCAGTCCCCTTGTCTGAAGAAAATCCATCACAAATATTCCGTCATCTTCGTGACGATATTCATTTGCCCCTATAAGATGTCTCAGGAATTCCGCATATCTCCTCAGCGAGACGGCTCTTTTGCCTGTTAATTCAGAGAGGATGCCGATCTTCCCGATAGAATCTTTAAGTATTTTTTTCTCATCCTGTTCCGCCTCAAAACCCAGTTTGGCCAGAACAGTATTTATTTCCGATCCGAAAACATCAATGTCAGAAGAATCCCCTGACTTTAAAAGATTCTCAAAGATGCCGAATAATCTGGAAAAGTCATGTTTTAATGATATTGCGAGTGATTTGTCTTCGATCAGACGATTAAGATTTTCCCATGAAGACCTGCCTTTTACGATGCCGGCCCTGAGCGACAGGGATGGTATGTGTTTCCTCAATATTTCCGGGATATTTCTAAAACAGGGTGAGGCTATTGCTGATATGAATTTCTGTCTCGGAAAATCCTCTGCCACCGCCTCGATCAGATATAATACGTCCCTGATGGAGCTTTTCCCAAGTATAGTTCTCGGGGCAGTAACAGAACAGGGCAGGCCATATCTCATAAATACCCGTTCAATGAGTTCAGGATAATTTTTTATATGCGGAAAGGTCACAATTACCGTGTCTTCAGCCTTCAGCCTGCCGATAATGGCGAGATTCTTTATATGTCTTGCGATGCCTTCTATCTCTTCTTCTACGCCGCTGTATCTGACATAAGACAAATCTGCGATCGAACCTGCTTCGAGAGATTCTTCCCTGATACTGAAGTGTAACTTTATATAATCAATATAACTATTTGAAAAAAAATCATTATTTGGGGATACAATTAACACTGAATCTGCATTTCTTATCAATTCTCCGAAAAGGTTCATCTCTGATGCTGTCATATCATAAAATCCATCGGCAAGTAATACATGGGAATTGCCCAGGACTTTGGCTACATATGACCTGCTTATATTCAGTATGTCGTTGTCATCATAAAAATTACGAACAGAGATCGTTTCATTGTATCTTTCGAATATATCGAGAGCTGCCTCAAGACGTTTTAAGGAATCTTCAGGGATCCCTAATTTTTTGAAGATTCCGCCGAGTTCATGCCGGATTAACCCGATATCCTTTGAAGGATGATACTGTTTAAGCTCCATTAACAGTTCTGAAAGGATGCAGGAGTATCCAATGCTGTGCCCGGAGATCTCGGATATCAACAAATGCGCCAGCGCCTTTGGGAGGTATCTTCCCGGCAGTACAGTATCGAAAAGATGCCTTGATATCTGTTTAAGCGTGAAGAACCGCGGCGGGATATAAGGGCTTTTGACCAGAGAGTGGAATTTTTTCTGTGAGTCCTTAAGTTTTTCAGGAGTAGGCGCTATATAGATTATCTTGGAATAATCCGGCCACTGGATATCCCTGATAGCCTCCCTGAAAACGTATTCGGTAGACCCGCGATGATTGAGCGGCGTATGGAAAAGTCTGATTTTTTCAGGTGTGTTATCGGCCATTCTTTAGAATAATGCATTTTCTGACTTCTAATCAACGAAGATATCAGGTCTCCTGTATAACAGCAGCCTTCAAGAAGATAACCGGAATGAAAAATATTTTTTTCATGTCTGAAAAAATTTTTCTTGACATTCATTTTCCCCTGTGAGAAGATTTTTTCCACTGTTAGTGTAGAGTCTTTCATGGGGGTTAACAGGGGGAAGTTATGAAAGATATTTCAGCGTTCACGGCAAAAGCCGTCATTTCTGTATTCATCCGTCTTATTGATCATCCCTGTTCTTCAGTGATTCGTCCAAACAAATTTTATCCGGGGAATTATTAATGGTTTCATAATAGAACTGACGTGGATTAGAAAATCTCCCCTCACCCCTCTCGTAGAGTCGAGTCTCCGACTTTACTAAAGAGGGGTATTATCCCTCCCTTTGGAAAAGGGAGGTTAGGAGGGATTTTATGAATATGTCGTTACAATTATGAGACCGTTAATAACTCTATTTTAATCCTGAGGGGGGGATTATGGGAACCAGGGGAAGAATAAAGGGGAATATCCTTTCAGTATTTCAAACAGTCCTTATAACAATTCTTTTCTTTTTGCCTACGACAGCGGAACCCGCGGAACTTATCCCCCCGGAGCCTCTTTTGGCAGACAGCACAGTGGATGCAGGGACCTCCGCTGCGCCTGATGCAGCCGCAGCCGATCAGGCGATCGATCCGGGAATAGACACAACAGCCACGGTTGCAACTGCATCAGCTACCTCAACAGGCGGTGAATTCGGTGAGGCAGGAAGTTCCGTAAGCCCGCCGACCACCAACACATTTGCGGGAGCAGCATCCTTAAGCATCTCTATTACTGTTCCTCCTGGAAGGCTCGGACTTTCTCCGAACATATCCCTGAATTACAACAGCATGAAGGGCAATGGATGGATGGGTATTGGCTGGGACTTTGACATGGGTTCGATACAGAGAAACACAAAGTATGGACTTGATTACACGAAAAATGACTTTGTCTTTTCGAAAAACGGCTCTTCATCGGAACTTGTGAACATTACCGGCAATGAATACAGGGCCAAAATAGAGGACGGCAGCTTTATACGGTTCTTTTACGATGCATCCTCATCATCGTGGACAGCCTATGACAAAAACGGTACGGTCTACTACTACGGGACTACTGCCGGTTCAAGGCAGGACTTCTCATCCGGGACAAAGGTATTTAAGTGGAACCTTGACAAAGTCCTGGACTCAAACGGAAACTACATGATAATTTCATACTTCAAAGACCAGGGGGAGATATATCTTGACCGGATAGATTACACAGGCAACACCTCAGGTCTTGATACAACAAATTATGTGAAATTTTACCTTGAAAGCAGGACAGATGTTTATCCAATGTACATTACTAATTTCAGGGTACTAACAGCTTACAGATTAAAGACAATAGAAGTTATGGCAAATGGACAGCGCGTAAGGGTCTATGCTTTGAACTATACAATAAGCGGGATCACTTCAAGCTCTATATTGGCAAGTGTTCAGCAGTTTGGTAGTGATGCGGATTTAGATGCGTCAGGAACAGTTTTGAACGGGACTGCAATGCCGACAATGACTTTTGAGACACCTCCATTTAGCAACGGGTTTGAAGACCCTGTTAACTGGCATGACTATATCCCGGTTTACTCATGGAGCCAGTTCTGGCTCAGTGACTTCAATGGTGACGGCAAGACCGATATCATGTACCTGAGCAGAACATCGCCCCTAAAGTACATGGTCATGCTCAACAACGGCAATGGCTTTCAAGACCCTGTTAGCTGGCATGACTATATCCCAATATTCTCATGGAGCCAGTTCTGGCTCAGTGACTTCAATGGCGATGGCAAGACCGATATTATGTACCTGAGCACGTCGCCATATAAGTACATGGTCATGCTCAACAACGGCAATGGCTTTCAAGACCCTGTTAGCTGGCATGACTATATCCCAATATTCTCATGGAGCCAGTTCTGGCTCAGTGACTTCAATGGCGATGGCAAGACCGATATTATGTACCTGAGCACGTCGCCATATAAGTACATGGTCATGAAGAACAACAGCTCGCATGATCTCGTTGTCTCCACTTCAAACGGCATCGGCAGTATATATACCATCACTTATGAACCCTCTTCATCCTATCAAAACACCTTGATGCCTTTCATACTCCAGACAGTCTCATCCATCACAGCAAGCGATGGGATCGGCAATTC
>JBFMDL010000096.1:0-9862 GCA_040753635.1 Nitrospirota bacterium | reverse complement strand
TTCCACCTGTCTTACCGCTCGTATCCGTATAGCCTCCAATACATCATGCTTTAGTTTCCTGCCATCCGTTGTTTTCATGCATGATAGTATACACTATGTCGCCTTACTTATGCACTAATTAGTATATGTTTATAAAGGCGGTCCAACAGCATACCGGAGTTTTTTGTAATATTTAAACTACTCAAATCCTAACATAGTAGAAACGTAAATTCCACATCCTGATTTGCAGACCATGATATCTTCAGAAAAACAAGATGATACAATCCGGCCCGGGTAGTCCGCGAAGGTGATATGAGGTATACTTTTATAGAATCAGATGTGAAAGCAGAAAAAACAAAATAATGAAAAATATTCCTCAGACGGATACAGGAAGATCTGCGGTTGCAGAGAATATTATTTTCAAGGTAAGCGGCCTGAAAAAGATCTATGAAATGGGAGAAGTGAAGGTACATGCCCTGCGGGGCGTAGACCTGGAACTTTATTCCGGAGAGCTTATAGTGCTGCTCGGTCCTTCTGGCAGCGGAAAGTCCACACTCCTGAATATTATGGGTGGTCTTGATACAGCGACAGAAGGGAATGTTACATACAGGGGGAAAGACCTCACAATGGCGACCGAGCAGGAACTGACCGAATACCGGAGGTTCCATGTAGGGTTCGTTTTCCAGTTCTACAATCTTATCCCGAGTCTTACCGCATTGGAGAATGTTGCTGTCGTCACCGAGATAGCCAGAACACCCATGAAGCCTGAGGATGCGCTTGCGCTTGTGGGTCTTGGAGAAAGGCTCGAACATTTTCCAGCCCAGCTGTCGGGAGGGGAGCAGCAGCGTGTTGCTATCGCACGTGCCATCTCGAAAAACCCGGAAGTCCTTCTCTGTGACGAGCCGACAGGAGCGCTTGATTCTGGCACAGGCATTGTGGTGCTTGAGGCGCTGGAACGCGTCAACCGTGAACTCGGGACGGCAACTGTCATTATCACGCACAACGCAGATATTGCGGGAATGGCAGACCGTGTAGTGCATCTCAGCAACGGTCTTATATCAGAGATAGAAAAGAACGAAGTTAAAAAACCACCGAGGGAACTGCACTGGTGAAAATATGAAGGCACTCGATCGCAAGCTGTGGCGGGACCTCTGGATGATGAAGGGACAGGCGTTTGCTATCGCCCTTGTGATAGTAAGCGGAGTTTCGACCTTCGTGATGCTGGTAAGCACGATGCAATCACTGAATATGACCAGGAGCAGGTTCTACCGTGAATACGGTTTTGCAGATGTGTTTGCGTCCTTGAAAAGGGCGCCCGAAAGCCTTAAAACGAGAATCGGGGAAATCCCCGGCGCTGACAGGGTCGAGACGCGGGTTGTGGCTGATGTGAAGCTTGATATAAAAGGGTATCCTGAGCCGGTTACCGCAAAACTCGTCTCTGTCCCTGACAGCGGCAAACCCCTTCTGAACAGGCTCTACATGAGGAAGGGAAGAATGGTTGATCCATGGAAGGACAATGAGGTGGTCGTGAGCGAAGCCTTTGCCGATGCACATGGGTTTTCGCCGGGCGACAGCTTCGGCGCGGTAATCAACGGAAAGTGGAAAACCCTTGTCATAACCGGCGTCGCTTTGTCTCCCGAATTCGTTCTTCAGGTCAGGCCGGGTGCGATCAGCCCTGACTTCAAGCGATATGCAATACTCTGGATGGGACGTAATGCTCTCGGTAAAGCATATGACATGGAGGGGGCATTCAATAACCTCGTGTTGACGCTGTCTGAAGACGCAGCCATTGAAGACTTCCTTGTCAGGCTGGACAATATCCTGAACCGGTACGGCGGCCTCGGCTCATACGGTAGAAAGGATCAGATGTCGCACCGATATCTGACCGAAGAGTTCCGCCAGCTCGAAAGAAGCGCCGAAATTTATCCTGTCATCTTTATGGCTGTTGCAGCCTTCCTGCTCAATGTGGTCATCAGCAGGACAATCAGCACACAGCGCGAACAGATAGCTGCATTAAAGGCATTCGGATACAGCAACATGGATATCGGCATGCACTATGTGAAGCTCGTAATCCTGATCGTGCTGATAGGTGTTGCGGGAGGTTTTGCAGCAGGTGCATGGCTCGGGAAAGGCCTTGGTAACATATACATGGAGTTCTACCGCTTCCCCTACCTCATGTATGAATTGCAGCCTTCTGTTGTCCTGACAGCCGCTTTTGTTGCGATCTCCGCCGCACTTGCAGGAACTGTTTATTCAGTGTGGAAGGCAGCTGTAATGCTGACCCCTGCTGAGGCGATGCGTCCGGAACCCCCTGCGCGCTACAGGAAGACGGTCATTGAGCGCATTGGCCTCGGACGTTTTCTTTCGCAGCCCACCAGGATTATTGTCCGCAATATCGAACGCAGGCCGATAAGGGCGCTGCTTTCGGTAACAGGGATATCGCTTGCATGTGCTATTATGATAGCCGGAGGTTTTTTTCAGGACGCCGTTGACTTTATGGTGGACGTACAGTTCAGACTCTCCCAGAAGGAGGATATGTCAGTAACTTTTATTGAACCGACATCAAGGAAGGCGCTTTATGAACTGAAAAGCATCAGAGGCGTTGAGCATGCCGAGGTCTTCAGGTCAGTCCCTGTACGGCTGAAATTCGAGCACAACAGCTACCGCACATCGATCAAGGGAATAGAGACCGGGAACCGTCTCCATTTTCTGCTTAATACAAAACTGGAGCAGATTGATCTTCCTCCATCCGGCATAGTGTTGACCGATTACCTTGGGAATATCCTCGGCGTCAGGCCAGGGGATATGCTGACTGTCGAAGTGCTCGAGGGGGCAAGACCTGTGCTTCAGGTTCCAGTGGTCGGTCTTGTCAGCCAGTATATCGGATTAATGGGCTACATGGATCTCGAAGCGCTCAACCGTCTCATGAGCGAAGGCAATGCTGTTTCAGGCGCCTACATGACAACAGACTCTCTTTACCAGCAGGAGATATACAGGAGACTTGTCGAGATGCCGCGCGTTGCCGGTACGGTAGTGAGAAAAGATGAGATAAGGAATTTCTACGAAACCCAGGCTGAATATCTCCTCTTCTTCACATTTGTGGCCACTATCCTTGCAGGCACAATCGCCTTAGGAGTTGTATACAACAGCGCAAGGATAGCTCTGGCCGAGCGAAACCGCGAACTTGCGAGCTTGAGGGTTCTTGGTTACACAAGGGCTGAGATATCGTATATATTTCTCGGGGAACTCGGGCTTCTGGCCCTGGCGGCCATTCCCCTCGGATTTATAATTGGACGAGGCATGTGTGCATACATAGCAAGGGCCCTGGAATCAGACCTTTTCAGGATACCGGTAGTCATTGGTCATGGCACATACTCGCTTGCAGCCACGGTAGTGATCGTATCAGCCTGCCTGTCAGGACTGATAGTGCGCCACAGGCTCGACCATCTGGACCTGGTGGCAGTCCTTAAGACAAAGGAGTAGGGATAATGCATGTGAACATACGCAGAAGAATAATAATTATCACGGCAATAACGCTTGTCATATGCGCTGTTATTTACGGTTTTCTGCCGAAGCCTGTGCCCGTAGAGGTTGCCATGGCGCTGCGCGGGCCGCTCAGGGTTGCAATTGACGAAGAAGGAAAGACAAGGGTGAAAGACAGGTATGTTATTTCAGCTCCGGTTGCCGGATATATGCGCCGGATCAGGCTTGATGTAGGCGATACTATAAAAAAGGGACAGGTCGTGGCAGAGCTTGAACCTTTGAGGTCTGCTGTCCTTGATCCGAGGAGCCGCGCAGAATCTGAGGCCGCTGTCTCTGCGGCAAATGCAGCCCTGAACTCAGCACTGGAAAATGCCCGTGCGGCATCTGCTGAGGCCGGGTATGCAATGCAGAAGCTAAAGAGGGTTAAAGAGCTCTATGATTCCGAGTACATATCAAAGGATTTTTTGGATAAAACCGATTCCGATGCAAAGAGGACAGAGGCGAACCGGCTTTCTGCAGAGGCTGCTGTAAAGCTCGCACGCGCTGAACTCGAAAAGGCGCGTGCAGCGCTCGGGTATTCCGCTGCTGAAGGCATTGAAAATCAAGGCAGGGTTGTCGCGGTACGCACACCTGTTGACGGCCGTGTTCTCAAGCTGCATCACGAAAGTGAGGGGGCTGTGAATGCCGGAGAACCATTGATCGATATCGGCAACCCTGAAGAACTGGAAGTCAAGGTTGAGGTGCTTTCAGCAGATGCTGTAAATATAAAGAAGGGGACCCCTGTTTTTTTTGAGCGCTGGGGCGGTGATTCGCCTCTTGCAGGGAGTGTCAGGATTGTTGAGCCGACCGCGTTTACAAAGGTCTCAAGCCTTGGAGTGGAGGAGCAGCGCGTACTGGTTATCGCAGATATCACCTCTTTGCCGGAAAGCTGGCAGAGACTCGGTGACGGCTACAGGGTGGAGGCGAGCTTTGTAATTTGGGAGCGGAAGGACGTCCTTCAGGTCCCTGCCAGCGCGCTCTTCCGCAAAGGAGACGGATGGGCCGTCTTTGTGATGGAAAACAAAAGGGCGCATATTCGCCGGGTCGAGGCAGGACGCAGGAACGGTCTCACAGCAGAGATTATTTCGGGTCTTTCCGAGGGAGAGATCGTCATCGCGCATCCTGATGACTCAATAAGGGACGGCATCCGGGTCCGCTTAAGATGAATTATTCCGATTCAGGAAGAGCCTGTTTATCTTCAGAGATTCAGTGCGTATTTACACTTTCAACTGACCTTACATCCTATTCATAGTATATTCGCTGCCAGTGATGCGAGTTCGCTTCTTTCGCTCTTTGTTAAGGTGACATGCCCGAATATGTTTTGTCCTTTCATGCGCTCGACCGCATAGCTCAGCCCGTTGCTGCTTGCATCCAGATACGGGCTGTCTATCTGATAAGGGTCGCCGGTCAGAATTATCTTTGTCCCTTCACCTGCCCTGCTGATTATGGTTTTGACCTCATGAGGCGTGAGATTTTGTGCTTCGTCGATAATTATGTACTGTCTTGGAATTGACCTGCCGCGTATATAGGTGAGCGCCTCTATCTCTATGGTCTTGCCCCCTCTTGATTGCATGAGGTGATTCACCTTTCCTTCAACGTCCTCGCCGTTTGCGCCCACCAACAGGCGGAGATTATCGAATATGGGCTGCATCCAGTTTCTCATTTTTTCTTCCTTGTCTCCGGGCAGGTAACCAATATCCCTGCCAAAAGGGATAATCGGCCTGGATACAAGAAGTTTTATGTAGACCCGTTCCTCTATGACTTTCTTGATACCTGTTGCGAGCGCAAGAAGTGTTTTACCCGTGCCTGCAGCTCCCATCAAGGTTACAAGTTTTATCTCATCGCATAGAAGCAGTTCAAGTGCAAAATGCTGCTCCATATTGCGCGCCTTGATCCCTCTGGGCTGCACCTTCTGATGAAAAAGCGGAACTATCTTTCCGTTATCTGCAAGATACTTGCCTATTGCAGAATGTTTGGGGTTTGACTCATCTTCCAGGAAAATAAATTCGTTGGGATATGGATTGATGCCGTCAGGCAGCGTGAGCGACCCTTCACTGTAAAAACGGTCTATTCCCTCCGCCGGGAGAGGCAAACCCCTCCAGCCTGTATATATCTCATCAAAATTGACCTTCTGCTTTTCGTAATCCATGACCGCAAGGCCGACTGCATCTGCCTTGATTCTGGCATTGATATCCTTGGAAACAAAAATTACTTTTTTGTCTTTCTGCCTGCTGAGAAAATAAGCGGCCCTGAGGATCCTGTTGTCCATAATGTCATCTGAAAGACCTTCTATCTTCTCACGGGAAGTATCCAGGACAAGCACCCTGAGCCTCCCGCCGGTGTTGAGAGATATCCCGTCTCCAAGCCGGCCTTTTGTGCGCAGCTCATCCAGAGTCCTTATGATCTGTCGGGCATTCCGCCCCTTTTCGTCCGCATCTCTCTTGAAACGGTCCAGTTCCTCGATCACTTCGATCGGGAGTATTACATCGTTATCCTCGAAGTCAAAAAGGCTTTTAGAGTTGTGCAGAAGTACATTGGTATCCAGAACAAACTGTTTCTTCATGTCAGCTGTCACCTCTATCCAGTATTATTGCCCTAATACTGCTGGCATAGGATATGACAATAGATCCGCATTTTGCAAGAAAAAAGGATGACAAACTAAAATCAATCGGTAAACCAGGATTAGATAAAATGAGGCACAAAACCATATCGCCTGTATATATCCTGCGCCTGTTCTGATCTGATAAAATCAAGAAACTTATCTGCATTTGCAGGATTCAGGCCTTTCCCTATCTTTGCGATGAAATAATTCACTTTATGCCTCTGGTCGAATCTTTCGCCGGGTTCGACCGCTTCAACCCTGAGCCCTTCTTTTACAGCGTTTACTACCTCTGTTGCCCAGACGGGTCCGGCATCGACTGTGCCTTTTTGTATCCCCAGAGGCGTTTCTCTGTGGTGAACGACTGTAAGAATGGTTGTGCCCTTCACCCTCTTTTCTTTTAGGATTCTTTTTACAAGTCTGTTCCCTCCGGCCTTTTCATACATGTCAGTAATATAATGGGATATGTCTTCCATGACGCCGGGCTGTGAAATCCTTATTTCGTCACGTCCCAGGTCATTGACTGTGCTTATGCCGAGAGGATTCCCTTTGCGGATCATCAGAACTATCCTGTTATGCATGTAGGTGAAGTAATCGCTGATATAACCATTGGCCATGAGTTTTTCCATCGCATCCTGAGTCACAGATGTATAGATATCAGGCATTACATCGATCACAATGTCCCTGAAGCGAGCGCCGCCTGAAAGAATCTGTCTTAACTCGAGACCGGGCGGAAGGGTCTCATAGAAGATCTTTTTGACGCCTGGATAGATCTCACGGAATTTATCAAGCAGATCCTCCATCACCATGAACTGATTGCCGGCCATAAAAAGGACGAGTTCGGCATCATTTAGATGTTCGATATTATGGAGGTCGTCCCCCCGTTCAGGAGGGATCTCAGGCAAATCCATATCAAACCCCTTAACGTAAATTTTTTAAATAATATCATCAGATGTGGTGATTGACAAGTTTTTCATTAGCAGGCTGCTGAAAAAGTCTCTTTTTGTCGTCTCGAGTGAAACGAGAAATCTTAAGAGCCGTTATGATCCAATAAGTTTTAAGATTCCTCGTCGCCTTTGGCTCCTCGGAATGACACAAAAACTTAGTTTTTCAGCAGCCTGCTAAATCCTGTTGATTTGCAGAACTTTTACAGCGCATCTGCCTTCCATTTATGCAACGTTTGGGTCTACTTTTGTCCTTTTGATTTTCCCTGATAAGATACCTTCTGTACGGCTTTTTTTATCTCTTCAGCGTCGCCAAGATAGTAATTTCTTACTGGCTTCAGATCGGCATCAAGCTCATATACAAGAGGTATCCCGGTAGGTATGTTCAATTTTGTTATTTCGTCATCCGGGATATTGTCCAGATGCTTTACCAGGGCTCTTAAAGAATTGCCATGAGCGCTGATCAAAACACTCTTCCCTGATTTTACAACCGGCTCAATTGTATCATGCCAGTAAGGAAGAAACCTTGTCACAGTATCTTTCAAGCTTTCCGAGAGAGGGATTTCTTTTTCCGGCAGTCTCCTGTATCTCGGGTCATTGCCCGGATATCTTTTGTCTGTCTTATCAAGGGCAGGTGGACGTATGTCATAACTCCTCCTCCAAATGTGAACCTGTTCTTCTCCATATTTCGAGGCTGTTTCGGCCTTGTTCAATCCCTGTAATGCGCCGTAATGCCTTTCATTTAACCGCCATGAACGATATACAGGTATCCATAGCAGATCCATCACATCCAAAACGATCCATAATGTCTTTATTGCCCGTTTTAGCAGGGAGGTGAATGCCACGTCAAAAACAAAACCTCTATTTTTCAATAGAAGCCCCGCCTGTCTTGCTTCCTCTATTCCTTTTTTTGAAAGGTCTACATCTGTCCAGCCTGTAAACAGGTTCTCCCTGTTCCAGATGCTTTCACCATGTCTGAGAAGTACAAGTTTTATTAAAATATTTTACTCCTTAAACGTATCTGTTTTGAGCTTTTCAAGGGCTTCCTTTGCCATCCTGAATACCAGAGAGTCAAGAGATGAAACTGTACGGAGGGCCTGCACGGCCTGAATTCCTCCGATCTGACCCAGACTTCTGGCTGCGCTCTTTCGAACCATCTGGGATTGGTCTTTTAGCGCCTTTGCAAGATGTGATACAGCCTCCCGGGAGCCGAGCATCCCGAGAGCCTTCGCAGCGCTTTTCCTTACCCATTCCTCAGGGTCTCCCAAAAGCACCTTTATAAGGTGAGGGATGGCTTCCCTTGCTCCTAATTCACCAAGCGCAAAGGCAACATTATTCCTTACACCCATATTCGTATCTTGCAGTGCTTCTACAAGCGGTTTCACAGCGCGCATATCATTGATCTTTCCAAGATGCTTTGCAGCTTCTGCCCTTTTCATGCCGGTTCCTTTTTTCAGATCTTCGATAAGCTGCTCAAAATTCATGGATTCCTCCCGGGCCTTTCTTTATTGTCCAATATTTTATTATCCGATGTATATTCATTATAAAAAAACTTTTGATTCATAAATTATAACAGTTCCGGCTCAGGTTTTATATGTCGAAGAATGTGCGGCAGCGTGTGAAAATTTTATGGCAGGCATGAATAAATTGGTCTGAAGAAAAATAATGTTTGCCGGCACCTGCATCGGGCGGGCTTTCTTGTGGTATATTTTAGTATGCCGGCTAATCTTCCTCCAGAGTATTTCGAGGCTGAAAAAAGGTACAAGCAGGCAATAACTCCACATGACAGGGCTGCGGCCCTCGAAGAGTTAATCGCCACTGTCCCGAAGCATAAAGGTACAGACAAACTAAGGGCGGACCTCAGGAGAAGACTTTCAAGACTAAGGGAAGAGACCGCCAGAAAAAAGAGGTCGGGAAAAGGCGACCTGTATACTGTTGAAAAACAGGGAGCTGCCCAGGTAGCCCTCGTAGGATTTGCCAATTCAGGGAAATCGTCCATCCTTGGAACCCTTACAAATGCCACACCTGTTATAGCCGACTATCCGATGTCTACTGTAATGCCGCTTTCCGGAATGATGCCGTTTGAAGATATACAGTTCCAGCTTGTGGATCTTCCTCCTGTGGGCAATGAATCTTCTGATGGCTGGGTATCAGGGATAATCAGGCATGCAGACATTCTTATTTTGGTTGTTGACCTCTCTGAAGACGCTGATATACAGTCCGAACTCCTGATATGGCAGTTACTCGACTGGAAGATACCCATTTTGAAAAAAGGTGAGAAACGGGGCGATAAAAAACATATGATTTTTAAACCTGCTGTTCTTGCGGCAAATAAATCCGACCTGCCCGGAGCAGAAGAAAACCTTATGATCCTGCAGCAAAAATATGAATACCTGTATCCAATTGTAAAAATATCGACTCTGCAAAAAGAAGGTATTGAGGAATTAAGAAGACTTGTCTTTGAGAACTCAGGCATTATAAGGGTGTATTCGAAAGAACCGGGAAGAGAGCCGGACATGAAAACACCTTTTACGCTTCCATCCGGCTCCACAGTCCTTGATCTTGCAGAGATGATTCATAAGGATTTTCTTAAGAATCTCAAATACGCCTGTATATGGGGGTCGGCTAAATTCGAGGGTCAGAGAGTGCAGAAGGACCATGTCCTCCGGGACAGGGATATAGTAGAATATCATGTTACTAATGTTCTCAAAATTGGATAGACATTTTGTCAGAAAATCTCCCCTTGCCCCTCTCGTAGAGTCGAGTCTCCGACTTTGCCAAAGAGGGGTATATTCCTCCCTTTGGCAAAGGGAGGTTG
>JBFMDL010000095.1:0-9880 GCA_040753635.1 Nitrospirota bacterium | reverse complement strand
CCAACCTCCCTTTGCCAAAGGGAGGAATATACCCCTCTTTGGCAAAGTCGGAGACTCGACTCTACGAGAGGGGCAAGGGGAGATTTTCTGACAAAATGTCTATCCAATTTTGAGAACATTAGTAATGGATACAATGCAAAAAGAACGACCCCGCTGAAAGGAATATCCCTGAGTTGATCCCCTGCCGTCTTTGCCCTGGACAACCCCGGCGGTTCTCCGGGAAACTTTTTCCCGGATTTGATATAATTCTCTCGTTTGCTGCATTTAAAACTGAAATTGCGGAGACGCCCTGGTGAAATTTTTGAGAATAGAGGAGGCTGCATTTTAAAGTTGTTCATTTTTAACGGCAATTGATAACGGCAAGATTATGTCTATCGAAATAAAATATACAGACAATGGAACCGGTGTTATCTTTTATGGTAAAGGCAGGGTGACGGGGAAAGAAATAATAGAAGCCAATTTCGAAGTCTTTGCTTCCAAAGAAAAAGCCATGAAATACAAATACGGCATAGTCGATTTCTCAGGTGTGGATGAGTTAACCATAACTGATTCAGAAATGGATATCATAGTCAACCAGAACAAGGAGGCTGCAGAGATAACCCCGGGTGGAGTGATAGCGGCTATAGGAGCAAAAGATGATGTTTTCGGCATAGGTCAGATGTGGAAGGCATATGTTGCTGCAATCAACTGGGAGACCTTTGTGTTTAGATCAAGAGACAGGGCTGAAGAATGGGTTAAAGAAATGGTAAAGACAAAATTTGGGATTGATGTAACATTTTTGTGAACTGTCCGGATTTCGATTATTTTTTATAAATTTGCCCACCATGCGAGAGTGGCGGAACTGGCAGACGCGCTGGACTTAGGATCCAGTGGGGAAACCTGTGGGGGTTCAAATCCCCCCTCTCGCACCATTTTAAAATCAAAGGGTTACGAGATTTCCAGATCATGTGTCAATTCCTCACTTTTTCCGATTGTGCCCATATTGTGCCCGGAGGCTATACGTTCAAGCCTTTCCTGAGCTTCCCTGTGAAGGTTTGATATATCTTATTCCTTCTTATGAGGCGCCCTGGATAGAAGGATCTCCTTGTTTGGATAGTGGTCTTTATTCCTTGTGGCGATCCTATGCCCTCTGATAATTGCAGAGGCATTTATGAGGCAATCGAGGGAGGTTAGGGTAATGCCATGACCCCTGAACTTTCTGAACAGTTCGCCTGCCTTTTCAGCAATCTCGATGGTCACAGGCTCGATATTACAGGCCTGAATAAAATTCTCCGTATCTTTTTTCTCGTTGTCCTTCATTCCTGCATAGAGTTCATAAACGGAAAGAATGCTTAAATATGCAGCGTCATTATCCCATAAGGGCAATATCAGGGTTTTTGCATCTGGAGCGCCCCTTAAGTAATCAATGGCTATGTCAGTGTCAATTAGAACGGACTGCATATCTCCTGCCTTCCTCTTTTCTTATCTCCTTTACGATATCAACGCTTGCCTTGCCTCTTTTCCCCCATTTGCCGAATGATGCCCGGGCTTTTTCAACTTTTCTCATTCTCAAGTATTCTTTAAGCGCCTCTGAAACCAACAGGCTAAAATTTTCTGATTG
Source organism: Nitrospirota bacterium (assembly GCA_040753635.1). GTDB lineage: Bacteria > Nitrospirota > Thermodesulfovibrionia > Thermodesulfovibrionales > UBA6898 > JBFMDL01. Next base: position 8,280 of record JBFMDL010000095.1, on the reverse strand, counting down.
CCTCTTAGCCTCTTTATAAACATCGTCAGGAATCGTTACCGAGGTTTTTACCATTTTAAAACACCTCCCTTTTATCTGATGGTAATATTATATAGTATTCCTTTAAAGTATGGTACTTAATTTTATTGAATTACCCTCCTTTAGCGAACCTTTCCGCCCCGAGCTTTTCCATTTCCTTCTCCATTTTATCGAGTGGCATTATGGGATCATTGATCATCATCCTGTTTGTCTCTGTGGCGCCTGCAAGCGGTTGCATTTCGTCTAAAAGCTCTTTTAATACATGAATCATTCTGGAAAAATCAAAAGCCTGATAATCAATGCAGGTGCCGTCAGTATAATGGTTTGCTGCCGCTATAATCATTCTTGTAAGAGACTCAACATCAAAACCTCTACCGGCAATCGCCTCAAATATTTCTTTAGGGGTTCTGCCGAGCGGTGTTATGGTTATACTGCCCTCCTTTTGTAAAGCTTCCTTGATATAGTCCATAAAGTCCTGCAGATCTCCGATTCTGCCTATTTGTCCGTTGATATTGTGGAACATTTTCTGGTCTTCATCCGCCGAGTCGCTTTCCCGAATATTTTTCTCTATCTCCTCTTGTTTTATCAAATCTCCTTTTACTGTATGTCTGATATACCCTCTTTCCATCATACTGATAAATCTGTCCTTGCCGATAATGATATGATCAAGGACATTGATCCCGATTATCTCCCCGGACTCTTCAAGTTTTTCGGTAATGCTTATATCATCATGACTCGCTGCGGGATCGCCTGAAGGGTGATTATGGACACAGATTATTGAAGCGCTACCGCTCTTTATCGCGGCCTTGAAAACTTCCCTTGGATGAACAACAGATGTTGTCAGGCTGCCGATTGATATAAGCTCTGAATGTATCACCTGGTTTTTTACATTAAGACAGAGGATATAAAAAATCTCTCTGTCTTCTTTCTCAAGAAACCTCATTGCCTTGTGAACATCGCTTGTCTGCATCATTGTTTTCCCGATGATGCTTTCCAGGTAGCCTGTATTCCCGAGGTCTGCAACTTTTAATGTTGAGTTGGTTCCTGTCTTCAGTCCTTCTTTTAACATTCCTTTGCTCTCTTTCGATGAATTTTCTTTTTGCATTTTATATTCTCCTTTTTTGTGCCTATCTTGTGCCCGTCTGCCTATTTTTTAAGCTGATTATATCTGATTCCATCTGACATGACTGAAAAAGAAAAGCCCCTGATACCATAAGAATTATCCCGAAGTATCAAGGGCTTTGCAGATTCTTAAAAATGTTGTTATTATGTCTTAGGATCCAGTGGGGAAACCTGTGGGGGTTCAAATCCCCCCTCTCGCACCATAAAACAATTTTTTTTCTTGCCTGCCAGGCCATTTCAAGAATTGTTCACGGCTCCATGGGATAAAAAAATATTTTTAACGGGTATCTGTTTCTGAAAAAATTTACGTCATGTCAAGGACATGATAAGCATGTAATCTTGACAAAAAAACTTGAGGTGTTAATATTACTCAAAGGGTGATAACTGCGTGAAAAACATACTGTCAGCCGACATCGGAGGAACAAACAGCCGCTTTGCGCATTTTGTCGCAGACAGAATTGGCGAGCTTCGATTGTCCGAAATCAGATGGCTGAAAACATCGGAATCAGCTTCTTTCAAAAACTTGATCGAGAACCTCAATCAGAGCAAATTTACATTAAAGCCCGATAAGGCCGACATCGCGGTGTTCGCAGTCGCAGGGCCGGTAGAAAATGGTGTCAGGAGTTCTCCGCCGTTCATTTCATGGGACATCGACGTTTCGAACGCAACAAATGATTTCGGATTCAAAAAATGCATATTGATAAATGATTTTGTCGCCCAGGCATTCGCATGCCGCTCCCCTGTAGGGAAAGCAGCAGAAAAGATGTTGACGGGTGAGGTTGCGCATGATGCAGCAGTTGCTGTGATAGGCGCGGGAACCGGACTCGGCAAGGCAGCCCTTGTGCCTGACGGAAAGGGCGGCTATATAGCGGTGCCGTCTGAAGGAGGCCATGCCGATTTCCCGTTTGAATCAGAAAAAGAGTTCGAGTTCCAGAAATTTCTTCTTAAGGAACTCGGCGACAGATATATAACTGGCAATAAAGTGGTTTCAGGAAGAGGGCTGAGCAGTATTCATCAATTCCTGACAGGCGAGAAATTGGACGCTCAGGAAGTGACCAGGAGATTCAATCAGTATCCTGAGACTCTTGAATGGGCTTCGAGGTTTTATGGCAGGGCATGCCGCAACTATGCACTGGAAACCTTATCACTCGGAGGGCTTTACATAGCCGGAGGTGTGGCTGCGAAAAATCCCGAACTTATAAAACACAAGGCTTTTGAGTCCGAGTTCCGCAGTTCTGACACGCTATGCCATTTACTTGAAAAGATACCTGTTTTACTCATCAAGGATGAAAACAGCGGGCTATGGGGAGGAGCAGTTCACGGGTTGCAAATGTTGAGATAATGATTATCTCCGCATGAGGCGCTTAAGAATGAATCACCCTGCGGCAGAGACCGCAGGGTATCTATAAAATTTCCCCTCCCTTGAGGGGAGGGGACTAAGGGGAGGGTGAAAAAAAGAATTATCACCCCCACCTAACCTCCCCCCTCAAGGGGGAGGGAATTGTAAGGAGACCCCATAGCAGAGACTATGGGGGGTATTGAAAATTTAATAAAATCAATATCAGGAAGGTGATCATGGTTGCAGCAATCATCAAGCGGCGGTTTGCCGTCAATCGGTTCACCGAAGATATCAAATGCCCTGCCAAGACAACTTTTGCATAGTGGCACCCTGAGCGGCCCGCAGGTCCGGGTCGAGAGATAATGAGATGACCGCACAGGTCATAGTTATGATTTATGCAGGGTCAATACTCGAATGCTATGCCGGCAAGAAGAGCGTAGTCAGTCTCCGGTTTGTTGAGCCCCCATTTGACACCGCAGTCGATCCTCGTATGTTCCGAGATGGAATAGACAATGCCGCCGATAATAAAAGCGGGGTTCGTATGGGATTCCCTGTCCCGGTTTTTTTCGACGCCTAAATTGGCGACCAGGCTGAGGTTCTCGGTCGCTTCATATTCAGTTGCGATGGATGCATGCCATATATCTTCTCTTTCTCCGATCCTGTTTTCATTCCTCATATAGCCGAGATTTGTATAAAACTCCAATCTCTCTATTTCTGTGGAGGCTATAAGGAACAGGCCGCACGACACCCTCCCTGTCCCGAGTTCTTTTTCTTCATCGCCGGTCGGCAAGGTTATGAACGGTTTCAGGGCAAGGCTGAAGCGCTCTTTTTCGAAAAATCTCCACTTTAAACTCAACGAAATATCACTAAAGCCGTTCTCATGATCCTTTTCACCGTCCTCTTCTTCCTTTTTCCATGTATATGGGACCATCAGCTTTATATCAATATCGTCAGTTATTCCATAGGTCAGTTCTGTTTCGAGTTCTATTTCCGTTTCCCTGACAGTTTCGCCCTCAATTTTCTCCTTGTCATAACTGTATTCGCTGTTGATCTCGACCTCGAATTTGCCCTTTCCGTTTGTTTCAGCCTCGTCGGTTATCAGGGGGTGCATTGCGTATGATGCCGAAGAAAAGATCAGGATGGATGCCAGAGAAATAATAAAACGTAAAACAGATATTTTTTTCATCTTATTCTCCTTTTTGATTTTGTTTATCACAAAGCCATCGCCTCACGGCTGTCTCTTTTGGTGTTTGTCTTTAAGGGAGATGACCGTAGAAATGCAACGTTATTGTCACATCCACGATAATGTTCTGCCCATCTGGAGCGGGTCTGCCATAACAGTCGGGGGTGTTTTGGGGACACAGGTTATGCTGTAAAATTTTGTCAACCCGGGCCATGTTCAATGCCCGTATCAGGGCTTACCTCAACCCTGTTTCTGCCCTTCTGTTTTGCCTGATAAAGGGCGTCGTCGACTTTCTTGATCAGGTCTTCTTTTTTCATAACAGACTCACAGTACGAAGCGACTCCGAGGCTTACGGTAACATCTGTCTGCGACTCTATGTATTTTCTCAGCCTTTCGGCCAGAAAACGCGCCCCTGTTGAATTGGTCTCAGGGAGCAATATCAAAAACTCTTCCCCTCCGTACCTGAAAACATGATCTGCATCTCTCAACTCATTTGCAACAGTATTTGCGATCTTGACAAGGAGCCCGTCGCCTATGATATGCCCGTGCGTATCGTTATATTTTTTGAAATGGTCTATGTCCAGCATGATTATGGAAAAATGTTTCCCGTATCTTTTTGCCAGTCCGAAAATCTTTTCAAACTGGATTTCCAGTAAGCGTCTGTTTGCAAGCCCTGTAAGGGGATCACGAAGCGAAGAGGATTTTGCTTCCTCATACAGAGCTTTTAACTTCATGTTCATTTTTTTTAGTTCCATGCTCTGTTTGAGCATCATCCGTTCGGCCTCCTGTTTTTCGGTAGCGCGCTTTAAATGCAGCAGCAACTGTTCGATATCATATGGTTTCTGCATATAGGAAAAGGCATCCTTGTTCGTTGCCTCGATAGCGGTATCGAGCGTGGCGTTGCCTGTGAGTATGATGGCTTCTGTTAAAGGGTTGTCGGCTTTGACCCTGTTGAGCACTTCGATGCCGGGAATGTCGGGCAGTACAAGATCAATAAGCGCTATGCAGATGCCGCACTGTTTCGCCATGGCGATCCCCTCTGTCCCGTCTCCGGCTGTGTGCGTCTGATATCCCTTTGCAGTGAGAATGTCGGAAAGGGTTTTCCTCAGGTTCGGATCGTCATCTATGATCAGTATCCCCGGCTTTTCCATAATCTATTTCATCTCTCCGTATATAGAATTTTCATGTTGCGGTTTTCCCTGTTCATTTCTCAAATGGTTCGCCGAGAGCTGATTTCAGTTTCTTTCGGCTTATTTCCGCAATGGAACCGATAAGCCTCTCGATCTCCAGGGGTTTATAGAAACAGCTATAGGCTCCGATTTTCAGCCCTTTTGATATCGTATCCGACATCTCCACTTCATAACCGGTGACCAGCACCACGGGTTTGGTAGGGTATGTCGAGCGTATTGCCTTAAGGACATCCAGGCCGTCTTCGCTGCCGAGCTTAAGATCGAGCAGGACAACCAGCTTGTAATCTTCCGTCATATGACCGAGCACCTTATCCGGGTCTGCCTCTGTCTCCACCCTGTAACCCCTCGACCGCAGAATATCCCCGAGTGTCTTGCAAAACAGGGGATCGTCGTCCACAATGAGAATGCTCTCTTCTTTCCTGAGCAGGGACAGAAACGAAAGCACTATCTGGATATCAACCGGCTTGTTCAGTAGAGCATACGCCCCCTGCTGTCTGGCATCAACCGCAAGTTCTTCCGTGGCGTAAGCGCTCATAAGCACCACAGGGGTGTCTGGCGCCACGCCCTTGATAAGCTTCAGAGTCTCGATGCCGTTTATCCCCGGCATCCTGATGTCCATCAGCACACAGTCCGGATCTCGGGACTTTACCTTTTCAACAGCCTCTTCGCCTGTATACGCTGCCGCGGGTTCATGGCCTTTGACCTTCAGGATATCGCATACCGTCTTTACCATTCTCCGGTCGTCGTCAACTACCAGTACTTTCAGTTTCTCGTCCATTTGTCCTCTTTCCTATTGTCCTTTGCCTGCTGCCGGCAATGTCACTGTAAAAGTCGTCCCCTTTCCCAATTGACTTGTTGCTTCTATCTTTCCCCTGTTTGTTTCAACAAGATCCTTTGATATCGCAAGCCCCAATCCTATCCCCCGCGCCTTGGTCGAAAAGAATGCCTGGAAGAGTTTTCCCATGTTGTCTGGAGATATCCCGACGCCGGTGTCGGAGACACTGATCCTTATGTCGCCTTTCTCTTTTCCTTCTTCGGCCTTTATGGCAAGGATGCCGCCCCCGGGCATGGCATGGACAGCATTCGTGATAAGGTTCTGGAATACCTGTCCCATCTGGAGCGGGTCGACTTCAAGCGAAGGGAGTGTTTCCGGTATGTCAAGCCGGAGGGTGATTTTTTCGCCAACAGCGCATTTTTCGAGGCTCAGATTTATCAGTTCATTGACGGTTATCGGTGCCAACCTGGGTGTTTTTGCGCGTGCCAGGTCGAGAAGGGCGGAAACTATGCGCTCGGATGTGCTGACCTCGTTTTTGATGATATCAAGGTATTCTTTTGTAGTATCTCCGGCATCGGGCATAATAGTCTTGAGAAAGTAAGCGGCATTGCTTATCACCCCAAGGGGATTGCGCAACTCATGTCCTACGCTCGCTGCAAGCTGCCCCAGCGCAGCCAGCTTTTCTTTCCGTACGAGTTCTTCCTGTGTCTCGACCAATTGCTTTGTCCTTTCCTGTACTTTTATCTCCAGTTCTTCATTTAATTTTCTTAATTCCTCATCCATACGCCTGCGTTCCGCTATCATTTTGTTGAAAGAATCGCCGAGCACCCCGATTTCATCCTTTGATGAGACTTCAAAACGGGTGTTCATGTTGCCTCTGCCGAAATCGATCGCGACATCACGCAGTTTTTCAATGGGCCTGGACAGGGAGCGGGAGATGGCAAATGCGATCAGTACAGTTAATGCGGCCACAATAATGGAAAAGATCGATATCCTGTTTCTTAATCTGACTACAGAAGAAAATATATCCTCTGTCTCATAATCCACCATCAGGATCCAGCCCAGACCGCTGTAATCCTTATATCCTTTCGAATGGGTATGAATGGATAATGCCTGTCCACCTCCTGTCTCATTGCCTTCTCTTATAAAATGGAGGGTTCTTTCTCCCTGCACTCTCTGCAGATGTTTTTCCTTCTGCAATAAACGGGATATATCCTCAAGGAATTTGAACTGCTCTGATGAATATATGAGCCTTCCGTCTTTTGTCGCCAGTTTCAGGCGCATGCTTCCAGGCAATGAGCGTCTTCCGGAAGCCTCTGCTTCCTTCAGTTCCTCAAGACTTCTGGTCATCAGTTCGATGTTTAAACCGACTTTGATTGCGCCTATATAACCGCCGCTTTCATCCTCGACTCTTATCCCGATATCGATGACATAGATTCCTGCGGCTTCATCATATCTTATATCCCCGGCATAAAATCCTTTCTCCTTTGTCACCTGCCACCACTCTTCATTATCCTGCCTGTAGTGTCCTGCTTTTCTGGTCATGGATGCAACAGCGCCGTATTTATTTGTCGCAAACACTTCTGAAAAGACATCAAAGCCGTTTTTTTCTTCATAGAATTCCGTTTTTTCACGCAATTCCTCCGATGATTCATTGTTTAATATTTTCTGCATGAACGGCGTTAGTTTCTCTTTCGGCACAGATGTCCATTCATTCTCTTTTTCATCGATATACGCCCGGATATTATCCATTTTCCCGAATTCCCGATTAGATTCCAAGACTGCTCCCTGCAGTATCAGGTCCTTTGAATACTCCTGAAATAATTGCATTTTTTCATAAATATCCCTGTCTATTTCATTAAGGATCTGAGTGGCCAACAAAACAGAGTTTTTTACAATCGATTCCTGAAGCGCCTTCTTGCTTGATGTGACTGAAAAATATCCGACTGCCCATATTAAAAAAACAAATACCAGAAACGCCGTCATCTGCTTATAGATTATCTTCACTCTTGTCCTCTCTCTGAATCCGGTTTCCTCATATGTTTTTAAAAATTAAAAAGAAAAAGATTCCGATAGCCAGGGCTATTTTGCAATGTCCTGCCCTGAATCAGTCTTATAAAGGATTAAAATTACAGCAAAGGTAAAGGACAGCCTTTTACAGAAAAATTGATTGCCTGTATGTTCCACAAAATTCACCCCTGCATTTTACGGCATCGAAGGAAGTTTGTTCGATGCCTTATCAGGTTGCCTTTACATAAAATCAAAAAAGTCTTCGGTGACTTTTTCGCCTGATTTTCCTCGCCCGGCAAGTTTTGTTGAGCTGCGGCCTGTATTTATATGCGACAAAAGAAAGACATCCTGAAGCTTCTGCCGCATGAAAGGTTCATCAAAGAATGACGACACCAGATAATTCATATAAACAGAAATATCATCAAAAATACTAATTGTCAATTGAAATTTGTTTGAGCGCAGATATGTTTCAGCGCTGATCCGACAGAGAAATGGTTATCTGATATACTGCGGAATATCATATCTGTCCAAAATAAAACAATAGGTAGGCAGAAATGACTCATAAACTCTATGAATCGACAGGACAATTAAATGTTTAACCTGATTTTTGATCAAGTCTCTTTTATTGAAAACACTCCCACAG
>JBFMDL010000094.1:0-10096 GCA_040753635.1 Nitrospirota bacterium | reverse complement strand
CTAAGCTGCTGTGAGAATGCCTTCAAATGTTTATCATAGTGGAGCATTTATTCTTAAAATCCCCCCTTCCCCCCTTTGCCAAAGGGGGGGTATTTTGAAAGGCTTTCTCTCTATCCACACGATTTCCAGTAGAACCAAAAAAAATTACTTCCTGATCCGGGCTGATTGTTTCAGCCCTTTTTTGTTTTTTTGAAGAAGGCCGAAAAATAGAGATAGAAAGCTGTCATTCCGAGCAAAACGAGGAATCTCGCCTTTTTCCGATAAGATTGCCACGAACCCTTCGGGTTCTCGCAATGACAGATAGAATATAGCGTTTCTCATTCTATGTCTATTTTTCGGACAAGGAGCGAGCCTATATTGATATTATCTTTTATGCTAAAATATCAGCCAAATGACTGATGGCATTACAGTGCGCATCCTCGGGGATTTCGGCCCTTTTTCAAGAATGGGCAAAAGCATCGGTTATCAGATAACCGCAGGAAATTCCAGCTATCTTATAGACTGCGGCGCCCCGCTCTTCCAGCAGATCGGCGGTCACGGTCTGAAGGAGATAAAGGGCCTTATAATTACCCACTGCCATGACGACCATAAGAGATGGTTTACCGACCTCTCACTATTCAATATGTATGCCCCCGACATTTCAGGAAAAATTTTCATTATGACTTCTGAAGACATCCATGACGAGCTCATCAGGGCATCAGGTCCTGCTCTGAACAGGAGCCTTTCGGATGATTCAAAAAAAATAATCGATATAGCCTATGAGGACTATGTCGATCGCCGGATTTTAGGGCCGAAGGCGAAATACCGTATAGTCTCAAAAGAGGAAGGTAACGGGAAAACAGGCCTTTACATAACCGACAGGGACGGCAAGATTGTCGGGCCTGATAAGGCAAAGATCGTTATAAACAGAAAGACAGGAATGCCGCGAATGCTCTTCAAAGCCCCTGATTACGGGGAATGGGTCGAACCCGAGAGTTTTTACACCTTCTCTTCAGATGTATTTTATGAGCCGGACATGAATATATATATCGATAATGAAGCGGGTTTGAGCATTGAGGCGATCAAGGCGCCTGTGTGGCACGGTATTTCCACGATAGGCATAAAGATAAAGACCGGAAAGGATACCCTGGTCTTCAGTTCCGATACCGTAAATAACAGAGATCTATGGGAACAGCTTTATAAAGAGAAGAGGCGGCAGAACCTGAACATGTCCGGCAGGGAATTCGAATCTGCCCCGGTTATTTACGGCGACATAAACAACTATATAGAACGCATCTGGAGCGAAGGTCGTTACAGGGAAGCGATGGATGCGTTTAATGAAGGAGTTATTATTCACGACATATCAGTGAATAACAGCATTGTACATACCGATTACGAGAAGCTGGATAAGACCATGCTGAGAAAAGAGAGGGTGATACTGACACACAGCCCTGACACGATGACATCCGAATGGGCGCTCGGCAATACAGAAAAGACCTTTAAAATAAGAGGCGATTCATTCTTTGAGGTTGCAGGCAACAGACTCTTCAGGATGAACGCAGACATATACCACAAAGAAGGCGGAAGATATTTTGCAGGCTACAGAAATGAGAACGGAAGATATGCAGTATACGAAAAAAACCGGCTGCTCTCATTGTCTGCCGGACCGGTTCCCGATGGTTGCAAACTCCTTTACAGAGTGGATTTATACGAGGACATATCAGGCGGTTATTTCCCGAAGCTGGACAGGGACGATGCGATCTATTTCAAGAGAGAGGACGGAAAAGTTGAACTCGTCGAGTTTACAGATGAAGGCAGCAGGGGTAGGATAACAGAGGACCAAAGGCCGGGGCTTGCAGGGGCATAAAAAGGAGTTGCAAATAAAGATTTTTCATTCACCCATGCACGCTGCTGTTGAATTTTTTGGATTAGCCAGGGAACGCGGTAGGGTTGCGGTTCTTGTCCCCCTTTTAATCACCTTTATCTTTGTGGTTCTCACAATAATAAACCCTGCATTTATTGACGGATATCTGGAAAACCTCCTTGTTGATTACAGGTTTAAGATAAGAAATCTCATCTCACCTCCTGATGTTCCGGACAATATCATAATCGTTGCAATTGACGAAAAGAGCCTGTCGGAATACGGCAGATGGCCCTGGAACAGGAAGCTCCAGGCTGAACTGCTCGGCAGAATATTTTCCGGCAGCCCGAAGGCGGTAGCAGTCGATGTCTTTTACCCTGAATCCGAAAGCCGGGGATCCGACAGTGCGCTTGCTGAGGTTATCAGTAAACATAAGGACAGGATTGTTATCGCGCTCGGGTTTGAAATAGAAGAAGGGAAGAGGTTCGACGGAGAGATTGAAGATGTCCTGTACGAACATGCAATCCCCGGGATCGAGAACCTTAAATATCTCGATGAATTCAAATTTCATGCATACAGGGCGCTCCTGCCCCCTGAACCGATTGCCGGCTCCGCTATTTTCGGCCATGTCTATTCACTCCCGGACAGGGACGGAAAGCTCAGGCTTGAAAATCCATATATAAAATACGGCGACGAGTATTTCCCTTCACTTGCGCTCCAGGCTGCGCGCATATATCTCGACATACCACAGGACAGGATAAGGATAATAGGAGGCGCGGGCATTGATCTGGACGGGAGGCTTATCCCGGCAGATGAGACCGGACGCCTGCATATTAATTATCTGGGACGCGAGGGGACCATCTCTCACGAGTCTGCAGCTGATGTCCTCTCCGGCCGCATATCCGGAGAAGCATTCAGGGACAGGATCGTATTTGTCGGGACCTCTGCAATAGCAACATATGACATTAAAATAACTCCTTTTTCAGCAAATATGCCGGGAGTGGAGAAGAACGCTACTGTAGTGTCGAATATCATAAGCGGGGATTTCATCAGGAGGGCGCCTTTATTCGCAGATATCATCATCGTGCTTGTAACGGGAATTTCGTTATCACTTCTAAGCCGGAGGCTGGGTGCGCTTCATTCCATTTTTGTATTTATATCTTTCGTGCTTTTCATCTTTATAATGAATCAGTTCCTTTTCACTTACAAGGGGATAAGGATGAATCTTGTATACCCGCTGCTAACCGTCATATCAGAAGGCACTTTTGTAATAAGCCACAGATATTTTATTGAGGAGAGGAAGGCGCGCGACATAAGGAAGATGTTCTCAAGCTATGTGTCTCCCAAGATCGTGGAAGAACTTATCAATAATCCCGGGAAAGCGGGGCTCGGTGGCGACCGGAAGACCGTGACCGTCCTTTTCTCCGACATCATGGGGTTTACGGGAATATCAGAACGCATTGCCCCTGAGAAGGTCGTTGAACTTCTGAATGAATATTTCACTGAAATGACCGATATAATCTTTAAATGGGAGGGCACTCTCGATAAGTTTGTGGGTGACGAGATCATGGCATTCTGGGGCGCTCCTGTTGACCAGCCTGACCATGCGGAGCGTGCTGTCAGGTGCGCTCTTGATATGATAAACAGACTTTCGGAGCTGCAGGAAAAATGGCGGAACCGCGGCAGTGAGGTCCTTGACTGCGGAATAGGCATTAACACAGGAGAGGTGCTGGTAGGCAATATCGGAGCTGCGGGCAAGAAGATGGACTATACACTCATCGGAGACCATGTGAATACAGCTGCAAGGGTCGAGAAGCTCACGAGACAATACAATGCAAAGATACTCATTACAGAGTACACCAGAACCTGCATAGACAATCTGGTCGAAAAAGGCGCACCGGGCCATATTGAAATGAAATTCATCGATACAGTAAAGGTCAGGGGAAAGGAAAAAGATATGAATATATACGAAATCAGGGGATTAAGGCACAAGGAGGAAATGTGAAATATCAAATCGGAAAACCGGGAAGGATCATTGTTGCGAGGTTCGAGGACAGGGATGATGTCATCGGGAATCTTGTGAGCGTTTCAAAGAAAGAGAATATAAAGGCTGCGGTTTGTTATCTTGTCGGAGGCATGAGGGAAGGAAGCATAGTCGTAGGTCCGGAAAAGGATGAATTCCCGCCGACTCCTGTATGGAGGCAACTGGGGGAGAGCCATGAGATTGTCGGTTTCGGGACTATCTTCTGGCAGGAAGATGAACCCAGGGTCCATTTCCACGGTGCATTCGGCAAGAAAGATATGGTCAAGGTTGGCTGCCTCAGGGAGAATTCTGAGACGTTTCTCGTTCTTGAGGCCGTAATAATTGAGATAGAAGGCGTTACCGCAAGAAGGGAACTCGACCCGGTCTCCGGTATGGTGCTGCTAAAGTTATAAATACAGATTAAGGTTAAGGCTGAGGTAAAGATTAAGTATAATAAAATTTGAGTCTCAGCCTAAACCTTAGCCTTGACCTTAACCTTGTAGTTTCTTCTCCCATTCCCATGCGGTCTTGATGATATATTCAAGATCGTCGTATGAAGGTTTCCATCCGAGTTCTTTTTTGATCCTTGATGAGTCGGCTATAAGGGAAGGGGGGTCCCCCGCCCTCCTTCCGGTCTCTCTGACCATAAAATCGACGCCTGTAACTTTTTTCACCCTGTCCACAACCTCCCTTACAGAATACCCATGTCCGTAACCGCAGTTGAACACCCTGCTTGCCTTTCCCGAAGACAGATAGTCAAGAGCAAGGAGATGCGCATCTATCAGGTCGTCAACATGGATATAGTCCCTGATGCAGGTCCCGTCAGGAGTATCATAGTCAGTGCCGTATATGTCGAGATTATGTCTTTTGCCCAGCGCTGTCCGGAGCGCAAGAGTGATCAAATGGGTCGGGTCCCTGTATTTCTGCCCGATCCTCGACATGGGGTCAGCCCCTGCGACATTGAAATACCTCAACGAGACATATCTCAAACCGTATGCAAGGCTTATATCCTTTAATGCCTGCTCAACCATGAACTTGGATGCGCCGTAAGGGTTTATCGGCGACAGAGGGGCATCCTCATCAACAGGGACCTCTTCAGGTATGCCGTAGACGGCTGCTGTCGATGAGAATATAAACTGGTTGACACTGTGTTTAACGCACGCCTCTATAAGGTTCAGCGCATTTGCAAAATTATTTCTGTAATACTTGACCGGATTTCTGACAGATTCTTCCACTACGATATGTGCTGCAAAGTGCATTACAGCATTAAAACTTTCTGAGTTGAACAGTTTGTTCAATGCATCGGAATCGGCGAGGTCAGCGGTCACGAGCCTTCCGGATAAGACAGAATCTCTATGCCCTGTGGAGAGGTTGTCATACACAACAACATCATGACCCTTTTCCCCGAGAGTCCTTACCATGTGGCTTCCTATGTAACCTGCCCCGCCTGTAACCAGGATCTTCAAGTGTTTCTCCTGTTGGAATAGACACAGGTATAGGTTAAGGTACAGGCAAAGGTAAAGGTAAATGTAAAGGAGAAGATTTTCATTTGTTTGAGACTTTTAATTTTTTGATAATTTTGTTTATATCATTATAGAGTATCGAAAAATTTCTATCTAATACTTCAAAATCAAAATCTGCAATATATCCAACTCTTTTTCCATATTCTAAATGACTTTGAGTCTCGGTTAAAGAACCTCTAGCCATATAATAAAAATTTATTTTTTCTAAGGTATGATGACGGCCAAATGCTTCTGCAATATTTGCTGGTATGCTAAGAGCCGATCTTCTTATCTGTGAAGTAAAACCATAATCCTCTTTTTTAGGAAGATTTTCGGTGAAGCTGAAAATTTTTACAGCCAGATCCATCGTTTTCTGCCAAATTGGCATTTCCCTAAAAGATTTGTACATACTTTTTCTTTTATCTCTACCTCTACCTTTAAAGTCTTTGCCTATTTTTTCATGCCTTTACTATCTTCCCGGACCTTATGCCTGCTGTTGCGTTCCTTGTATCAATGATGAGCCTGCTGTTTTTGACTATGAATTTATAATCATATGCAGAGTGGTCTGTTGAGATAAGGACACAATCATATTTTTTGAGGTTGTTTGCCGCGAGAGGGACAGACGACATCCTGAGGTCATACTCCCTCATCCTGTGGGTTTTAGGCACATGCGGGTCATTGTAATCCACCTTTGCGCCTTTTTTCTGAAGGAGCGTTATGAGTTTCAGGGACGGCGATTCCCGGACATCGTCGATATCCTTCTTGTATGACAGACCGAGCACAAGGATCCGGGCCCCTTTAATGCTTCTTCCGGTTGAATTCAGGGCATCAACGACCTTTCTGACAACATAATAGGGCATGCCGATGTTCACCTCTCCGGCCAGCTCTATGAACTTTGTATGGAAATCGAATTCCCTCGCCTTCCATGTCAGATAGAAAGGGTCTATGGGGATGCAGTGGCCGCCAAGCCCGGGTCCCGGATAAAAAGCCTGAAAGCCGAAAGGCTTTGTTTTTGCCGCATTGATAACCTCCCAGACATCCATCCCCATACGTTCAAAGCAGATCTTCAGCTCGTTAACAAGCGCTATGTTTACGGCCCTGTAGATGTTCTCGAGCAGTTTGCTCGCCTCAGCCACTTTTGTAGAGGATACCGGCACTGTTTTCACTATAACAGACTCATAAAGCGCCTTTGCAGCCTTAAGGCATGACGCTGTATATCCTCCGACAACTTTTGGAATTGTCGAAGTCGAGAAGTTCTGGTTGTTCGGGTCTTCGCGCTCGGGTGAATATGCAAGGAAGAAGTCCCTGCCTGCTTTAAACCCTGTCTTTTCGAGTATCGGTCTCATATCCTCGTCTGTCGTCCCTGGATAAGTGGTGCTTTCGAGCACTATGAGATGCCCTTTTCTGAGATAACGGCTTATTGTCTCTGTCGTGTTTATTACATAGGAGATATCAGGCTCCCTGTATTCATTAAGCGGGGTAGGCACGCATATAAGCACACAGTCGGTCTTCTTTAAAAGCGAGAAGTCAGTTGTAGGCAGGAACCTTTTCGTCCTGTTCATCTCGCTTATTTTTCCGGACGGGATATGCTTTATATAACTCCTGCCCTGTTTCAACAGAGAGATTTTTTTTGGATCGAGGTCAAAGCCGTTTACCGGAAATCCGGCCCTGTTGAACTCCAGGACGAGCGGGAGCCCGACATACCCGAGCCCGATCACGCCGACAGATGCGGTCTTTTTCCCTATTTTATTTAGCAGTCTTTTCAGGTTTTCAGAATTGTTTGCCATTAAACCCCCTTATATAAAAATAAAAGTAAGCAGAAGGCAGTAAGCAGTAGGCGGAAAGGAGTAAAAAGTCAAAAGCCCTGTTCAATTTCATGCCAATAAGTATAGCATAAGCAGGGTTTATAATTATGGGTTTATCGGGTCAATTGGGTCAATGAGTTTGAAGGGTTACGAGATTTACTGCCTGCTTCTTCTTAAAGAGAGCATGATTCTGTGTTATTATATTGATGTGCATATCGGGGATTGTAAAGTCATAAGACTTTTAATCGTTAATTGTGCCTCTTAATGGATGAAATGATATGACGAAAGATCGGGTCTTGAATAAGATATTGAAGATCGATGACCCGGTCAAGAAACGGGCTGCTTTCCAAGGAAATGATCCGGCAGGGCGGCAGGCCTCCTGTTGTGGTAGGTGGTGAAGCAGTAGAAATTTACACACAGGGAAGTTATACAACAGGTGATATGGATATAAAGGCAGATTATTCAAAATTCAGCAAGATAGTTGCCCAATGGGGTTTCAGGCCGATATCAGGAGAATATCGAAAGAGTTGTAAGATCGATAAAAAAAGACATGGCGCTGAAAGAGCATGGTGCAGCAAAGAAATGGATATCTATATTGACTGGCTTGGATCAAATCTTGAAGAGGGACAGGAAGCGGAAAAAAGGGTGGAAACAGTAGCGCTGGATGATGAACTGAGTTTAAAAGTTATATCATTCGAAGACCTCATTATAGACAGGCTCTGTGCAGCAAAGTTCTGGAAGGATGTCGACAGCGAGATGTGGGCAAAAGTCCTTCTTGAAATAAAAAATAAAACCGGGCGGATCGATATGTTATATTTGAATAAAAGGGCGGTCAAAGAAAAGGTAGTGAATTATTTAAAGAAAATATTACCCAAATAGTGAGACAATAACAGGGCACATGATATGACAGTAAAATATGAGAATTTAAAAAATACAGCAAAAACAGTAAAGGAAGAACTCTCCAGAAAGGGGATCTTTATGCCGGGCAGAGTCAGGGCAAGGAGAAAACCCAGAAGTCCTGAAAAGAGAAATCTCCTTTATCTAAAAGCAATGAACAGGGCTGAGGAGTTCAAACCCTGTTATAATGATAAAAAAGAATTAATCCTGCCTTATTTCTCAAAATAATCCTAATTATCAGCTGACAGTTCATAGCCTGCTGCCTACTTTCTTTATCCGTCTCAGCATCTTCTTAATATAGAACGAGGAGATGAAATAGATGATGAAGTAAGCCATAAAGACAGAAAACAGGTAGTATTCCGGAGTCTTATACATTGTTCCGAGGATGGCGATGGAGGAAAACAGGGCAGATGAAAGGATGATCACTCCCGATGTCCGTCTCTTCGATAGCCCGAATCTCAACAGGATATGATGGAGATGAGCTTTGTCTGCATGAAAAGGGCTTCTGCCTTTCATCATCCTTTTTGTCATGATGGTTAGAGTATCCGCAATCGGGACGGTCAGGATCATAAGAGGGGCAACGGGGGGTATAAGGCTATTCTTGCCCTGTGTCAGCGCTATCGAAAGAAAGGTGAGCGTAAAACCGAGGGTGAGGCTTCCGGCATCACCCATGAACAGGCTCGAAGGGTGCCAGTTATATCTGAGAAATGCGATGAGCGCGCCGCTGAAGGCTAAGCTCAGGAGCATGAGTTCTGTCCGGTTGCTGATGTATGCAAGGAAAGAAAATGAAATAAATGCAACCAGTGAAACTCCACCGGCAAGACCGTCAACGCCGTCGATCATGTTTATGGCATTAATGACGCCGACCGTGCTGAATACGGTTAAAAAAATTGACGCCCTGTTAAAACTTATAGAGCCGAATGACAGAAGATCGCCGAAGGAATGAAGTATTGTATTGCTTAAATATATCATAAACAGCACAGCAACTATCTGTGCCGCAAATTTCCATGAATGGTGAAGCTCCCTGAAGTCATCCAGGAAACCGATAATCGCAAGAAGGAGAAGACCTGCATAAAATCCCCTGAGGTTATGAAAAGGTGCGAACATGAGGAGGCTTACGGAAATCCCGATCATTATCCCTATACCGCCTATCAGAGGTTTGGGGTTTTTATGAACCTTGCGTTTTCCGGGATTGTCTATAAGACCGATATACGAGGCGATATGAGCAAGACGGGGAAGGACGAGAAGGGTTATGACAAGGGATGCAGCGAATGTAAGGAATATTTTTATTGTCTGTGTCATGTAGCACATATAATATCCGGTAAGACAATGAGCTTGCAAGCCTTGTTCGTAAAGAACTGGCAATAGATAACCTGTTATCTTAGCGGCTTGCCGGATTGTTAGCTTAAAGACTTGAAGGACGTAATTTTACGCTTTCGCTTTTACCAAAAAATTGCACCTCCGGGGTGCATGTAAATGGATGGCAGGGGCTTATTCGAGGTAGAGGGCCTTCATTGTTGCAAGCGAGCGCTGATATTCCTTTTGATCGAGCACAAAATCCCGGTATGAAGAAGGACTCGGAAACAGGTTGTAATTCCTTACGCATAGAGCATCTTCTGATTCCCCCACCATATACTCGCTGAAGGATGAATATTCCCATGCGCCGGGATCTTCGCAAAGGTGTTCTGTTACGGGATTCAGATGAATGTATCGAGTAAGATGGCTTAACTGTTCGTCGCTTTCAACTGGAACATTTTTGAATCTGCTCTGCCATAATGGCCCTTTTCTGCCAAAACGAGTATTGAAATACCTGGTGTAACTGTTCAACACATTGCCCATGAAAATTGAAATTCCGCCGTTCTTCAGTTGCTTCAGTGCAATATGCAGGTGAGTCGGCATTATGCAGTAGGCAATGACGTCGACTATGCTGTCCTTCCCTGAACAGTATGTATCAAAGAACAGCTCTTTGTCTTTCAGCGCCATATACGCAGAGAATCTTGTCGGCGGTTTTTCGATGCGATAATAGCGG
>JBFMDL010000093.1:0-10945 GCA_040753635.1 Nitrospirota bacterium | reverse complement strand
CTCTTTTTGCCCATTCAAAAATCATACAGTTTTCTTGCCCACCTGAAAAGCCCTTTTGCCCTTATCTGAAGCCATGTTATACTGATTCAAGCTTATCATTTCACCCACACGACTTCACGATGAGCCAGAATTTTTTATTAAAATGTTTCTAAAATTAGAATTTATAGATTACCTGATTATTTTCCTTGACAATTTTATTAAAGTCTGTTTTTATATATTCATTAAGCGCCTCGTTACCTCCCCTAAGCTGCTGTCCACATCCCACGGGCAGCAGCACTTTTTTTGTTTTTTATCCTCAAATCTCTGTAATTTCGTATTTTCTCGATCCAAGACCCAGCCTTTCAGCCTCCTCTATCTGTATCATATACGGCTTATGATGTAATTTCATGAGGATATCATCGCCATCGGCAATTTTCTTATCATGTGCAAGAGACCTCGGCAATGGAACGGACTCATTAAGCATGTCAATGCTCGCCTGTTCAACTGAAACAATATCCTCAGATATAAGAATTCCTATATCCTGGATTATTGGAACATCTGCAGCCGGCATACAATCGCATTCAGGCTGTATCTCTGTCAGAAAGTTTATGAAAATTATCTTCTTGGATTCAAAGGTGCTCATTACTGCCTTAGCAGCCTCTGCAAGAGAACGCATGAATCTTTCGTCATCACCCGGCAAAGAAAGGGACTCGGACTGGCATACACGTTCGCATCTCCCGCATCTCCAGCATATATCACCATTCCAGACAAGCTCTTCATTTTTAAACTGAATGGCATCCAGTGGACATATCTCGCTGCATTGATAACACAGCTCGCATCTGTCTGAATCCCACACAAGCTCTCCTTCACCGATTGTATGCATAGAACCTCTCCCGCACCTCCATCCGCAGGTACGGTGGTAACCGCTCACTCCGCCCATGGCCAGGTTTTTGACCGCCCCGGCATATCCTGAATTTATATGCCCCTTCACATGAGAACAGACAACCATGGCCGGGACATCATAAATAACTGAGGCTATCGCAATCTCACCAAGAATCTCCCCTGCCTTGACCATCAAATTATCATTACCGTAAAGACCGTCTGCAAGGACAACCGGAGAGCCTACTGTAAGATGATTTATCCCGTTTTGGTTTGCAACCTCAAGATAATCAAGGCCCTTTATCCTTACAGTATCTGTAACAAATGGCCTGGCTCCTATTCTTTTCAGGGCATCCACAACCTTCCTTAAGAAGACCGGCCTTACTATCCTGTGTGCGCCTTCAGAGCCAAAATGGGTCTTTACTGCAACCCATTCATCAGGGCTGAAATAGTTCATAAGACCTATCTCTTTCAAAAGGCGTTCCAGCTTACCGGGCATGCTGTCATCATATTTCCATTTTCTGGCACGTGCGGATGCAAAATATACCTTTGCCATAAAACCTCCTTACTGCTAATTTTCCCTTTTCTTATCTTTAATGATGTGCAAAGTAAACTTTATACAGGCCCTGCACCCAAAGCGCCAAACCTTCTCTTGCAGTCTTAATGTCCGTTAATTCTTTGTCCTGATGCGCTACGTAGGAATTCCTGAAATCAGTCATTGCCTTTACAGTATCGTATAAATCAGTCTCATTGAATTTTGAAAAGCTCTGCTTAACTGCTCCAAAAACACCGCCGACATCGTATTTGCTTGTTCTGCTATATTCGAGACAAAACAATAAAAGACCGGAAGGCCACAATCCATTTTTAAAAATAAGAGTTCTTTTCAGATTCTTGGCATATTTTGTAAGCCACTCAATGTCACCTTTCTTTAATGTCCCATAATAAGGCTCAAAAAAATCTTTCTGCTCTGTAGGCGCGCCCGGCATTGAAGGTAGCAGCAAGTCAGAAATCAGTCCCTTAGCCGATTCATCGAGCGGACCTAATAGTGAAGTAAACACAGGCGCAAAAGAGACTTCCTCTTTCTTTTCAAAAAATTGGAATAATGTTACTGATTGTTCAATGGCTTTTTTATATCTTGAAGGTAATTGTTCAAGCTGTTCTGAACTGATAAATTCTCCTATCCCTGTTACTTTCCCCTCTACATATTCACCAAGCGGCAAGGACAATTGAGGTTGAGCCTTTTCCCTGATCAATTCTTCAAGAGAAGGTGAGCATGTCCTTGCCAAATCATCTATTTTGTTTGAAGTAATACCACCAAAAACTGTCTGTGGCACGTAAAGATATTGCCACTTCGCTTTTTTGGAAGAAGCCGCCTTACACCATGAAACAGCAGCCGTTGCCTTTAAAGGTACGTCGAGGTCTTCCCGTCCTTTTGTTTCCAAAAGAGCATAATGCCCATCTTTTTTCCTAACCATGAAATCAGGGGTGTAGAAAGCGAGCCTGCCGGAACCTGACAAATAATCAATCCTTAGAGACTGAGGGCCTGCATTCTTACAAAAAGCCTGGACATCAGGAGCACGATTTAAAAATGTCGTCATCGCAACTTCAAATTCCCTGTTGCACGGAACAAGATTAAAGGGAGTATTTTCTGCCGGAAGGGTTGGCCGGTTTTCAGAATGTGTTACCTGAAAAGGTTTCCAGGTGGACACCGACACTGCATCGGCCTGTTTTATCCGCTCTTCAATAAATGTGGTCTTTGACAGGATCAAAGGTACAAAGGCAGCCCTGATATGTTCCCGGACATCCGCGTCAGAAAGACGGCTTACCAGTTTTTCATCGTAAATACTGACCTTCTGCTCAAATAATATTTCCTCAAGAAATGTCTGTATGAGTGATGCGAGGATATGATGAGTCCCACGCAATGAAGTCTGTCTCTCAAGTTCTTCCCTGTAAAAAGAAACTGCCCCTATTCCGCTTTGAAGCAAAGGGAGCTGCACCTTCATTTTTTCGATGATTTCATTAGTAAAAAGGTGTCTCCCCTCATAATCGATTTCTGTTTTCCGCACTTCTCCAAGCGGCAGAGGCGAGAATCTGGAAAAAGACTTATTTACATCATCAATAGTAAGTTCTCCGAGGGTGGGAGACCGCTTATAGCCGGCGCTGAGAGGCGGTATCAGGATATCGAGATTCTTCAAGTCTTTTGTCTGATCCGGATATATGGTAACGGTTGTTTTGGGGACCTTGTCTACATCAACAACCTCAATAGGCAGACCTTCCTGACTCAACTGATTCTTATAGAGGCTCACAAATGCCTTGTGTTCGACAACAGTTACAACCTCCGCTGCCTGACCAGGCGGGGTCATGCGTCTCAGGCCTCTACCGAGTGTCTGCTCCGGCAGGATATTGGCCTTAGAGCTATAAGGCCGAAGGGGGACGATAGTAGTTACATTGCGCACATCCCAGCCTTCCCGGAGCATCAGAACAGAAACTATGCAAAGATAGGGGCTTTTATTTGAATCAAGCTCTCTTGAAAGTTTTCTCAGTTCTTTCAAATCTTCATCGCTGATCTCTTTTTCGTTTTCAACAAACTCATAGTATACGTTTTCGCCTTTACCACGTTTTTTAAGTGAACCCTTCAAGTTGGTATGAAGGTTGATAGTTTTGCCGTTAAGTTCTTTGTAAAGGGGGTCCGTATTCAGCTTATTTGCTATCTGACTTGCATCTTCAGTATCCTCAGTCATAACAAATAACAGGGCCTTTTTGCCGCTCTTTTCCCATTCCTCTTTTGATCTCAGCCAGCGGGAATACCCGATCATAAGATGCTGCTGATATTTAATTGAAGCATCATCACTTGTCTGCTCTATTAAGTCCTCGCCTCGTCCGATTATTGGAGACTTAACAATACCCGCATCTACAGCTTCGCCAAGAGGCGCATCGCATATAACGTGCTTGAAGATATTCCCCTTGTTGTCTTTCGGTGTTGCTGAAAAATCCAAATGTGCACAAATGCCGTCGCCGCTTCTTTTTCTTATTGTGTCGTTCAGATAATTAATCGCTTCATTCCATGCAGAATCAGGGTCCCAGACATGATGGGCTTCGTCATTTATCACCATTACACGTTTATGTGAAGTTATCCTTTCCCTCAATTCCTCGCCTGTATCCAATGCCTTTGCCTTTGATACTGCAGGCCCCATCCAGTCATAGGTCTCAGATTCTTTTTTCCCTCTGCGCTTGCTTGTGTCATAAAGTCTGTGGATATTTGTAAGGTACAGAGTGCCGCCTGTAGCCGCCCCTGTCGCCTCATCCTGTAGTACAACGGAAAGGTTCCAGTCGCCTCGCCAAGCCACAGGAATTAACGGGTCTTTGTCGAATATAATCCCATCGCCAAAATCTTCTTTAAGTCTTTCAAAGACGGTTATATTAGGAGCAATAACTACAAAATGCCTTGTCATTGGTGAATATGATTCCCTTAAGGAATGGAAATAGCTCCAGACAACGGCAAGACTCATGATCTTTGTTTTCCCTGCGCCGGTTGCCACCTTAAAAGCATACTTCGCCCATTGGTCTTCCTGAGGGTCAATTCCCAAGGCGGCAATTTCGCTGTTCTCTCCACCAAATTCAGAGACAATGCCTGAAAGCGTATCAAGCCCTCTCTCTTCTCTCAGATAAATGAATGTTTCTATTGCCTCCCGCTGGCAGAAATAATATTTAAAAGGGACAACTTCTCCCTCGTTGTTTTTAATAACATGATCTCTCCCGAACCAGTGATGAAGAAGTTCCCTTGTGGTATCGGAAGCTCCGGCGTAATCGGTCTCTCTCCAGACTGTAACTTCTCTTCTGAGGTTCTGTGCAATGGTAATATCGCTGGGCCTTCTGCCCTTAACGATCTTTGCAGGTTCACCCTCTCTCTCAGCCCTGATTCTGTGATGTGAGGGCATTTCATGAGGAAGGTATAAAGGCTCAAGGGCGGAGAGGTTTATGATAGGGCTGGTCATAGAGTCTACTTAAACAATAGTAACCTCTAAAGGAATTGCGTGAACATCTTCGGGCTTTTCTTTTTTCAGATAGTTTATCTTCTCAAAGCCAATTATCTCTCCACTTTCATCTTTCTTGACAATAACGCCGTTTCCCAATTCCTCGTTGATGCAAGGCCTGGGTTTTTCAAACCACACATCAAGGGTGTTGCCGATTTTATCATATGTAATTGTTATTTTTTCCATGCTGTCTCTCCCTCCTTTATCTTGTCAGTTATATACGCCGTTATTATAAAACCTTCTCCGTTTAAATGCCTTGCAACAACACAAATATAGTATGTCATATAAGGAGCATAATATAAATAGACATCCGGGTCTTCAGAGCTTTTTCTTATTTCAATCGGATTTGACAAACATTGTTTTACCTCTGTCTCTTTCCCCTCAATTTCAGGATGTTTCAGCTTCGAGATAAGTTCCCAGTGGCTGCGAGTGGTTCTTATGTTTTTGCCCGATTGAGTCTTTACCTCAAAATAAATATCCATTTATCCCTCAACCGTTACCGCAATACTCGTAAAGATTTCATGTTTGTTCTCGAATCTCCTCAGCTTTTTTTGCATTTAACGGAATCTTATCGAACAGCTTAGTATACAAATAATATTTCCCCTCTTCTGTGCCCTTTAATTTCATCGTCTCGGAATATATTTCATTAAGCTTAGCTATCGACTTCTCAAAAATATATTCAGAGGTTTGCGTTCCGTCGGCTCCATAGACAATCTTAATATACAATTTATTATTGAATGGCGGCTTTAATGCATAATGCAAGGTTAACGGCTGGCATTTGCCATCAGGCGGCAACTTAAAACTATCAGCGCTTATTGTGCTCCAATGAATGCCATAGCTGAATATTCCAGTAAAGTTTTGCATGTCTGAGCGATCAACAACAAAGCGAGGCTCATTTGATGGAGAAATGACGGTCAAACAAAGGAATACATCTTTTGCAATGCCCGGGCCATCATTGGTAAGACAAAAACCTACCGAGCCAGAAATCGTATTATCGGAGTTAAATGAATTTGGGTTGATATTGTAATTTATCCTCATATTAGGTTCAGGCCTTCTTCCAAACATGCCGGCAAGAACGGAATGTGGAACAGGCTTGAAGTCAGAGCCTGCGCGCATGTAATATTGTGTCCTATAAATATCCTGATGCGGAGCACGTAAACTTTTGGGAATTAGTGTTATTGCAAAACCTTGCCCCTTGACTGTCTCGACTGCAATACTTCGAACCCCAGCATGTATCGGAACGGTACAGCCGGAAACAGCCCCTTCAAGCCAACTCACAAAGCGTTTTACGTCTTTAATCGGCTGCTTGCATTTTGCCACATCGGCATTATCCTTGCCTGAGCGACATTCTACGCCCCATACAATAATGCCGCCTTCAGAGTTGCCGAACCCTGATATAGCCTTGGCAAGGTTTTTTCTGTCATCTTCATGTAAGATGTTTGTGGCGTTGCGTTCGCTGGCTGATTGTTTAAAATCAAGAAAAAGCTCTTCTGACTTTCTGGTCTCAATAAACTCCCTAATTGCTTCGTCTCCTTTCTCCTCTATTATCCTGAATAAATCTTCAGCTCTTCCCATGTCTTATATCTCCACTTCCACTGTAATACTCGTATCACAGCCGAATATATCAACAACTTTAACGCAAGCAGTGTATTTGCCTTTTTTTAGATATTTGTTGTATTCGTGATTTGAGACTGTCGGGAGAGAGCGGTCTTTGCGCGTTCTGTATGACTGCCAGTGATGCTCGAACGGCTGCCCGTCCTGATAGTCAAAGTCCACTGCCCAGAAGTCGATGAAGTCAAAGCCGCTCTTTATAGCCCGTTCTTTTAATGCTTCAAGCTCCTTACTTGGGACTTCTGCAAGAGAAGGGACAAATTTCTTAAGTTTTATGTCAACGGCTTTATTACCTGAAAATCCCCCTCTGTCCCCCTTTTCCAAAGGGGGAGTTACAACCCCCTCAACCCCCTTTTCTAAGGGGGAATTTAATTCCCCTCTATCAAGAGGGGCAAGGGGTGTGTTTCCCCTCTTTGGAAAAGAGGGGTTAGGGGAGATTTTATAAATAACCTCTGCCTCAAGCACAGCAACCTCAAGGAATGGCGGAGGTGTTGTCCTGTTCTTCTCCATGATTTCGCGGGGAATAGGAATGAGCTTTATCTTGATATTATCCGCATGTTCTATCTCATGGCATACAAGCCTCAAGTCCATCTCAAATTCCCATGCAAGGCAGTGTAGTTCCTTTGCTCCAGCCTCTTTAGCAGCTTTCGCAACAGCCTTCAATTCATCTCTTGTGAAAAGTCCGTCAATGCTGTCAACGTGACAGAGGGCGGAGCCTTTTCTTCCGTGAATAAGCGGAGAGCTTGAGTTCTGTAAGACTTCTGCCTTATAGAATTCAAGAACTACCCTTCTGTGTTCTTCATCCGCGCCTTTTAATCTCTCCTTCTGCCACCACTGCCGTTCATATCTGCCGAGGTTGTAAACATCAAATGCGCGGTAAGGTTTGTTCTCGTCATAAAGCTTTCTCTGAAGCTCGATCATCCGCTTGCGAGTCGTATGAATCGCGAACCTTCCGAGGTCCGCCATAATCCATCGTCTTCCAAGCCGCTCTGCTACCGCGCCTGTTGTTCCGCTTCCGCAGAAGAAGTCAGCAACAAGATCACCTTCGTTGGAAGAGGCCAAAATCAATTTTTCCAACAAGGCAGATGGCTTTTGTGTAGCAAAATCAGTACGCTCATTTGATGCTTGATTCTCGATGTCTATTAATAAGTAATCAGAAGGAGCATAACCTTTATCAAGATAATCTCTGACCACTAATTCTGGATGAGTCTTTTCCCATTTTGGATCTACGTCTTTTGCAGATTTAATAGGGCTATCTTTAATGCCGCGGCCACAAAGGCGGTAAAATCCTTTTTCATCTTTCAGGCGAAATTTCTTTATCGTTGCTTCAGAATATGGTTCAAGAACTCCATCAACATCCCAATTAAATGTCCATGTTTTGCTTTTTGTATAAAGAAAAATATCATCATGCTTCCTGTTCCAATATTGTTTTGAAAATTGCCTTGTCTTATAACACCAAACTAAATTATTCCCAAAATTATTACTACCAAACACATCGTCTAAGATAGCTCGCAGATAATTATTTACCCTCCAATCGCAATGCACATAAATACTTCCAGTTTCGTTCAACAACTCTTTCATCAACGTCAACCGTTCATACATCATGTGAAGGTATGAATCCGTTCCTTTTCCCCACATATCTCGATAAGCCACCATTTCAAGGGTTGACTGGTCTTTGCCAACGGTTTCCTTGCCATCGCCGACAGGGATATTCATTGTGAAATCCGCTCCAACGTCAAACGGCGGGTCTATGTAGATGAGGTCAATCCTGCCTTTGAAGTCTTTAAGCAGGCTTGCCATGACGAGCTTGTTGTCGCCCCAGATGAGCATGTTCCTGAAATCGTCTTTGTGGGCTTTTTGCGCGTCAAACAAACCTGTCTGACTTAACCGGCTGGCGGGTTCGTCAATCGTCTCGATCTTCTGCATCGGCATGGCGCACCCGGCAATGTCCACCTCTCGCCTGTTGCCGTATTCGTCATACTTCCCCTCCCACACAAGCTCGGTCTTCCTTGTGCTCAAAGGATGCGGATTATCCGGGCCGTATTTATGATTGTTGTCAGCCATGCTTTTGTAGTCTCTGCATTACCAGTTTGCTGTTATGTCGATTATGACTTAAAGCCATATTTCTTTTCTCGATTCTCAAAAGCCGTTTTTCCACCATCCAGAATTTCACACGCATGTTCGCGAATGCCTTGAGCATCTAATGTGTCTTCACAACCTTTGACCTTTTCTTTTGTATATTCAATGCTGCCAGTTAGATAATTAAATTGCTTACCGTCTTTATTTTTTCTGTCATCGCCATTTCTATTAGCGACAATTATTTGCTCGGAATCTGCGCCGATTACAAGATTTGCATTGTGACTCACCAGTATGATTTGACGCTCCCTTTTCTTTTCTTTGAGAAATGGAACAATCTCAGCATAAACAGATCGGCTATCTAAGTCGTCTTCTGGTTGATCTATAAGCAACGGCCACGTATCTTCTGATTCGTCAAGAATCAGACGCAAGGCAAATAATGCCCTCTTGCCAGGTGTCATTGTCGGCTCAGAGAAGCCTCCTATTTTGTCACCCTCCATTTCAGCAGTAAAAAGAATTTTTTCTGTCAGCGATAAAATTTCCTGCGTAACTTCTTTCTTATCATTACCTGAATTAACTTTTTGCTTTCCTGAATAGATAGCAGATAGAAATCCCGCGAGATTGTTTCTAATATCTTCAATCTTGAGCGAGCCCTTCTCAATAAATTCTGATTTATCTCTTGTGTTTATTTTCTGAGTTACTATATTGAGACTTTCATCAAACCCGAATTCAAGCCCAAATTTGATACATTTGATAGAACTTTGATCCGCATCATCTATGTTTGATTTTAATTGTTCCAAGAATGATTTTCTTTGCTCTATTTCTGATTTAATAGTCTTT
This sequence comes from Nitrospirota bacterium, assembly GCA_040753635.1. Classification (GTDB taxonomy): domain Bacteria; phylum Nitrospirota; class Thermodesulfovibrionia; order Thermodesulfovibrionales; family UBA6898; genus JBFMDL01. The sequence goes on along the minus strand of JBFMDL010000093.1, from coordinate 1,526 downwards.
TCATATTCATTCAATTTGTTTTGGGAATTTTGCTTCTCTATTACCGTATCATCTATCTTCTGGATAGTTATGATATGTTCGTTTATTTTACGAACAAGTTCTTCCAATTCTGCATTTTTCTGATATGTTTCCATAAGAACTCTGTTATCTTTATCTTTACTAATTTTAACGATCTTCGCTTTTATGTCTTCTTCTTCACTTTTTATGGATTCCTTATAATTAAGTACTTGTTTGTTAATCTCTGAAATAATGTCAGACTCCTTTGTTGTTAAATCGTCCATAATTCTATCCCGTAGTTTCTTGGGCAAGTTTTCTAATGCTGGCGAGGGCGTAATCTTCAGCGTCTTGAAAAAGTTTGTCTCAGATGATACATCCGAGATTTGCGAAAGCTCTGACTTTATTAGCGTAATTCTGCTCTCATAAGCAGATATATCTGCGGTAATCTCTTTATATTTTACTATGTCATCTTCGCTCAGTTTACTCTGTTCCTTTAGCTTTTCTATCTTTGAGTTAAGTTCCTTTTTATCCTTTTCAACAGCGTTTTTATCCCCTAAATCTCTCAGTGTATTGTCAAGAGTTTGAATAGTGTCAGACAAAGCAAACCAATCGTCAATATAATCAGAAATCCGCTGGTTTATAGCATTGATGTTGCTCTCTGTCTGTAGATATCTTGTTTCAAAATCTGGAAGAACTTTAAACAATATCGGCGCAATTTTTTCTTTTATCTCGTCTGGATCTTTACTTTGTTTAAATAAGTAATTCTGCGGGATATAGACAATTTTGCCGGGGCTTTCGTCATTCGACTGACCGATAGCCCATTCAATTTTGTAGTCAAAGGTTATTTTGTTCCAATGATAATTTTCTCCCTCTCCAGGCCCCTTAATCATGCTCTCAGTTCGTTTCTTATCAACGGAGTGCGCAACATAAGCAAGAAGCGCTGATTTGCCGGACGACCTGCTGCCTATAATCGAACAAAGATTTTTATTGAACTCAATTTCCTCTGGAAAATCATTCGTATTTTTAAATTTGATATTTCGTATAACCTTATATCCATCTTTTTGATCAGGTTCTATAGGCCCAATACAGACTCTCTCGCAAGGTTCCGGCTCATAGACTATTTGCTTAAGACCCTCAAAAGTTGGGTCTGCTTTAATCCAACAATATCTGTTTTGATCTGGCGAAAATAGTTTATCTTCAGTATGAGCATCAGACCCATGTATACAAGGTTTAATCGAGCCACATTTCTTTATCACCAATTCCTTGTCATCTTTTTTTTGTCCTGAAAAATATTTTATGTCTTCTTCATTACTTGAAAAAATACAGTTAGAAATACAGTAAATTGACTTTCTCACAGCATCTAGAGAGCTTTCCTTAGCGTCTTCAAATAAATCATAATGTTTCATAGCTGTCCGGTTAAAATAGAGCGCCCTGAAGGGGCTCTTCTCCTCGTAATATGAGTTTATCAGGCTTCAGAGTCAAAATGTCGATAAGGGCTTTCCTCTCAAAGAGCATTTCCCGGATCACCC
>JBFMDL010000092.1:0-11108 GCA_040753635.1 Nitrospirota bacterium | reverse complement strand
GATATGAAATATGGACTTTACCGGACAGCAGACTATGGAAAGAGCTAACTTATTGAAAAATAAAGGATCCATTTATGTTAACCCCTCGATGGATGCAAGGCGCGGAAATTTAACCGGACAGTAATGGGGAAACAAGTTAAATCTGGATCTTATTCTTATAGATTGTTGGATGGATAAGGTCAATATCCGATGAATCGTTTTTATCGGATATGCTGGAAGTGAATATTTAAGAGGTAAAGGCAAGGAGTTTGAATGGAAGAGCTTGAAATGATAAGCTGAAATAAAAGAATGGAAACAAATAGAAGGTTTTTTGGTTTTGACAAGAATGTAACCATTGCCGGGTTTGTGAGCTTCTTCATGGATGTGAGCTCCGAGATGATATACCCCCTCGTGCCGCTCTTCCTTGCAAATGTCATTGGGGTGAACAAATCAGTCATTGGCCTTATAGAAGGAATAGCAGAATCAACTGCAAGCCTGCTTAAGGTCTTTTCAGGATGGTTTTCTGACAGGATAGGGAACCGCAAGTGGCTCATGGCTGCAGGTTACGGCATCTCGACACTAAGCAGGCCCATTGTTGCCCTGGCTACAGGATGGACCCATGTCATGGGTTCCCGTTTTATAGACAGGTTCGGCAAGGGCGTACGCACTGCTCCCCGTGACGCCATTATTGCCGAATCTTCGGACAGGGCTTACCTTGGAAGGGCATTCGGATTCCACCGTGCGATGGACACAATGGGGGCAGTGGTGGGGCCGGCCATCGCCTTTTTCCTTGTTGGTATACTTTCAAACGATTACCGCAAGGTTTTCTGGTTGTCCATGATACCCGGCATCATTGCCGTGTCGCTGATAATCCTTTTCATCAAGGAAAAAAAGAAGGGAGGGGCACAATTAATTGTGTCCACTCCGGAGGGTTCGATAAATCAAACCCCTACAGCCTCAGACAGGCCGAAACTGGCGCTAAAACACTTTGACTGGAGGTTCAAGTTCTTTGTCATTATTGCGGGTATCTTTGCCATAGGGAATTCGAGCGACGTATTCCTGATATTGAGAGCGCAGCAGGTTGGCATTTCTACCATAATGATACCCGTGGTTTATCTCCTCTTTAATCTTGTCTATTCCATCTCGTCCATCCCGGCGGGTATTGCCGCTGACAAGTTCGGGAAAAAGAGGGTGATCCTTTCAGGGTTCCTGTTGTTTGCCGTACTTTATTTCGAATTCGCCGTTGCGGTTTCTCCGGCCGCAGTCTGGATTCTTTTCGGTCTCTATGGTCTTTTTATGGGCCTTACCGAGGGGATACAGAAGGCATTTCTTGCCACAATCATACCGCAGGATTTCAAGGCAACGGCCTTCGGGGTCTATAACACAGTCACGGGGATCGCCATGTTCCCCGCAAGCCTTATAGGCGGATGGCTGTGGGACCACATTTCTCCTTCAGCAACATTCTATTTCGGGGCAGCCACAGCAGCGGTTTCTGCTGTGTTGTTTATGGTGTTTATAGCAGTGATCAGGAGCAGCGATGCGAGGCGGTCTTAGTTGACAAAGACCGGGTCAGTGAAAATGAGGATTCATTATGCCGAAGATCAGCAGGATAACGGTATGGCAAATACCGGATCCAGGGGTGATCCGATTCCACGATATTGGATAACGACATCATATCAAAAAAATCTTTTTTGGTGTAAAATTCCTGTATGAAAACTTACAAAGATGTTGCTGATTTCCACGGACATTCCTGTCCAGGGCTTGCCCTGGGTTACAGGGTGGGGATAAGGACGTTAAAGGAATTTGCAGGGCGTTCAGAGGATGAAGAACTCGTTGCCATAGTAGAGAACAATTCCTGTGCAGTCGATGCGATACAGGTCATGACCGGATGCACATTCGGCAAGGGCAATCTGTTCTTCAGGGATTACGGGAAACAGGTCTATACATTTATAAAACGTCCTTCAGGAAAAAGTATAAGGATCTCTATAGACTGGGAAAAACCTCAGGAAACTGAAGAAGAAAAGGCTATGTGGGAAAAGTATATGAAAGGCGACCGGTCCAGGAAAGTTATAAAATTCGTTCATAACAGAAAGGCAGCGAGGATAAAACATATACTTAAGGCGGAAGACAGAGAGTTGATGAAGGTTGAAAGAGGCAGGGAAAAGCTTCCACCTGAAGCAGAGATATATCAGAGTCTGACATGTGCATCATGCGGTGAAAAGGTGGCAGAGCCCAGGGCAAGACTCAGGAATGGTAAGATCCTGTGTATTCCATGTTTTGAAAGGAAAGGATAATGAAAGAAATAATAAAAAAGGCCGAGATACTTATCGATGCACTTCCTTATATCAGAAATTTTTACGGTAAAACATTTGTCATAAAATACGGAGGAGCCGCACAGACTGAGGCAGAGCTTAAGGAATCTTTTGCAAAAGATATTGTGATGATGAATTTTATAGGCATCCGTACAGTCATAGTGCATGGAGGAGGTCCAAAGATATCCGCAACAATGCAGAAGATGGGCAAAAAGCCTGAATTTGTACATGGACAGCGGGTGACGGATCAGGAGACCATGGATATCGTGGAAATGGTTCTCGGCGGTCTTGTTAACAAGGAGATCGTTTCCCTGATAAACAAACATGGCGGCAAGGCAGTAGGCCTGAGCGGAAAGGACGGCAATCTGATAAAGGCGCATAAGAAGACGATAAAAAAACTCACCCCCGAGACAGGCGTAAGCGAGATAGTTGATATAGGGCTTGTTGGAGAAATCACATCCGTAGAGCCCGCTGTCATAGACAGCATTGAAAAAGATGGTTTCGTGCCGGTGATATCGCCAATCGGCGCGGGTCCGAACGGCGAGACTTTAAACATTAATGCGGACTATGTTGCATCAGCTATTGCGTCGGCGCTCAGGGCGGAAAAACTTATCCTGTTGACTGATGTGCCGGGGATTCTCGACAAAAAAGGCAGAATTATCTCTACTTTAAAAAAGAGCAGAATAAGCAAACTTATCGAAGATAATACAATTACAGGGGGAATGCTTCCAAAGGTGCAGGCCTGTCTTGATGCGATATCGGGCGGAGTCGGAAAAACACATATAGTGGACGGCAGGATCCCGCATTGCCTTTTGCTCGAAATATTCACAAAAGAAGGCATAGGGACAGAGATACTGAAGTAACGGTTCTCAATCTGTCATTCCCGCCTGCCTGCCGGTCGGCAGGCTTGCCGGGAATCTTTTTAAAAAGGATTGCCTATCCCGAAAATATTCGGGACAATCAAACTCTTAAATATTTTTTAAGGGGGTAAATTTTATGCTTCTTTATCTTGTCCAGCATGCAGAGGCAGTGAAAGAAGAGGAGGACCCGGCAAGGCCTCTTTCAGAGAAAGGGATCCAGGATATCAGAAAGGTCGCTTCTTATATATCCGGATTCGACCTCATGATAGCCCGGATACTTCATAGCAATAAATTGAGGGCAAAGCAGACAGCCGAAGCGCTGGCCGAACATCTTAAGCCTTCAAGCGGTGTTTCAGAGACAGACGGGCTTGCCCCCATGGACAACACGCGGACCTGGACAGACCGGCTGAAATACATCTCAGAGAATGTTATGCTTGTAGGTCATCTTCCCCATCTCGGCAATCTGGCATCCATGCTGCTTTGCAGAGATCCGGAGACAGGCATTGTTGATTTCAAAATGGCAGGAGTTGTCTGCCTGAAAAGAGATGAGAAGGGCAGCTGGTCTTTGCAGTGGATGATAACGCCGGAGATGATTAAGTGATAATACCTTTCTTATGACCCAAATAACTGAAGAAACTTTCGAACAAGTTCTGCAAACCTTTAAAGAATCTCTATTTGTAGATCTCAAGGACGTAACCTTTATCGATCCCTATGGAATGGTAGGAATACTCGAGATTGGTGAGCTAATGAAATCAGAAGGCGTTCGGAAGACCATTTATTTGCCTGAATCAGAAGAAGTCCTGAAATATCTCGAAAGGATGGATTTTTTTAAAAATGCTGAAGATTATTTTAAGATTGAACATCATAGTCAGCGATTATCAGAGAAATATTTTAGGAGTTCATATTCTGATGTATTGCTTGAAATTACGCCCATAGAAAAATCAGACGATATTCATTTCATTGTTGGAAAAGTAAAAGAGCGTGCAAATGCCATACTCAGAAAGCATCTTCACTATGATGAAAGGGCAATAAACGGCTTTATCGTAGCCCTTTCCGGAGTCTGCCAGAATATAATCGAGCACAGCGAAACCAAAGGGTTTGTAGGAATACAAAAGTACTTCTGGCAGAGCCTGAATAAAAATATCGTCAAGATCGCTGTCATGGACATCGGCATAGGTTTCAAGAAATCATTGTCAGAAAGATTTTCATTTAAAAACGATATTGAGGCGATAGAAAAAGCCCTCCTTTACGCCGCATCAAGGTATGAAGACAAGGGCAGGGGGCATGGACTTGCTGCTGTGAGAAGGTTTGTAAACGAATGGGATGGCAAGCTCTCTATCCGCTCAGGAACTGCAAGACTCTCGATAATACCGAAGTGGGGAAGGGGGAAAGAGAAAGAGACTGTTTTAAATTCCTTTTCAGGCGCACAGATAAATTTTCTTTTACCGGAAGTTTAGATTATTATCAAAGCAAGGTCGCTTCGCAGCAATCTCACCCTAACTTTTTACTTGACATACATATCTATTTTATGATTCAATTGAATCAATTGAAAGTAATAAAGAGAAATCTTAATAGTGGTTAAAAATGTACCTATTTTTGTCATTCCCGCCTGCCGGCAGGCTTGTCGGGAATCCAGGGAATCATCCCCTCTTTAGCAAAGAGGGGTGGGTGATATTTTATATGAATTTATCGACCAGAAGGCAGATAAGGGGATGGATGAAGGCGGTGTGGAAGAAGAAGTTGGGTTTGACTTTTAAATTGGTAATACCTAAAATATAAGTAATACTATTCTGGAGGTAAGAAAATGACAACGATAACAAAAAAAGGGCAGGTGACTATACCCAAACCTTTCAGGGACAGCCTTCACATCAAGGAAGGAGACAGCCTTATATTTGAGATTAAAGGCGACGCTCTAATGTTAAAAAAGAAGGAAAGAAAATCAATACTGAGCCTCGGCGGAATTGCTAAGGGCAGAAAAGTTGGAATCGGAGATGAGAGGGAATTCACGAAAAAAGTGGTCTCAAGGAGAATCGCAAAAGAGGGATTGAAGAGTGGATGATCCGATTTTTGTTGATACCAATGTATTTTTAAGATTTTTTGTCAGGGATGCCGAATCTTTTTACCAGAAGGCTAAAGAGCTTTTTGAAAAAGCCGAAAGGGGAAAAGCAAAACTTGAAACAAGCGATATAGTTATTGCTGAGATTGTCTGGGTGCTTGAATCTTACTATGATTTTTCAAAAGCTGAAATTAAGGAAGTAGTTGATACAATCCTCGAATCAAGAAATATCAAGGTGTCCAACCATGCAAGGGTAAAAGATGCAATCAGCCGATATGCGTCAGGAAGAATGGACTTTATTGATGCATATAACATCGCTTATATCAAGTCAAAAGAGCTTAAAAAAGTAGCTACATTTGATATTAAACATTTTAAAAATGTTGAAGGGGTAACGAATATCTGGTGAAGATAGCTATAAAAATGGACATAGTTCCGTCATTCCCGTGAAAACGGGAATCCAGAAGATGATTCCCTCTTTAGCAAAAAGGGGTGAGGGAAGATTTTTAGATCAGATTTATTGACCAGAAAGCGGATAGAGAGACATTTAAAGGGTGAGGAAGGAAAAGTAACAGGTTGTGCGACAAGTAGCATGTGAGACGAGAAGCATGATATTGGGAGTTGGAGAAGTTATTCAAGGATAATATATGACTTGGAGAAATTAAATGGAGAATATTTAATGTTGTTTGATACTGTATTTAATAATGCTATATGGCATGGGAAAGATGATTTTCCATCAAGTGGGGAATGGAAGTTTGAAAGAGAGAAATGGTTGCAATTTACTCAAAGTAAAATGATATGCCAGGGCATTTGTGATGCCTGTATTGAAAGCTTAAGAGATGAAAGGCTTGAGGATTTCTCAGACGATATTCATTATGATGCCTGTCATGCACTTAATGCAATGGCAGAAAATATCCATAGGCTTTGTATTTCATTAAAGGATAAAGAGCCATATCTTGATTACTTCTTGCAGGCATATACTGAGTTTGAGGATAAAGAAGTTTTTAAGGATGCCTTTAAGAAAATTATAAATGCCCGTGAAGATGCTGATTATGTACTCAATAAACATGGCATTGATTTGATCCCGCCTATTAAATTGAATCTTCTCATAATTAAAGGTGAGGCAAAAGAAGTCTTTTTATTCGGCGAGAAACATTATAAAGAATACCCTGAAATGGCTATCTATCTTTCGGGGTTTTATAGGAAACACAATCAACGAGATAATGCTATCGCTGTTGCAGAGAAAGCCATCGAGATTATTCAGGGCAATAGAAAAGATTTTTATTGCAGCTTTAGTCTGTCTGATTTTCTTAAAGAATTAAGAGAGTTCCTTGATAAACATTACAATCCTGAAACCGATTATCTAAAGATAATCGAAAATCTGATGGCGATTTTAATGCTGGACAGAGATATTGCTTATGACAAGAAGCTGAGAAAAATCATAAAGACCGAACAGGAAAGGATTTCTGTTATAGAAAGATTGGAGAAGCTTCTTGACAGGGATTATGAACTGCTATTTAAAATTTACTCTATCGAGGATGATTATGAGAACATGTTGAGCCTTGCCAAAAAGAGCATCCAATTTAATGTTTTCCATTCAATAGTCAAAAAGATTCGTGACAGATATCCTGAAGAATGCTTTGAGCTTTATAAGAAGAAGATAAACAAATTTACGGAAGATGTAAAAAAAAGGGAGGCATACCGTCGGACCGCTTACTGGTTGAAACTGATGAAAGAGATACTCGGAACTCAAGATAGGTTTAGAAGATACATTGAACACCTGAGAGACAAATACAGGAGAAGACCTGCTTTTATAGATGAAATAAAAGGGATATGAGTTTTTGGAGAAAGGGCATATGAAGAAACTAAAGGTAGATTTAGATGATATCGCTTTTATTATGGAGATGTCTGACGACTTTGGCAGTGTCAAACTGTTTGATACGGAGACAGGAGAAGTCATAGACATGCCTGATGAGGTAATGTCAGCGGTTGAATCAGAAGACGAAGAAAAGATCAATGGTCTGCCTGAATGGGAAAAGGAATTGGTTGAGGCGGCGGAAAGAGTACTTTCAGACGATGCAGGACGGTATGTAGAGATACCCAGAAAACCTTCATACGAGTCATACAATCTTATGGTTGAATTTGCAAGTTCTGTGAAAGACAGGCGGCTCATGGAAAAGCTTGATATTGCCCTTGATGGCAAAGGCGCTTTCAGGAGATTTAAAAATGTCCTTTCTGCCTATCCTGAAGAAGAAAAGAGATGGTATACATTTAAGAATGAGAGGTTAAGACAGGAAGTTATAGAATGGCTGAATTCTATTGGAATCGAGCCAGTGTGAGTTTATGACAATTTACAACATTTATAAGCTCCTTAAGGAAGAATTGAAGAATGGTTCAAGCGATCTTGTTACAAGGCCATCAGGGCAGGTGATAAGGGAGCGGATCGAGAGGTATATTGATAAAGAAAGGGACGGCGAGGTGATTGCCCTTGATTTTTCGAAGATAGGAGTTATTGACTATTCATGTGCTGATGAGATCGTGGCAAAGCTGATTTCCCGTATGCTCGGCGGTGAATACGGGGATAAATACATTATCCTGACAGGTCTTAATGAAAACCAGAAGGAAAATATCGAGGTTGCGCTTGAGAGAAAAGACCTTGCTGTGATGGCTGAGATGAGAGACGGCAAAAAAATTCTTGTCGGCAATCTCAATAACTATCTTCAGGAGACTCTGAATCTGATAAGCAAAAAAAAGAAAATAACGGCAAGCGAACTTTCGGCTGCTCTAAATCTCCCTGCAAATACAAGCGGAACAAGACTTTTGAATCTTTATAAAAAACGTCTGGTTAGAAGAGTGGATGAGATAAAGGATGGGGGAAGGGTTTGGGTATATGAGAAGATATAAGAAAAGAGGCCCGGCATGGAGATAATTGTTTATATATTGATAGGTCTTATATTAGGCGGTGTAATTGCATGGTTTGTATCAACCTCACGCTTGAACAGACAGATGGCTGAACTCGATGGAAAATCAAAAAGTTTAGAGGCTGTGATTACTGAATTGAGAAAATTGATCGAGCAGAAAGATACAGAATTAAAGAGTTTGAGGAATGATCTGGATTCTGAAAAAAAGTCAAAAGTAGAAGCTTTAACAAGAATGGAGGAGGCGCAAAAGAGCTTCGAGGAGCAAAAGGCGCTGATAGAGACAATGAAGAAAGAGATGTCTGATACTTTTAATGCCCTTTCATCTGCAGCGCTTAAGAGCAGCAGTGAGGATTTTCTCAGGCTTGCTTCCGAATCCCTCGGCAAAGTCGTGGCTGATACGAAAGGAAAGCTTGGCGAACATCAGGCAACAATGGATGGACTTATTAAGCCTTTGAACGAAGCTCTTAAGAGATATGAGGAGCAAATAAATGCAATCGAGGCCAAAAGACGTCAGGACTACGGAGGTATGGAAGAACAGATAAAGATGCTTGCGTCAACCCACCAGCAGCTGCAGAAGGAAACAAGCAGCCTTGTATCTGCATTGAGAAAGCCCCAGGTCCGAGGCAGATGGGGAGAAATGCAGTTAAGGAGAGTCGCCGAGCTTTCAGGCATGTCAATGCACTGTGATTTTACAGAACAGCAGTCTCTCGATACTGAGAAAGGCAGAATAAGACCGGATATGATTGTTCACCTGCCCTTGGATAGGAAGATCGTTGTTGATTCAAAGGTATCGCTTGATGCCTATCTTGATGCTGTTGCTGCGCAAACAGAGGACGAAAAAAGGGCGAAACTCGAAAAACATGCTCAACAGGTCAGGGCGCATATGAATAAGCTCGGCTCTAAGGAATATTGGAGCCAGTTCAGCCGGTCGCCTGAATTTGTAGTGCTTTTTATCCCTGGCGAATCATTCTTGAGCGTTGCGCTTGAATCAGATACTACATTGATCGAAGACGGCGTGGAAAAAAGAGTTATAATCGCCACTCCCACAACATTTATAGCGCTTCTGAGGGCGGTCGCATATGGATGGAGACAGGAGCAGATGACCAAGAACGCGCAGGAGATCAGTATATTAGGCAAAGAACTCTATGAACGCATGATCACGCTGGTAAAACATTTCGATGAACTCGGCTCTGCGATAGAAAAATCAATTTCAGCCTATAACAAAATGATAGGTTCCCTTGAGGCGAGGGTTCTTCCTTCAGTTAGAAAATTTAAAGAACTCGGCGTTACAGGCGCTGAGGATATTCCTGTCTTGGAACAGGTTGACCAGAAAACGAGAAATCTCAGCCTTTTAGATTCTGAATGAGAAAAAAGAAAAAGAAGAGATCATTATTCAGGCGATTAGTTTTTTCATCTGTTCTTGTCCTCGCAGGTTTTATTGCATTCCATTTTGTCTACCCGGATGTATCAAGGCTCAAAAAAGAGAACCCCGGGAAAACTGCCATGATGGAATACCGTGAAAAGGAATGGAAGGAAAAAGGGAAAAAGCACAGGATTAATCAGATATGGGCGCCATATGACAGAATATCACCGTATCTTATAAAGGCGGTGCTTATAGGCGAGGACGACAAGTTCTGGCATCATGAAGGGTTTGATTATGAAGCTATACAGAAAGCTGTTGAAAAGGATATCAGGGTAAAAAAGTTCAAGCTGGGAGGAAGCACCATCAGCCAGCAGCTTGCAAAAAACCTTTATTTGTCACCTTCCAAAAACCCGGCAAGGAAAATAAGAGAGGCGATTATCACATGGCGGCTGGAAAGGGCGTTGACAAAGAAAAGGATACTCGAGATCTATCTCAATGTGGCAGAGTGGGGCGAGGGCATATTCGGGATAGAGGCTGCATCAAGGCATTATTACGGCATGCCCGCATCATCTTTGGGGCCTGAACAGGCCGCGCGTCTTGCTTCCGTATTGCCGAATCCGAGGAAATTCAATCCCGTTGGTGAGCAGAGATATGTAGTACACCGTTCAAATCTTATTTACAGCATCATGGTAAGAAGGGGAATCGTTGTTCCGGAATATGAGGAGATTTCCGGAGAAGAAACAGTTCCTGAATCTTCTGATACTATTGAAACTCCTTCAGGGCCTGATGTTCCTCCAGGAGATGTTCGGTCTGAATCAAAATAGATCGGGATTCAGGCTTATTGTCTCTTCATGCAAGTCTGCCCTGTCCCTTTTTTGTAGTAATATTTTTATTTATTTCTACTCAGAACGTGCCGTATAACCGGCTGGCAATGGAGCGCATTGAAATCGCCGGCCCGGGTATGCGGTTGATATGCAAATTGTTTTAATCCATCAAGTGCATCTTTATAAAAGTACAAATTTCATCCATTGCCTGCGTAGCCTCGGGAAATAGAGGTGCACATACGGGAAAACAGTGAAACATCCCCTTGCCAACCTTTAACGTGACATCTGCGCCAGCATCTTTTGCCTTTTCCGCAAAGCATACCGAATCATCGAGAAGTATTTCATCCTCTCCGGCAAATATTAGAGTTGATGGAAGACCTTTAAGGTTCCCATAGAGCGGAGAAATCCACGGTGTGCTGGGATTATTATCGCCAACATAATGTCTGCTGAATGCGGTTCATGTCCCAACTGGCGAGAGGCATTTCCGGGCATTGCTTCGATAGGACTCACCAGTACACGCAAGATCTGTCCAGGGGGAGAGCGCTACCGCTGCCGCAGGAAGGGGAATGCCTTGATCTCTAAGGGCGAGTAGTGTGGCTAAACAAAGGCCTCCACCGGCGGAGTCTCCGGCAAACACGATGTTTGAAGATGAAACACCCCGTGATAGCAGCCATTGGTATGCTTTAACCGAGTCATCGAGTGCCGCAGGAAAAGTATGTTCAGGGGCCAGACGATACTCAAACAGCAGAGCGCCGATGTTGGTGCCTTTGACAAACTTGGAGACATGAATTCGATG
>JBFMDL010000091.1:0-11796 GCA_040753635.1 Nitrospirota bacterium | reverse complement strand
CGATTGAACAGCAGGGATTATGTCAGATATTTCCTCCGGCTCGATCCTTTCAAAAGCCGATTTTCTATTGTAGTCGGTCAGAGAGGGGTCGGAAAAACCACTGCCATTATACAGCATATCCTTGCCTCATATGAAAATGATATCTTTACGAACAAGGCTCTTTACATTCAGACTGACCACTTTCTGATCGGCAGCCGGTCGCTGTATGAAATAGCAGAACAGTTCTATAATCTCGGAGGCGAGATGATATGCTTTGACGAGATACACAAGTATCCGGCATGGTCAACGGAATTGAAGAGCATTTACGACACATTCCCCAAGCTTAAGATAATAGCCTCCGGTAGTTCTGCATTGGAGATTTATAAGGGCAGCCGCGATTTAAGCAGAAGGGCTGTGGTTTATCGCATGGCCGGGATGTCATTCAGGGAGTTTATCGAGCTTGCGCTCGGGATTAATCTTAAAAGCGCAGACATTAAAGATATAACCCAAAACCACCAGCGCATCGCTCATGAAGTCATCGGAATGTTAGAAAAGAAAGGCAGAAAAATCCTTGCCCTTTTTAAGGAGTATCTTGAATACGGGTATTATCCGTATTTCAATGAATATAAGAGCAGTGAACTCTATTACATAACCCTTGAACAGAATATACATACTGCCCTTGAAAGCGATTTGATAGCTATATACCCTTCTTTGAGCGGCAACAGCATAAAGAAGATAAAAAAACTTTTGTCGATCATCGCCGGCTCTGTTCCATTTACGCCTGATTTAAAAAAATTGAAGATATTGCTTGATGTAGGCGATGAGAGAACCCTGAAAACCTATCTCAAATATCTTGAGGATGCAGGAATAATTCTTACTGTCTCCAAAAGCGGCAGAGGGCTGAAGGAGCTGGAAAAGCCTGAAAAAATATATCTTAATAATCCTAATTTAACTTATGCTATATCAGGAAATATCCCGGTGAATATCGGAACGGTCAGGGAGACATTTTTTTTGAACATGGCAAACGCTGCACATAGGGTTTCCATACCTGCCAAGGGAGATTTTTTGATTGACGGCAGATATGTCTTTGAGGTCGGAGGCAAAAATAAGAGTTTTGCCCAGATAAGCAGGATAAAGAATTCTTTTTTAGCCGTGGGCGATATAGAGATTGGAATTGGGAATAAAATTCCGTTATGGGTCTTTGGTTTTTTGTATTGAGAGAAATGCCTGATGAAAACACTTGAGGAAATTAAAAAAATCTTAGCAAAACACAAAGCAGAAGTGCAAGAAAAATACGGCGTTAAGGAAATCGGCATGTTCGGCTTTTTTGTCAGGGGTGAGCAGAAGAGACAAAGTGATATTGATATACTGGTTGAGTATTCAGATTTGCCGGATCTTCTGAAATTGATTGAACTTGAAAACAAGCTGCAAAAGCTTTTAAAAAAGAAAGTTGACCTGATAGAGAAAAGCAGGATAAGAACCGAACTGAAGGATAAAATATTAAAAGAGGTAGTTTATATATGACGCGTGATTTTTCGCGAAAAGTCCTGAATGAACCAACAGCCCTTCATCACCCTCGTCGACCCTCTTAGAAATACAATTATAATAGATTCGGCGTTAGATTTATCTGAGGGGGAAGAAAAAGTGCAGAAGGTTAAATATCAAAAGTGTCAAAGTGTCAAAGTGTCAGAGGGTAAAGAGCAGAGAAAGCTTGAAGAGAGATTATAAGCAGAGAAATATAGGTCTTCTATATCGAGAAAAACATGGATATTGAATACCACTATTACATCACTTTCATTATCGCACTGAGGGCGGGCTTCAAGAAAGACGAGGCGTACAAAATCGCCTATTCAAGCCAGTATACGGATGATAACGATACCTTATACAGGATAAATGAAGGGCTGGATGATATGTATGAGAATTACATCAGCCAGACAATGGACATTACAAAACCCCGGGAAGAGCGCCTGCGGATTTATCCCGTATTCCATTTTATGCCGGGAACTCCTGACGAAATATGGAAATCCTCGCCAGACAGAAAAGACGGCAAGCTCCATCTGCTGAACACCATCCCTAACAACCGGAATGCCGTTTCACTCTTAAACGATGCCCTAACATCAAAGAACCACTACCGAATCGGCATCGCTACCCATATGTTTGCCGACACGTTTGCCCACCAGAACTTTGTCGGGTTCAAGGACGAATTCAATGCCATGGAGGGTTTTCTTCAGGGACTTTTGCCGAACATAGGACATGCGGATGCGAAGTACCAGCCGGATATCCCTAACCTCTTATGGAAAGACATGAGATTGACTTCGAAAAACCGCGCAAGGAACAATAAAGTGATTTTCCTTTCAGCTACAGAGTTCATTTTTGACCAGTATTGTAGCTTTACGAAGCCGGCCAAACCAGAGGCCGCCAGGGAAAAACTCCTTGCTGATATCGGGAATGCCATAGGAAAAGAAGCAGAAGCCGATACGAACAAGATGCGGTCACAACGGCATAAGAGTTACAGGGATCTTCTGAGGGACAGTTTCATCGAATACAATGAGGACGATTGGTTCAATGAGGCTGTGCGATATGAAAGCGACGCCTCGACTATAGGGACTTCAAACGTTAAGACATTATATTTTTTGAAAGACGGCTTTAGGAATAGCGACTGGCATCATTTCCAGGAGGCTGTAAAAGAGCATCAAAGTAAAGCGGAGGAGATTCTCAAGCCTACCCTTAACAGGATGGAAGTGGCGAAGATAAGCAATTGGTGATTTTGTGTGAACAAGGACGGAACAGCCTATCATCCCTCTGGCCGAGGGCGGGCAAGTTTAGCAAGAAAGTCGGGCAAGTGCGGAAGTGTAAGAAAAGAGGATTGAGATTGTGGAGGGGGAATAAATTGTGAGAAGAAAAAAATTGAATGAACTGTTTCAGGGCCTTATGCAGCAGGCTTTAACAGAGGGGTCAGCGGCATGACCTTTGACGATTTAGAAGAACTTCACTATATAACGCCGCTTACAAACATGGGGTCTATTTATGAGATGGGCATCTTATCGCACAAGATGGCAGAAAAGGTCTCTCATACGTCAGTTGCAATGGATGAGATTCAAGAAAGAAGAAAAAAGGTTGTTGTCCCCGGCGGACGTCCGCTGCATCAATATGTAAATCTTTATTTCCATGCCAGAAATCCCATGATGTTCAAAAGAAAGGATTTCCATAAAGAATTATGTGTCGTCAAAGTTAAGAAAGATGTTTTAAATCTTCCACATGTAGTAATTACTGACGGCAATGCTTCAAGTGATTATGTAAGGTTTTATACGGCATCTGATGGCTTAAGAGTTATCAATAAAGAGCGTGTATTTGCAAAATATTGGAATCATGACAACCCAATAAAAAAATTTCGTCATGCATTTGAGAAGTGTGCTGAAGTTTTAGTCCCTGAAAAAGTACAAAAGGAGTTTATTATTGGGGTTTATGTCTCATGCGACGAAAGCAGATCGCAGCTTTATGATATAATTAAACCGATGAATCCGGATTTTCCGATAACCGCAAACCCCGATATGTTTTTTCAGTGAGGTATAATGATTAGAATAATGGTTGGCGATTTATTTGAATCCAAATGCCAGACTCTGGTAAATACAGTTAATACTGTCGGCATCATGGGCAAAGGAATCGCTCTCGAATTTAAGAAGCGGTTCCCGGAAATGTTTGATGATTACGTAAAACGGTGCTCTGAAGGCAAAGTCAAACTCGGTGAACCATATCTATATAAAAGACTTACTCCTCCATGGATATTAAACTTTCCAACAAAAGAACACTGGCGTTCAGTGTCTAATCTATCAGATATTGTAAAAGGGTTAATTTATCTTGAACGGAATTATAAAGCGTGGGGAATAACTTCTATGGCCCTGCCGCCGCTCGGTTGTGGTTATGGACAACTTGAATGGAAAATTGTCGGCCCTACCTTATACAGACATATTCAAAAACTTGATATTGATGTAGAGCTGTATGCACCAAATGGCACGCCTGGAGAAGAACTTACCCATGAATTTTTGTTCAGAGTAGCAGAACGGGTTGCTGTCTCAGGGGCTGCTAATAATAAAATTGAATCTGGCTTGATAGCAATTATTGAGGTACTTTCAAGAATCGAAAAAGAGCCTTATCATTGGCCGATAGGCCGGACGATGTTCCAGAAGATCGCATATTTTGCGACTGAGTTAGGACTAAAAACAGGATTGAGTTATTCGCAAAGCAGTTTCGGGCCATTTGCATCAGAACTGAAATTCAAAATAACAAAACTTGTTAATAATGGCCTCATTAAAGAAGAGCATCTTGGAAGAATGTTTAGTGTCAAACCCGGCCCGACTTTTCAGGATGCCCAAAAAATCTATGAAGAAGAGATTCAAAAAGAGCAGCCTATTATTGAGCGGCTTACAGACCTGTTTCTCAGAATAAATACTACACATCAGGCAGAACTGGCTGCAACAGTTCATTTTGCTGCACAATCTTTTCAAAAGTCGCGCAAAGAAACTCCGACCGAAGCAGATGTTCTTAACGCAGTTATGGAATGGAAACAGAGAAGAAAACCTTCTTTTGATAGAACAGAAGTGGCAAAAACAATCCGCAATCTTGCTTCTTTGGGATTTATCTCTGTCAAATCCAGCAAAGATTTTATTGCGGCAGAAGAAGTTTCAGTTTAAAATAGTTAGCGATATTAGTTGAAAAGTTTTTAATGCTTCCTCCTCCCTTCATTATTATTTCACTTATCAAAAAAGTTAAAATATAATCAAGTAAGGAATTTGACCTTTAAAAACTGGACAGGAATTTCTTGATATGACCAGCGACATGATTTTAATGAAAATCTACGGAAAACTATTCCGCACTTTCGGCCCGCAGAACTGGTGGCCGGGGGATACGCCATTTGAAGTGGCAGTCGGCGCGATACTGACTCAGAACACCAATTGGGCGAATGTTGAAAAGGCTATAGAAAATATTAAGAAAGCAGGGGCATTAAGTCCGGATGCCTTGCATGATATGCATCGTGATGAGCTTGCTTCCCTGATACGGCCTGCAGGTTATTTCAACATCAAGGCAAAACGGCTCAAGCATTTTATTTCTTTTCTTATAGATGAATACAGCGGAAGCATGAAAAAGATGAGAAAAGAAAAGCTGCCGATAATCAGAGAAAAACTCCTGTCAGTCAATGGCATCGGGCCTGAAACCGCAGATTCCATAATCCTCTATGCGCTCGAAAAACCCGTATTTGTTATTGACGCATATACAAGGCGGGTTCTTTCAAGACATAATATCATGGATCACGATTCGTCCTACAATGAATTTCAAGGATTGTTTCATAAAGGGCTCAAAGAGGACGCTGTTCTTTACAATGAATACCATGCCTTGTTCGTCAGGCTTGCAAAAGAATATTGCAGGACAAAACCGATCTGCGCCGGCTGTCCTCTTGGCCCAAAAAACGCAAATGATTATTAACCCTAATATTGCATATCCGGAAGGCAGAAGCGCTTCAAAAGCCTTGCAATGACAACGTGATTTAATATGATCCACATAAATGCAGACATAACCGTAACCCCTCCTCACCTCCCCTTAGATAAGGGGAGGAAGGGTGGGGTTATAGCCGGACGGCCTTTCTACCCCCCTTCAATTCCCCCCTTATCAAGGGGGGAAAGAGGGGGGGTGTTGCAGGGCAAGGCTTTTTCGCCCCTGCCTTCTGGATGAAAGATTGCAACTACAATGTTAATCTTAAAAAAAGGCTGCGGGCAAAATGTCTGCTGCTGATTGTATTCCCATGCTTGAAGGGATGTGATTATTAATGGTCAGAATGATCACGCAGATACTCGTCGGCTTAATGCTGCTTTTCGGCGCAATAACCCTTTTCCCTAAAGCATACTTCGAATTCAAGGCAAAGAGGCCTGCAAAAGGCCTTCTGTATGCCTTTCTCGGAATACTTGCTCTCTTCTTCTCATCAATGGCCTTCTATTACGCATATCTGCTTGTGATGATGTAATATCTCTGACAGGATTCTGGTGGCGGTGCAGGGATTTGAACCCCGGACACTGCGGATATGAGCCGCATGCTCTAACCAACTGAGCTACACCGCCTGTAAAAGACAAAAGTAAGAAGTCCGGCAAAAAATAAATATGCTCCAATAATTAAGAAGCTAAAATTATAACAGAAATAATCAGGCTAATAAAAGAGGCTGAACCTCCTGGTCCTGATATTTATCAGAACCCCTATCGAGATAAAGTTCGATAGAAGCGCTGTGCCTCCATAACTCATAAAAGGCAGAGGAATTCCGACCACAGGCATGATGCCGAGAGTCATGCCGATATTAATAAAGAAATAAATGGAGAACATAAAAGTGATCCCGAGGGCCAGAAGTCTCCCGAAATCGTCTTTTGCCTTTTTTGCAGTATCCAGACCTCGCATGATCAGCAGGAAATACAGTGACAATAAAATAACCGAGCCGATGAACCCCCATTCCTCGGCAAACACGGCAAAAATGAAATCGGTATGTTTTTCCGGAAGAAACCTGAAAGGGCCCTGTGTGCCGTTTAAAAATCCCTTGCCCAGAAATTCTCCGGACCCTATAGCTATCTTTGACTGGTTTATATGGTAGCCTATCCCTGTCGGGTCAATTTCAGGTTCGATAAAGGCAATAAGCCTGTTTTTTTGATAATCTTTGAGCCCCGTCCACATTATATTGCCCAGAAAAGGCAGTGACACGATTCCTATCAGCAGAAGCATCACAATAACTTTGCGCTGAAGTCCTTTTGCAAGAGACATGGTTATAAATATAAGGATAACGATAAGAGCAGTTCCGAGGTCCGGCTGTTTGAAAAGGAGCATAAAGGGAAGCAGGACGATTATAAAAAAAATCCTGAACAGAGAAGTTGTGACGATGGGAAATGTGGCTGCAGTTAAATAATTAGAGAGCATGATGATGAAAATAAGCTTAAAAAACTCAGAAGGCTGAAAAGATAATGGGCCCAGGTTGATCCATCTCTGTGCGCCCATCCCTATTCTTCCTGAAATAAGAACAATAACCAGAAGTATCAGTCCGATTACGTAAAGAGGCGCAGCTATCCTGCTAAGCCAGATATAATCAAAGCTTACTATCGCAACGAGCCCTAAAATACCTATTAAAATCCATATCATCTGTTTAATATAAAAAGACGACTGGATTGCATCATCAGGCTGACGCGTTGCGCTGAATATAGTCATCACTCCAATAATTGAAATAGCAATCACTGTAGAAAATGTTACCCAGTCGAAGTTATGTATGAGTCTCCTGTCAATCCTGAACATTCAGCAGTTCCTTTTTCTTCTCGTCGCTGAGCATATATGCCTCTATAGCTTTTTTTGCTATCGGCGCGGCTGCGGTTCCGCCGTGACCCCCGTGTTCCACAAAAACAGACAGGGCGATTTCGGGTTTTTCCACAGGGGCAAAGGCCACGAACCACGCATGGTCTCTGAATTTTTCTGAAAGATATTTTGAATCTTTTCTGATTCCTACAACCTGAGCAGTGCCCGTTTTTCCGCCGATAGTTGTTGTATTTGATTTTGCAACCCAACCGGTGCCGCCCGGTTCATTGACTACTCCGTAAAGGGCGTCTTTGATTATCTGATATGTCTCCTGCTTTACGTCGGCATGCCGCAGAAGAACCGGATTTTCGTTCTTGATAATTACAGGTTTGTAAATATACCCGCCGTTTGACACCGAACTTATCATTACAGCCATCTGTACCGGAGTTGTGGCAACATACCCCTGCCCGATCGAATTAATGAATGTCTCGCCCAGGAACCACGGCGTCTTTTTCGTCTCCTTCTTCCATCCGGAGGTCGGAATCAATCCTTTTTTTTCGTTGCCTATTGATATTCCTGTCTCCTGTCCCAGGCCGAACATGTTTGCATAATAAGATATTTTATCGAAACCTAAACGTCTGCCGGCTTCATAAAAAAATACATCACACGATTCAACAAGGGCTTTGTGTATGGACACTATATTATGGCCTGTTTTTCTCCAGCATCCGAAATGCCATTTGCCGTAATTTATTGAACCCCTGCAATCCACCTTGGTTTTATCATCCATCGCTGCTTCTTCCAGGGCTGCGATCGCCGTTATTATCTTGAAGGTCGAGCCGGGAGGGTATTGACTCTGGATAGCCCTGTTGAGCATGGGCAATTTCATATCCTGTGTAATGGATATCCATTCATCATAGCTTATACCTTTTGCGAATTTATTGGGATCGAAAGACGGTGAGCTCACAAGCCCCAGAATTTCCCCTGAGTCCGGTTTCAGCGCGACAAGAGCGCCGCTTTTCCCTTCGAATGCCTTTTCCGCCTCATGCTGAAGGGCAATATCTATGCTCAGGATGAGATCGCTCCCCTTCCGGGGTGGATTTTCTTTTAACAATCTTATCTCTCTTCCGAGGGCATCAACCTCTATTATCCTTTGACCCGCAATCCCCCTCAATGATTTGTCAAATAACTTTTCGATTCCCCATTGCCCTATAAATGCCTCAGGCGGCACGTCCCTGAAATCGGGGTTTTTGGACTGAACAGGATTGAGTCTCCCAAGGTATCCTATTACATGTGACCCTGTGCTGCCGTATATGTAGTCCCTGGTTACTTCAATATCAATAATAAGTCCGGGGAAGTCGGAACGCCTTGCTTCAATAAAACTTACCTCGCTGAAAGACAGACCTTCCTTTAATCTTACCGGTGTGAACGGGTTCTTCGCTTTCTTGCTTATTTTCTCTGTCAATTCTTCAGCAGGGATGTTCAGTATTCTTGAGAGTGAGTGGACATTCTTTTTATCGAATTCTTCAGGGATTATGGAAGCACAGAAATAAGGGGAGTTTTTAACAAGGGGGATCCCGTTTCTGTCGAATATAATCCCCCTCGGCGCCGGCACGCCGACAATCCTCAGTCTGTTTGATTCAGACAGTTCCCTGAATTCCCCGCCATGCAGGATCTGGAGTTGCCAGAGACGGAGCAGGATTGCAATAAACCCTGCAATAATTACATAGCCTATAAGAATAATTTTCCCGGATGTGATTTTTTCAGTCAGCATGTTTCGGCCTTATAAAAATACCCGCCGGGGCATTCAGTATGGACTGCATTATCGCAATAAACAAAGCTGTGGAGAGGGGCGCAGGGATTTTATCGAATAAGCTCCTTGAAAGAAAAACTATAGAATTGTCGATTAATGTAAAAATCACTACAGCGATTATCCCGAGCAGATAAGTCCATCTGAAGATCCCGCCGGTAATGAAGATCGCTGAGAGAAACCCTATCGCCCCTTTGGCAAGAAGGTTCGGTCCCAGAATATACAGAGACACGATGTCCTGGGTCGCTCCTATCAGAGATCCTACTAACAGACCTTTTGTTTCGCCATATCTTATGCCTGCATAATAAGCCATTAATGCAGTCAGATCAGGATAGATGCCGAGGATTGACAGCCTGCCCTGGAAAACAAGGGCCAAAATTATCAGTATTGTCCAGTAAAAGAACTTCACTTAACTATGATTACTTCCTCCAATTTGGTATTGTCCTGAAAGGGGATTACCTCGATATGCTGAAAATGGCCCCCGGCGCCTTTGTTGTCCACCTTTGAAACATATCCCACAGGAATCCCCGGTGGAAAAAGCATGTCGAGCCCTGATGTTATTATAATGTCCCCTGTCTTTATCTCTTCTTCGTACGGCACATATTTTAATATGCATTTTTTTGTGCCTGTGCCTGATATTATGCCTTCTTTTCTGCTGTCCTGCATTCTGACCGATGCGGAAAAATTGATGTCGGTAAGCAGAAGAAGGCGCGAAAAAGAGCCTGAGACATTGAATATCTTGCCTGCAAGCCCCTTGGGAGTTATAGCCGACATATCTTTTTCTACACCATCTCTGCGTCCCTTGTTAATTATTAATGTATTTGCGAAATGATCAACGCCCCTTGCGATGATTTCAGCTGAAGTAACATAGTTATTCTGTTTTTCGCGAAGTGATAAAAGCTCCCTCAGCCGCCTGTTTTCTAAAATAACTTCCTGATATTTTTTTTTCTCCAGTATCAAATCGTCAACCTGTCTCTTGAGTTTCTTATTCTCTTCTTCGCGCAGGGTTATACTTTCGAAAGGCCGTTTGATGGTATCCGTGATTGATTTTACCGCAGTGTATGAATTACTGAAAAAGATGTTCAGAAGATTGTTATCAAACAGATAACCCTGTTTGCTCTGGTAAGTCATTAAACCAAATGAAAATATTATTAATATGAGGAAAAGAAGTGAATTTTTCCTGGACATTCTTAATTAATTGCTATTCTTCGAAGCAACTCTAATTCATCAAGCATCTTGCCGACCCCCATAACTACCGCAGTCAGGGGATCCTCTGCCACTATGACAGGGAGGCCGGTCTCCTGTTTGATCAGTGTGTCAAGGCCGCGGAGGAGGGCGCCGCCACCGGCAAGGACAATGCCCCTGTCGACAATATCAGCTGCGAGTTCAGGAGGCGTGTTTTCCAGGGCGACTTTTATCGTGTCTAATATGATGTTTATCGGTTCTGACAACGCTTCGCGTATTTCATCTTCATTTATAGTTATTGTCTTGGGTATTCCTGATATTAAGTCCCTTCCTTTGATGTCCATGGCGCGGCGTTCGGAACTGCCGGCATCGTGGGCGGAACCGATATCTATCTTGATCTGCTCGGTGGTCATCTCGCCGATCATGAGGTTGTATCTTCTCTTAATGTAGGCCATGATGGCTTCATCCATTTTATCGCCGCCCACCCTTACAGCCTTGCTGTAAACAACTCCGTCGAGTGAAATCACAGCAACATCTGTCGTCCCCCCTCCGATGTCAACAATCATGTTGCCTGACGGCTCTCCGACAGGGAGACCGACTCCTATGGCAGCTGCCATAGGCTCTTCGATCAGGTACACTTCTCTGGCGCCCGATGCCTCGGCAGCATCCTTTACAGCCCTTTGCTCTACCTGTGTAATGCCGGAAGGGACTCCGATAATTACTCTCGGAGAGACAAAACTTCTCCTGTTGTGGACTTTTTTTATGAAATATTTAAGCATCTCTCCGGTTGCGTCAAAATCTGCGATAACTCCGTCTTTCATGGGTCGAATGGCCATAATATTCGATGGAGTTTTGCCGAGCATTCTTTTTGCTTCTGCCCCGACTGCCACTGTTTTTTTATTGTCTTTGCGAATAACGACAACGGAAGGCTCGTCACATACAATGCCTTTGCCTTTCACATAGACCAAAGTATTGGCGGTGCCGAGGTCGATCGCAAGATCATTTGAAAATAATCCGAGTATATTATGGAAAAACATTCTGCCTCCTAAAGTAACCTGTCAGGTTTCCAAAACAATTGTTTTAGCAATCTCATCTCCGAG
Source organism: Nitrospirota bacterium (assembly GCA_040753635.1). Lineage (GTDB taxonomy): Bacteria > Nitrospirota > Thermodesulfovibrionia > Thermodesulfovibrionales > UBA6898 > JBFMDL01. The sequence continues at coordinate 411 of JBFMDL010000091.1, read as the reverse complement.
ACGCATGCCGTCTTTGCTTCCGAGAACCAGTGTAAATTCAAAAACAGAAACGAGCAAAATAAATATCCATCCAATCCAGGGGACGATCCAGAGGGCATATGCTACTGCAAATGGACTGTTTCTTAATATCGAATCTTTAAATGTGCAGTGTGTATTCGTTAAAGCAGATATAACCTGCAATTTAAGAAGCTTTTTGCCGATACTTCTGCCGTCAAAAAGACCATCTGCCAATAGAATATAGGCCATGCCCGCAAAATAACCGGCTCTGGGTATAATTTCTATTACAGCAGCAATTAAGATGAAATCAATTATTTTTGCCGCGGCTCTAAGAAGAAGCCCTGCCCTTCTTTGTTCCTCAGACATTAAAAATACTAACAAAAGCCTTTAATATTTTTCAATAATAACATAAAA
>JBFMDL010000090.1:0-11873 GCA_040753635.1 Nitrospirota bacterium | reverse complement strand
AAACGTATTAACGATAACCCTGTATTTGTGTTATTTTGTAATTGTTTGTGGATTGATTTTCAGGGTGTCGTTATTCTGTTTCCTCAACATCCCGCCTTCTTATGTATATTTGAAATTATTTTGGACAACAATGATATGGACCCTCTTTTTATCCGGGAAATTAAGCACGGAGGTATATTATGCCCATATATGAATACATTTGCAAAAACTGCAAGGACGAGTTCATCATATCCCTGACATTGAAAGAGCTGTCGATGAACCCGCAGATAAAATGTCCCAGGTGCGACAGCAAGGAAGTACAGAAGAAGATCGGCACCTTTTTCGCAAAGACAGACAAGAAATCCTGATGTATAGCGTGCTTCAGCTTCTTAAAAAATAAAAAGGATGATAACTATCATCCTTTTTATCTGTAGTTGACAGGCCTGGCGCTGTTATTTCTTTGTCTTTTTTGTCGTTTTTTTTGTTGTTTTTTTGCCTGTGCCGCACGGAACGCCTTTTGGTTTGCAGGCCATATTGATCCTCCTTTTTTGAATTTTTCTTACAAAATATCACAGGCGATATCTGCTGTCAAGAATTTGAATCAGAAACCTTGTAAATCCGGATTCATGTGGATATAATTGTATGTGTTATGATCATCCATTCAATAATTTCTTGCAAATCAAAAACATTTGTACAGAGGTGCTTAAATGAAAATATGTGCGTTATGCAGAAAAGAGATTGAAATTGATAAATATTTTTCCAGGGATACTGTCTGTACCGAATGCGGGGGCGACCTTCATATCTGTTTTAATTGCAAGTTTTACTCCGAGTCATCTCATAACAAATGCATGGAGCCCAAGGCCGAATTCCAGAGGGTCAGGGACAGGGCGAATTTCTGCGATTATTTCTTTTTTAAGGAAGTAGCTGACTCTTCATCTCCGGAGCGGGAAAAAGACGAGGCGAGAAGGAGACTGGACGAACTTTTCAGAAAATAAATTTACCCTGCAACGCAGAAACCTTGTGCGTCAGCGCAAGGTACAGGGCTTATCTTAATATAAGCGCCAACGCATATATCAAATAAAAACCCCCCCCTAAAAGCATGCTCCAGGGGGAGATCCGTTTTTTTAAAATTATCAGCGCCAGGACGGAAATGGATGAAACTATCGCAATTGCCGCTGAAAAAAGGGCCATGCCTGTTATGTTCCATTCAGTAAAAACAAGTCCGACAGAAACAGGGAATGTTGACTGGAAAACCATTGCGCCCGTGATATTGCCGATTGCGAGAGTGTCTTTGCCTTTCCACGTCCATGAAATGCTGTTGAATTTTTCGGGCAGTTCAGTTGCAACAGGGGCGAGAATCAGGGCAAAGAGAAGGGGATTCATGCCGAACCTTATTGATATATGCTCCAGATTTTCCACGAAGGTGTGGGCGCCTTTTATCATTAATGCAAGAGCCCCGATCACCTGTATGAGTATTGCAATGACCGGGGGGGATTCGCCTGTCATGGAAGGGTTTATTTTTCTCAGCAGCCTCCAGAGATACATCCCGCTGCTTTGCTCAACACCTGCGCTGTCGCCCCGGAAAGTCATATAGGCGTAAAGAATATATCCTGAAATAAGCATTATCGAAATTGGTATCAGGAATTTTCTGCCGGAAAACAAAGGCACGATTATCGCAGCTGAATACATTAGAAGGAAAAAAGACAAATCTCTCCTGATAGAGTGCGCCTCCACTGATAATTCAAATCTGCGCTTCTTATACAGCGCTGAAATAGTCACGGTCAACCCTACCAGAAAAAATGCCAGCGTTGAAAGCATAAACGGCGCTCCCAGGATAGACCCTACACCTATATCCTTTGCAGATTCGCCGCCATAAATAAAAATGGCGACCATAGGCAGGATAGTCTCGGGGAGCGCTGTGCCTACAGCAGCGAGTATGCTTCCTACAACAGCCTGTGAAAAAGAAAAATGCCTGCCGAATTCTTCTATGCCGTTTGTGAAGACCTCGGCAGATAGGAGTATTACGGACAGGCCTGTCAGGAGAAAAAATGTCTGGCCGAGCATCAATGTATAACAAGGACAGGGCAGGGAGACGACTTGAGGACAGATTCGGTAGTGCTGCCGATCAAAATCCCCTGAAGATATGATATTCCCCGTGCGCCCATGATGACCAGATCATAATTATTATTGTCCGCAATCGAACTTATTATTTCAGCGGGATTTCCGTGGTAAATTTCTCCTCCCCGCTCAACACCGGTTTCTTTGCATACTGATGATAAATTCGATTCAGCTTCCGACTGCATTGTTTCATCAAATTTTCTGCGGTCATTTTCCCCGAGTCTCTGCCATATCACCCATTTTTCCTTGATAAGATATGATGGTATTATATGCGCCAATTGGAGGATTGCGCCAAAATGTGAGGCGTATTCCTTTGCAATCAAGACAGCCTTTATAGAGTTGTCGGAAAAATCCACAGGACACAGGATTTTCTTAATCACGGCCGAACCTATCCTGACATTCTCGGTTGTCTTCCCCCTCACAACAAGCATCGGCATTTTCAGGGTCTTTATGAGCCTTTCGGAACTGCTCGGCCTGAGCGGGTGGGATTTGTATCCGATTACAAGAAGGGAAGTGGATATTTCCCTGATAACCCTCGTGAAAGATTCGTGGAGTCGTCCCAAGACAATTCTGCATTCCGCATTAATGCCCTTTTTTGCAAGGAGTGTTTTCCATCGCGACAATTCCGATTCTTCTCTTTTCTTTTCCTCTTCAATATATGCCTTAAGATATGAGGGAGGGGTGAGCAGATAATCTATAACATATAAAAGTTTCAGTTTTGATTCTGTTTTGGATGCAAAATATGCAGCATAAGCCAAGATTTTTTCCGTGTCGGGCCCGAGGTCAATCCCTGAAATAATGCATCTGTGATTGTTCACGTTCTGAGTTTTTTGCCTATCCTTTTTTCGATCGATTTTACTTTCTGTTCGATCCTGTTCGGCTTTCCTTTCCGGTCGTCGATGGTTATGCACGTCATAACTCTTTCTTCATTTCTCAGCGCGGTCATGTGACACTTTCTGATGACTTTGAACAGTTCATCCCATTTCCCTTCAATAACAGTGCCCATTGGATTAACCTTGTAAGGAAGGCCGCTTGAATCAACAATTTTTAAGACATCCGCCAAACAGTCCCCGATGCTGCTACCAGAGCCTATCGGCACTATGCTGAACTCAATAAGCATTTCCGTCTCCTTTTTAAAAAGCTTGATTCAATGTGTTCTGATTAATAAAAGAGTAGCAGAAAAAATGTATAAATGAAAGGGACAAACATGCGTGCTTGTCCCTTTATAAAAAAATATTATTCTATTTTCTAACTGCGTCTTTTAATGCCTTACCAGATGAAAACTTTGGAGTTTTGGCTGCAGGGATGTTGATTACCTGTCCAGTCTTTGGATTGCGACCTTTTCTGGCTTTTCTTTTTGTTACTGAGAAGGTGCCGAAACCAACCAGCGTAACCTTTTGCCCTTTCTTTAAAGCTGCCTTGACCGAGTCTAAAGTGGAATCTAACGCCCTTGATGCATCTGCCTTGCTGAGTCCAGCGCCGGAAGCGATTTTGTCAATGAGCTCCGCCTTTGTCATTATGTTCCCCCCTTTCGTAGTTATGCTTTATTTAAAATAAGACTGAAATAACAGTATCAAGAACTTATTATTTTGTCAAGCCCAAAAAACGTTCTATAGCAGGCAAACAGAGGGTTTGAGGCGCCTAAATCTCCTGTTTGAAACCGGATTAAAATTCAAGCTTTAAACAGCATCACGGCATTTAAATGCTTGATTTGCTTGAACGATGTAAAATATACTTTAAATATAACTTTCTCTTAAACGAGCCCGTAAAAATGAAACTCGAATATATCAATCCTGATCACCTTACAGTTGTCCAAAAGACCATAGAAGGGCTTGCTGACATTAAGATTTCTATTTACGACAGCGAAGGTGCGCTGCTCTCAGCCTCATCTGTTGAAGACCCTGTTTTGTCTCTGGTGACATCCTCTGAAGCGGGAAAAGAGGAATACAATAGGTTTATAAGTAATACGATCAGGACGGCTGCCATCAGAAAGGATGTCACCATTTCGGAAGCCCCTACAGGCCAGCATCATTTTTTTGTGCCATGCCATATCAACGGGTTTTCGCTTGTTATCGTGGGGGGGGCATTTTTTCTTTCCGCAAATGATTTCGAGAAATTTATTTCAAGGTCGGCCTTCGAATACCGCCTTTTGACACAGCAGATAGAAAATCTTTCCCAGAAAATCATGATAAGGGATTATGAAAGAATCAGGGGGATATCGATCCACATCCAGAAACTATTCTATTTTGCTCTTAAAAACGTAGTTGAAAACAGAATGTACAATAAAAAATACAGGAGGATAAAAACGGTTTTAAGACTTCTGTCAAATATAGAAGAAGATATCGCAAAAAACGGACTGTATGCCGTAATTACAGATATCCTTGTTTATCTTTTCAATGTTGATTCTCTGTCATTTCTGGCCGGAGATGCAGGTATTTTCAGGACTGTTTTTTCCGAGGGAAGATTAAAACAGCATATCAGTAATTTAACATTTGACAGAAATGCCTGGATAATTTCCGAGGTAATAGAGGGGAAACGTCCTTTTTATTATGATGACCCGATAGATCTACGGAGTTTGGATCTGAACGAACAGATAGAATCCGTCTATCTGTTCCCTATGTATTTCTCAAAAACAGAGGTTCAGCTGCTCTGCGTTTTTAATACAAAACTTAAACAGGACGATGCAGAAGAGGTTTACGACCTGTGCCAGCTCCTGAATTTTATCGGCAATGTTTATTCGGTTCAGAATTACTATCACCAGAGAATGAAAGAAATGAACATCCTGAACCTGGCAACTTCAGGATTAAATATGATGTTTGACAAGCCCGAGGTGCTTTACAGTTCGATTGTGGATACGGCAGTGAGACTTTCTAAGGCCGAGAAGGCGTCTTTGATGCTTGCTGAAAACGGCAGGGAAGAATTGAGCATCAAGGCAGTGCACGGGATAAACAAATGGCTTGTCAAGGATCTGAAGATCGGCTCCGGCGAGGGAATTGCGGGGAAGGTGTTCAAGGAAAGCGTGCCTGTAATTTCAAAAGACATCGAAAAAGATTTTTCCCTGAGAAAAAAACCGAATTATAAAACCTCATCGTTTATGAGCATACCCTTACAGATAGGCGAAGAGACAATAGGTGTGCTGAATGTTTCGGACAAGATCAGCGGTGAGGTTTTCACAGAAGAAGACCTGGCCTTGATACACTATTTCGCCAATTATGCCTCTATTACGTTGAAGAGTTCGAGTTACTATAATCTTGCCGAGCAGATGAAAGAGCTTTCCATTACGGATTCTCTCACAGAACTTTTCAACAGAAGGTATTTTCAGGAAAGGCTGTCAGAGGAAATTGACAGATCAGAACGACATAGCCTGAATTTCTCTCTATGCATAATAGATATAGACGATTTTAAGTTATTTAATGATACCGAAGGGCATCCCGCCGGCGACGAGATATTGAAGAGATTGTCGAGGCTGATACATGATTCCCTGAGGGCTACGGACGTCCTTGCCAGAATAGGCGGTGAGGAATTTGCCGTAATCATGCCGCAGACTGATAAGGATGAGGCATATTTTGTTTCAGAAAGGATAAGGACCGCCATAAGACAAAAAATGCACAGGACCTGGCAGGCCTACCCAAAGGAAAATATCACGGTAAGTATCGGAATCTCTGCATACCCTGCCGACGACACCAGAACAAAGAAACTGATATGGAAGGCCGACAAGGCATTATACAGGGCAAAAATGCATGGCAAGGACAAGACCTTTATATGGGAAGAACAGGTCGCAATCTGACGGTTTTTCAGGCTTTACGGACCGGATCATGTATGAGACAGAGATAAAGATACTCGAAATAGACAGGGCGCTGATAGAAGAGAAGCTTGATGCCCTCGGTGCAAAAAAAATCTTTGATGGCGAAATATATGCTGTTTATTACGATAATGAGATCAATTCAATAAGAAGGAGCAAAGGCATGCTCAGACTTAGACGTGAAGGTATGAAATCCATGCTTACTTTTAAGAAATATGTAGAGGAAAAGAAAGCAAAGATAAGGGAGGAAAGCGAGGTGGAGGTTTCGGACTTCGATAAAACACGGTCGATACTTGAGTCAGCCGGATTTTCAGTATGGCTCGAGATGAAGAAAAAGAGAACAACCTATGAACTCAACGGAATACATTTCGAAATTGATAAATACCATGATGAATACGGATATATCCCCGAATTTCTCGAGATAGAAGGTCCGGACATCGGGGAAATACATAAGTATGCGGAACTGCTCGGGTTTAAAGAACAGGACTGCAGACCATGGGATGCTCTCCAGGTTGCTGAACATTACTCAAATCGCCGGTAACCGCACAGAGATTTATCTTTACTTGAATCCCGATCTTCTGATAGTTTAGAATCAACCTTGCATATGAGGAGATTCAATTTTGAATAAAATGAGACTTCTGGCATTTTTATTGCTTTTTTCTTTTATGTCCTGTGCCACGATCGAGAAGCAGGATAATCTTCAGACCGCCCTGGCACATTTTAAGATAGGCGTAGCGTATTACAACGAAAACAAGATCCAGCAGGCTTTTGTGGAATTCCAGAAGGCGTATGAGCTGAATCCTAAAGATAAGGAGGTGCTGAACGCAATCGGCATAATATATCTTATGCATTTTGATGAAATACCGAAGTCGATAGTTTATTTCGAAAAAGCCGTAAGCGTGGATCCCCATTATTCAGAGGCATATAATAATCTGGGCTTTGCCTATGAAAAGTCCGGCAACTTTGACACAGCCATATCATATTATAAGAAAGCGGTCTCCAACCTTGTTTATCCCACACCTGAGAAAGCATACATTAATATGGGCATCTCATATTACAGGCTTCGCAAATATGACCTTGCCATCGAATCATTGAAAGAGGCGATCAAGAGAGCCCCCAATCTGGATCTGCCGTATTTTAAGCTCGCACTTTGTTACAATGCGCTGGGTAAATATGGAGAGGCATCCGCAGCCATGACGCAGGCGATAAACCTTGATCCTGTTTATAAAGGCGACCGGGGAAAGGCCGTCGAAGACCTGAAGCTCAGGAAACTCAATGCCACAGGATATGATGAACAGGATATCAGGGATTATCTGGAAATTCTCAAATATTAGAAGCAGACCCGGGATCCCCGCATTTATTGATTTTTCTTTTTATTATCTTTTATTCTAAATACTTCGGGGCGTAGCGCAGTCTGGCTAGCGCACCTGCCTTGGGAGCAGGGGGTCGGAGGTTCGAATCCTCTCGCCCCGACCATTAAGATCGAATATCAGAAATACCGCATTATCGGCTGTTAAATTAACAGGTTGCTGAAAGACTAAGTTTTTGTGTCATTCCGAGGAGCCAAAGGCGACGAGGAATCTTAAAACTTATTGGATCATAACGGCTCTTAAGATTTCTCGTTTCACTCGAAATGACAAAAAGAGACTTTTTCAGCAGCGTTTAATATTTAAAAAGTGCAATTGTATGACAAAGACATTTATCGTTATGCTGTGTTTGTGGACATTTTTTTGCCCTGATCCCTGTAAAGCGCAGGAGGGTATTATGTCATTTTATAAAAAAGCTTTTGCAAAAACCCAAACTCCGCCGGCTGATCCCGGGCTTAATTTAATCTGCCAGAAAAAAGCAGGCGATAAATATGTTTCTTTTATCGGTTTCGGTAATAATAAGGTTTCCATTGCTGCATTTACAGCGGAAAAGCCGAACAATATTCAGGAAAAAATATTTCTGAAAATGAAATTTACGGAAGCCGTTCCTTCAGAACCGTTTGCCGGGGAAATAACGGACTGGGGTTATGTTTTCGACCGGAATGCCGACGGTAAAATTGATTACATGGCTTTTCTGGTCGGCGCCCTGCCTGTGAAACAAAAAGATTTTCCGCCTGATTTTCCCAAAAGTGATCAGATGATGAAGCTGGATCAACTCAAGTTTTTTTATCGGAGCCATCAACTCGTATTTGCCCATAGCGCCGACGACAATTACGATGGAAGGATTGACGGCATGGTCTTCGAGGCGATGGACACGGAGCGGAACTGGGTGGACAGATGGATGGTATTTTTAAGCTCGAAATACGATGACATTATTGATAATTGCTGGTATTTTGAGGAAAGCATAGAAGAGAAGTCAGGTGAATGCTTATTTCTGAATGAACTCTTCAAACAGGGATATGCGACTCAACGCAAGGGGTTGATAGACCCTGTTGTCGGGACATGGAAGCTTTATGAATTATCAGATATGCTTTCGGAGCTTAACAGGGCTGCTGCGATGTGTGAGTCAGGAGCGGCTTTTAATGACCAAAGGAATTAACCCGTTCCCTGCTTTTTGATTGTTTCCATTAATCCTCTCTCACCCGGAACTTGAAACCTGTTTGCTTAATCTCTGCCTGGACTCTGTCGCTGCCTTGCACAGCAAAGGGTCTTTTGAAGAAGAATATCTGTCAAGAATTTTCAATGACTTTGAAGTCCCTATCGTCCCGAGGGCATTGATAACGCAAGCTCTCAAATGGTTGCTATATTTATTCCTATCCATGACTGCTTTGAATATCGAGGACTCCTTCAATATCGCAATCAAGGCGTCTTCCAATAAGATTTTTTTCTCCGCCGGGACCGGAGTATTAGCCAGGGTATTTGCAATATGTTCCAATATAACATCTTCTTCCCTGATTTTGTTCGTCAGCACATCTATAAAAAAGTTAAACACTCTGGGATTTGCGGATTTTATTGCACTTAAAGAGGAAATAGCCCTTTTTCTTACCTCGACATTTGCATCTTTAAGCAGGGGAATGAGAAGACTCTCGGCTTTTGCGCCGAGAATGACGGAAATGCCCTGCACAGCTTCCTTCCGGACATTTGGTTCCTGATGATTTATATTATGTTTGAAAAGAAGTTCGACTTCATTTCCTCCTGCGCCTATATTGGACAACACGATCAGGGCATTCCTTGTGTAGTACCAGCCTTCCTTTCTTGCAAACATTTCGAGAATAAAGGGAATGCCCCCGCTGCCTTTCAGAGTCAGCATTTCAACAGCAGAACGTCTTACAAATCTGTTTTCATTATCAAGCAGGCTGACGAGCAGGTATATGCCGAGATTATCGAGCGATGAGATGATGTTCAGAAGCTCCTGTGATTCCTCTTTATTGATCGTTCTTGCGCCGGCATATATTTCCCTGGAAATATTTCCGGTAAGTTCCGGGTTTTTATCCACTTCATATCCGATCCCTTTTTTCCTCGACAGAATGAAAATATCAAGTATATCTATATATCTCTTTTCCCTGAAAAGAACCGGCAGGAACTCATAAAGCAGATGAATTTTCTCCTTTATCGCGATGTCGTCGGATAATCCGGCTATCTCGCTGAAAAATTTCCCTGGAGATTCCAGAAAGCCGTCCAGTGAGAGATGCTTCAACACACGGTTGCGGATTTCAGCCGGGATGTCCTGAATTGCAAGAATTTTATTCTTGATGAGGCCGGAAAAGAGGTCTGCATCATCTATCGGATGTTTCGAGAGCTTTTTGAATATTTTCCTCGTTATCCTTTTTAGATATTCCAGTCTTACTAAGAGTTCAACGTCCTGCAAACGTTCGAAAGAGCTTCTTACGTCTGAAAAAACTCTAATCAGTTCTCTTGAGACATCGAGCAGGGATTTTTCGTCGACATGTTCTATTATTTTAGACTCAAATTCTTCAGGATCAAAACCCTTTAAGTCACTGCTGATAAGATCCAGGTTCGCAAGCATCTCCTCGATAAGTTTCGGGGATTTGAGAGGCCTGATAATATCCTCGAACACCATTTTCCGTATCTCATTTATTTTTCCTTCGGTAATATCCTTATAGAGGGGTATCATGTTAAGGTCTCTTTTGAGTCTGGAGAGCGAAACCTCGACCCTCCAGGGCAGTTTTCTTCCCTTGCCGACAATATCAACATTAAATACAGTCGAAACCATCAGGATATCATTTTTGACGAGTTTCATGGTCAGGCTGTCCGGAGAGTCGATGTTATCGTCCTCATTCATGGGTGATTCGGTCATGATGTCGATGAACTTTTCGAATTCTTGCCTGCTCATGGTCGCCTTCATAGAGAATGAAGAAAGGTTTTTCCTGTCGAAATATTCGACGAATTTCGGTATGAACATCTCCGCCATACTTTTCATCATGAAACTGCCTGCATTCACCGGCTCTTCGAATATTCCCCCTATAAAAATTTCAGACAAGCCGCCTTCCTTAACGGCTATAAAGCATATTTCACTTTTTCCCTTCAGGATGTTCTTTAAATTTTCGTAGAGACCGGTTCTTGCCTTTTTTGCTTCCGGATGGTCCGGCATGTAATAGCCGGTCTTAAGAAATGCCTGGATGAGGGAAAGGACAAACTCTGAGAGTTCGGGTTTAACAATGACCGGGATGCCCGTGGTTCTTATGGAAGTTTCTTTTTCCATGTGTTTTATTGTCTTTATTTTATCGCATGTAATTATATCATAGATTCAAATGCTCTCATAAACTGAAAATTCCAGAATTCAGGTGTTCAGGACTCAGGAACCCTCCAGGGCCATTTTCGCTAACCCGCGCTATTCATAAGTTTTCCGGCACAAAAAGATCTTTCCGTCTGTATGGGATTGCGATTCCTTCTTTTCTCATAGCGTACCTGTCTGCGTTCAATGCACGGACAGGCATGAACGAACTTTTCAAGCACCCCCCGCGGCATGGAACGATACAACACTCATGGACTGCTGACGACAGTTCCACTAAAAATATTTGCCGGGGGCCTCACATTATTTGCTATGCTATAGAAATGGAAGAAAGATGCAGGCAGATATGCGGGACTGAAAGTAAGCATTGTTTCATACACAATGAGAAACAGATCATGTGTCTGGCCGATATGGTGATAAACAAGCTTGCGGTCATTGACGAGGCGTTCAGACTGGCGATCGAGAAAAATCAGGATGATAATATTGCCGGGTTTCTGCAGGAGTCAAGAAAAAGTACGAATGAATTAATCAACTGGATCAAATACCTCCAGATAGCGCACGACCTCAAGAGAGTCAGCTCACTCCAGGATCTAACCTCCGGTCACGAAAGAAGAAAGGAAACGAGGTTTGACCTTCCTGAAATTTACAGCAAATACATACTCTTCGAAGTCAGGCTTTCAGGGATATACTTGCCCGCAACTATTATTAATTTCAGCAATAATGGATTAAAATTTGAATGTCCTGAGCCGCTTCAAGTTGATTCTGAAGCAGAGTGCATGCTTTCCGGAGTGCGTGGAATCTGGAAAAAGGTTTCTGTTAAAGTGAGAATCAGATACTGTGAGAAATCCCTGAACGGATACATATCAGGCGCCGGGATCGTGACGGTCTCGGACAGCGTATCCTTTAATTTTTTCAATAACGTTTATGATTTAATAATGGATTATGCTTGTCCAGAATAAAACTTTACAGAAGGCGGAATGCCTCGAAAACAGAATAAATCGACATGATTATTAAATGTCAGACCCCGACTTTGTTAAATAAACGTATTAACGATAACCCTGTATTTGTGTTATTTCGTAATTGTTTGTGGATTGATTTTCAGGGTGTCGTTATTCTGTTTCCTCAACATCCCGCCTTCTTATGTATATTTGAAATTATTCTGGACAGCACTTATTAAGGTTCTCATAATAGAACGTACATAATTTCAATAAAATCCCTCCCAACCTCCCTTTGCCAAAGGGAGGAATATACCCCTCTTTGGCAAAGTCGGAGACTCGACTCTACGAGAGGGGCA
>JBFMDL010000089.1:7852-12242 GCA_040753635.1 Nitrospirota bacterium | reverse complement strand
GTACGCGGCCATTTGAGGTCATTGCAACAAAATCCTAAAAAGATTTGTGCATTTTTTCACGAACCCAATGTCCGATATGCTGCTTTATAAAAAATTATGTATCCTTACTTATGACCGTCTTAGTATACCGATTGTCTCATCTATTGTTGATTCAGCAATAGATTTGATTGATAAATACGGCAAGTCCAATCATATATTTTCACTTGATGCAATGCAGATAGCTGCGTTTTCTGTAATAACAGATGATAATACAACCTTTGTTTGTGCTGATAGAAGACTGACCGCTCTTGTTAAAAGTCTCGGCTATAGCGCTCTGGAATTATAACTATTGTGTTATTTTCTCTCTCAAATCCACCCCCATGCCCGGCTTCCTCGGAACATTCTCCGTGAACTTTGAAATCCCCGATTGCCGGGGAATCCGGAAGTCGGTGTCGCGGGGGTTCGGGACGGTGAAACCAAGTTGACACGGATTACAATATGTGCCATAGTAGCTCTAAATATAGCTACATGGAGGTGGCGTATGAAGTTTGCAAATGTAAGGGAACTTAAGAACAAGACATCTGAAATTCTGAGAAAAGCCGAGAAAGAGGCTGTGATTATCACATCAAAGGGAAAACCAAGGGCGTTGGTCACCGCTATTTCCGAGGAGGACTTTGAGGACTATCTTCTCGAAAAAAGCGCTGAGCTTCATGACGTGCTTGCAGAGGCGCAGGCAGAGTATTTAAGCAAGGGGGGGGTGAGCTTGGAGGATTACTTATCAAAAAGGAAGAAGAGGCGTGGATAAGTTTCATATTATCCTCTCGCCAAAGGCTGTTAAAGACCTTGACGCTTTCAGTGACGCTTTATGCAGGCGCGTCACTTCAGGCATGAAGGCGCTTGAAGCAAATCCGTTCCCGAGAGGCAGGCTGATCAAGAAAATTAAGGGCGTTTCTTCGGATTATTACAGACTGCGGGTTGATAAATACCGGGCGTTTTATTACATCGAAGGCAATAAGGTTGTTGTTTTGCGGGTGTTAAGCAAAAAAGATGCGGGCAGGTTTATCGGTAATTTAAACTGATTTGATTTATGCAGCTTGTAATAAACACATACGGCTCATATCTCCAGAAGAACGGGGACTGTTTCAAGGTCAGGACCGACGAGAAGGTCTTTGAGATATCCTGCAAAAAGGTCGCCTCGATCCTCATCTCTACCGCTGCCTATATCACCACCGACGCCATCAAGATGGCGATGGACAACAATATCGACATCGTCTTCATGGACGAGCACGGAGACCCTTACGGCAGAGTGTGGCATCCGAAGCTTGGAAGCACTACTTTAATAAGAAGGAGACAATTAGAGATCGCCGAGACCGGGGAGGGGCTTTCCCTGGCCCTTGAATGGGTAGGAGCGAAATTCAATAATCAGATAGGTCTGCTGCAGCGGCTGAGACAGACAAGACCCCATAAATCCGCCGAGATAACCTCGTATATCGAAAAACTTCAGAATGTGATGAAGGGACTTGATTCCGTTTCCGGCACTGTCGGAGAAAGTCGCGGCACCATCATGGGCATCGAGGGCAGCGGGGGCCGCATTTATTTTGAGGCCCTGAGCTCACTGATGCCTGACAGGTTCAGATTTGAAGGCAGGAGCAGAAACCCTGCGAAGGATGAGTTTAACGCCCTGCTTAATTATTCTTACGGTGTGCTTTATTCAAAGGTCGAGAAGGCCTGCATCGTTGCCGGGCTGGACCCATATGTCGGCTTTATTCATACCGACCATTACAACAAGCAGTCCCTGGTGTTCGACCTGATCGAGAACTACAGGGTATGGGCCGATGAGACTGTTGTCAATCTTTTTGCATCGAGAAAAGTCAAAGTCGAGCATTTTGATAAGATTCCCAATGGGCTCACTCTCAACAAAGAAGGCAAGGCATTGCTGATATCGGAGCTGAACGCCAGCCTTGATGAGTCGATCAGATACCGGGGAAGAAATATCAAGAGGGACAACATTATCCAGTTCGACTGCCACAGGATAGCGAATGAACTGATAAAAAGTGAAAGTGAAAGTGCAAGTGTAAGTGAAGGTGAAAGGAGAGAAAATGGATAAGGTCAGAAGCGCCGAAGATCTTGATGTTTTCAAAAAAAGTCACGCATTAGTATTGAAAGTTTATGCCTTAACCGGACAGTTTCCTTCAGAAGAAAAATTTGGACTTATTTCGCAAACAAGACGTTCTGCTGTTTCTACACCATCAAATTTATTGGAAGGCGCCAACCGTCTCAATAGTAAAGAATATCGTCAATTTGCAGGCATATCAAGGGGGTCGGCAGCAGAGCTTAAATATCAGCTTTTTCTCTCAAAAGATCTTGGATTTATTTCAGTAAAACAATATAATGAAATTGAAAAAGATATTTTAGAAGTTAGTCGCATGCTTATGGGATTAGCAAATAGCTTGAAGGGAAAATGATAAGCCTCTATAAGCTTGCACTTACACTGTTATGTTGACATGGATTATCTACGATATAGCCTCTGACAGAACGAGAGGCATGATTGCAAAGGCGTGCAAGAACAAGGGGCTTCAGAGGGTGCAGAAATCCGCATTTCTCGGAACGCTTAACAAGAACCAGATCGATGAATTGAAGATCATCTGCGAGGACCTGATGGATAAGGATGTCGATTCCGTTTATATATTCCCCATGTGCGAAGACGACTTTAAGAAAGTAAAGCTGCTCGGCCAGGCATTTGATAAAGAGCTTGTAACTGATGAAGTGAAGGCTTTGTTTTTATAAGAAGTGAAAGTGTAAGTGAAGGTGAAAGGAAATAGATTATGAAAAAAAATGATGAAATTGAGAATTACACTTGCACATGCACTTACACTTCTTCAGATACTGAAACTACTCCAATGATAACGCCGTCAGAGGTGATAGAGCACCTCTACTGTCCCCGTTTCACCTATTTCATGAACTGCCTGAACATACCACAGCATGAGGACCAGCGGTACAAGGTGTTGAAGGGTAGGGAACTGCATGAGCGCAGGGAGGACAGCAATCGCGATTATCTGAGGAAGAGGCTTGGGTGTGTGGATAAGGAGATTTCAGTATACCTCGCCTCGAAATCGCTTGGGGTGCGGGGGATAATAGATGAGGTTCTACATCTTGACGACGGGACAATGGCGCCTCTTGATTACAAGTATGCGGAATATAGCGAATATACCTTTGAAACGCACAGAATACAGTCGGTTCTCTATGCTCTCCTGATCATGGAGAATTATAGGAAGCCGGTAAAGAAGGGATTTATCTGTTACACAAAGAACGGAAATAAGGTAAAAGAAATTGTTTATTCCGAAAAAGATTTTTGCTATGCTAAGGATGTGATAGATGAGATTTTCAGGGTGATCCTTAAAGGATATTATCCGAAAAAGGCGAAGGGCATAAACCGGTGCCTTGATTGTTGCTACAGGAATATTTGCGTATAGCGTTGGTTCTTTGACAACTCTGATTTTTATTTTTTAGTAACTAATCACAAAAATTTATCTGATAGTTAAGAGGGCGCCTGTGCAAGGCTATAATTTAAAAGGGAAAAAACCAAGTTGTTCGATGCAAACACTATCTGAAACCGTCCTTTGGACGATCAAAAAAGGACCTAAAAACTCTGAAATGCGCTCAAGTAATTTTGGCTTAATTGCTTGGGATAAAAGAAAATTTCAGAAAATTGCACTCTTAGAAGCGATTCCATAAAAACAAGGATTGAAACTAAGTTCTTCTTCGAGGATTGCCTTTCTTTCTTCTCTCTTAGAAGCGATTCCATAAAAACAAGGATTGAAACTGACGGGCAGTATTTCTTTGACACAGATCACAGCGAACTCTTAGAAGCGATTCCATAAAAACAAGGATTGAAACATATTGACACCAGAAAAAGATTAATTAATATCGCACTCTTAGAAGCGATTCCATAAAAACAAGGATTGAAACATGACGTGATAAGCAGTCCATAAAACTCATTCCCAAGCTCTTAGAAGCGATTCCATAAAAACAAGGATTGAAACATTAATAATCTCCGTCTTTACTGAAAACCAAGTATACTCTTAGAAGCGATTCCATAAAAACAAGGATTGAAACCATCTAATGGTTCATACAAGGCTGGCCAGGCATATAACTCTTAGAAGCGATTCCATAAAAACAAGGATTGAAACTTTTCAGTCTCTCCCCGAGAAGCAGCGTATTATTATCTCTTAGAAGCGATTCCATAAAAACAAGGATTGAAACTGATTGTTCTGACCGCTATTGCTGCTATATGGCCGGTCTCTTAGAAGCGATTCCATAAAAACAAGGATTGAAACTTGTTGTGGCTGTTTCTGGGGTTGTGTATGTTTTTCTCTTAGAAGCGATTCCATAAAAACAAGGATTGAAACTT
>JBFMDL010000089.1:0-7752 GCA_040753635.1 Nitrospirota bacterium | reverse complement strand
TCTCTTAGAAGCGATTCCATAAAAACAAGGATTGAAACTTGTTGTGGCTGTTTCTGGGGTTGTGTATGTTTTTCTCTTAGAAGCGATTCCATAAAAACAAGGATTGAAACTTTTCATATTCATCACCTCAGCGCTGCCCTCGAAACTCTTAGAAGCGATTCCATAAAAACAAGGATTGAAACATAATTGTCGCGCCGGCTCATGCGGTTGTGGAACTCTCTTAGAAGCGATTCCATAAAAACAAGGATTGAAACCAAAAAATAGCAAATGGAACAGTAACAAACATATACTCTTAGAAGCGATTCCATAAAAACAAGGATTGAAACTAAACTTCCTTTCAAACTCTGTGCCCTTAACGCGCCCTCTTAGAAGCGATTCCATAAAAACAAGGATTGAAACTCAATCGTGCTGTTGCCGTAATAGACATATATAGTCCTCTTAGAAGCGATTCCATAAAAACAAGGATTGAAACCACCTATCAAGATGTTCCATAATCGCCGCACTTGCCTCTTAGAAGCGATTCCATAAAAACAAGGATTGAAACGAGAGTGCCCGTATAGCCGGTAGCGCAGCTGTGAAGCTCTTAGAAGCGATTCCATAAAAACAAGGATTGAAACAAGATTTATTATTATTCACGGCTACTAACTCTAACCTCTTAGAAGCGATTCCATAAAAACAAGGATTGAAACATAGAGATAAAAAGCTCACTCTAAAATTCTGTCAATGCTCTTAGAAGCGATTCCATAAAAACAAGGATTGAAACTTCTTTTGCCGATCTCATATCCTGCTACGGCTGCAAGCTCTTAGAAGCGATTCCATAAAAACAAGGATTGAAACCCTGATTGGAATGCCTCATCGAGCCATGTTTGGACTCTTAGAAGCGATTCCATAAAAACAAGGATTGAAACTTTCTGTATATCCTGATTCTTCCAGAATATTCTTTGCTCTTAGAAGCGATTCCATAAAAACAAGGATTGAAACTTTACACTATGTTTTGGAAAACGACAAACATGTCGGCTCTTAGAAGCGATTCCATAAAAACAAGGATTGAAACACATAATGGGACATTATCGGACATAGCTGAATTATCCTCTTAGAAGCGATTCCATAAAAACAAGGATTGAAACAAAAAATTAATGGATTTGCAGGAGCGATGGGAGGCAGGCTCTTAGAAGCGATTCCATAAAAACAAGGATTGAAACCTTCATTTCCCTGGTTGCCACCTAAAACCAAAACATCTCTTAGAAGCGATTCCATAAAAACAAGGATTGAAACAGCTGTTTAGCGAATTGTATCTCTTCCTGTTGATTTCTCTTAGAAGCGATTCCATAAAAACAAGGATTGAAACGACAATTTCCCTCAGCCCCTGTTTGGTGATAAGGCTGCTCTTAGAAGCGATTCCATAAAAACAAGGATTGAAACTCGTTTTTGACGCAAATATCAGCGACACCCTCACAGGCTCTTAGAAGCGATTCCATAAAAACAAGGATTGAAACCACTTTTTGTAAAGAATCCTGACACTTTAGAAGTTGCTCTTAGAAGCGATTCCATAAAAACAAGGATTGAAACCGGAATTGTGAAGTTGCGCCGGCAGGGATGCTGTGACTCTTAGAAGCGATTCCATAAAAACAAGGATTGAAACGCCGTCACGTATGCCATCACGCGCTCGGCCTGAATCCCTCTTAGAAGCGATTCCATAAAAACAAGGATTGAAACCAATGGAAGTGAGCGCAAATGTGGGATGCCCTGCGCTCTTAGAAGCGATTCCATAAAAACAAGGATTGAAACAATGGGTGCTATAATTTCCCGTTCGAAAGGCTATCCCTCTTAGAAGCGATTCCATAAAAACAAGGATTGAAGCTACTTTCGTGTTACAGTAAAGCCTAATCCGCTGCCACTCTGAATCTTCTCAATCTCAATGCATTTGTGACAACTGTAACAGATGACATGCCCATTGCAGCAGCTGCAAACATAGGGTTCAGCAGTATCCCAAAAAACGGAAAGAGCGCACCCGCAGCTACCGGAATAAGAATAACGTTGTATGCAAAGGCCCAGAAGAGGTTCTGTTTTATATTTCGGATAGTCGCTTTTGAAAGGGCTATGGCTGTGACCACACCTTTTATATCGCCTCCTATAAGAGTTATATCAGATGCTTCCATTGCTACATCCGTGCCTGTGCCGATAGCAATCCCTATATCTGCCTGAGCCAGCGCCGGGGCATCATTAATGCCGTCGCCGACCATTGCCACCAGTTTTCCCCCGGACTGCAGTTTCTTCACCTCGGCTGCCTTGTCTTCAGGAAGAACCTCTGCAAGCACTCTGTCAATCCCGGCCTGTGCGGCTATGGCTTCACCTGTACGCTTATTGTCGCCTGTTATCATTACAACTTCTATGCCGAGACTGTGGAGGGATTTCAGAGCCTGGAAAGAATCATCTTTCAATGTGTCCGCAACAGCTATTATGCCGGAAAGTTTTCTGTCTACGCTGACAAACATCGGGGTCTTGCCGAGTTCTGAAAGTCTGTCTGCTTCGGACTTCAGTTTGTCGGTTTCGATCCCTTCATCATCCATGAGTTTTTCATTGCCCAGTAAAACCTCCCTGCCGTTGATTGTCGCTTTTATGCCATGTCCGGGGACGGCCTGAAAATGATCCGGATCTTTGATCCCTATATTATTGTCAACGGCCTTTTTTATTATCGATTCTCCAAGCGGGTGTTCAGAGCCTTTTTCTGAAGACGCCGCATAGAAAAGCACTTCATTTTCGGACAAACCATCAGCGATAATGTCGGTGACTTCAGGCTTGCCTTTTGTGATCGTGCCTGTCTTGTCAAAAACAACTGTGTCAATCCTGTGTGCGGTTTCGAGGGCTTCACCGCTTCGGATGAGAACGCCGTTTTCAGCTCCCTTGCCAGTGCCAACCATTATTGAAGTAGGTGTGGCAAGCCCGAGCGCACATGGACATGCGATTATGAGAACAGCAATGAAATTAAGAATCGCATAAGTAAAGGCCGGGGCGGGGCCGAAAAGATACCACAGCAGAAAGGTTATAGCGGCGATCCCGATAACAGCAGGCACAAAATAAGACGCAATAATATCAGCCATCCTGGCGATAGGTGGTTTTGAACCCTGCGCTGATTGCACCATGTTGATTATATTGGCAAGCATGGTGTCGCGTCCCACCTTGACGGCCTCGAATCTGAAGGAGCCGGTCTTGTTGATTGTCGCTCCTATAACTGTATCGCCTGCCCTCTTTTCAACAGGCATTGATTCGCCGGTCACCATTGATTCATCAACAGATGAATAGCCGTCTATTATTGCCCCGTCAACGGGAATTTTTTCTCCCGGCCTCACAATGATGATATCTCCTGCTTCAACGTCTTCTACAGGGATGTCTGTTTCCATTCCGGACCTTACGACCCTTGCGGTTTTGGCCTGAAGCCCGATAAGTTTTTTGATGGCCTCGGATGTCTGACCTTTTGCCCTTGCCTCAAAAAGCCTCCCGAGGAGTATCAAAACAATAATTGTTGCAGCAGTATCAAAATATACCTCGGCAGAATAACCTTTTATCTCGAAAAGCGAAGGGAAGAATGTTGCAACAACGCTGTAGATATATGCTGAAGATGTGCCTATGGCAATTAAAGTGTTCATATTCGTAGTCTTATGACGGGCAGCGGCTGCTGCGCCTGTATAAAACTGCTGTCCTATCCAGAACTGCACCGGGGTTTCAATAATAAGCTGGAGAAGGAAATTAGTCTGGCGCGGTATTACAAAAAAAACAGAAAGACCCAATTTGTCCCAGTACATAAGGATAAATATCGGGATCGTGAACACGGCTCCTGTGATAATCCTGGTCTTTAATTTCCTGTAGGCCGCCTCCCGCTCACGCTGTTCTTTCTCTACTATGTCTTCGCCTTTTTCCGCTTCGACTATTTCATACCCTGCATCTTTAACCGCTTTTTTGAAATCCCTGATGCCAACATGGGCAGGCAGGTATTTTATCGTCGCCTTTTCAGTGGCAAAATTTACAGATGCGGACACAACTCCATCAAGTGAGCCAAGAGTGTCCTGAACCGTTTTAACGCAGGATGCGCAGGTCATTCCCCTGACAGGCAGTGTAATGGTCGAAACAGATACTCCGTATCCGAGGTCTTTGATAGTCTTTATAAAATCATCGACGGAGACTGCTGAATTGTCATATATCACAGTCGCCTTCTCGGCGGCAAAGTTAACATCGGCTGACCTGACCCCGCTCAATTCTGCAAGCCCTTTCTGGATTGCGGAAGCGCAGGAAGCACAGGACATCCCTGTGATGGGAAGATCGATCCGGCTCTCTGTTTCAGTAGTAACCTCAGTCATTCATACCTCCGTGCAAAGCATCTAACAGCTTTTCTATTTTTTCCCTGTTATCCCTGAATCCCAAAAATATCCTGTCTCCTATCACAATGGTTGGTGTAGCCATTCTCCCATACTTTGTTATGAGTTCTTCCCGGGCTGACTTATCAACTCCGATATTTTTATCGGTGAATTCAAGGCCTTTTGCCGAAAGGAAATCCTTCAGTGCATGGCAGTCGCGTCAGTTGGGCGATGTATAAATTATTATATTTTCGTATTTTTTCATGTCTTAATTTTTATCTGTACAGGGTATATATTTATTATATCATCGTAAATATGAATTAAAAGTGAATTTGAGGGTAATGTTCGATAAGCCTTTAAGAAATCATACTGAAGGGATCTGAGGGCATTTAAACCGGATTAATTTTCCCTGACCTCGACGGTGTCTTTTTGGCATGCAAAATGTTTGAGGTTGCCGTTGTAATCACCGACCGATATTTCTATCAGGCCGTTTTTTACAAAAGCTGATGGTGAACTGTGGTTATTTACCTTTATTCCCTGAATGTACCCCTCTTTGAAAAATACCGGGATCCCTGATTTATTAATATGGGAAATGAATGTATTGATCTTGCCGTCCTGCTGTCCCACAAGGAGATATATATTATCCGAATCACTAAAAAGAGCCGGGGTTGCGTACCTGTCGACTTTTACATGGTCGAAACTGTTGTTTATCTCTTTCCATATGGGTTTTCCATCGCCTGATAGGTCATACCGGAACCCTTTTACAAAACCATCCACATCACCTACGATCAGTTCCCATTTGCCGTCTCCGTTAATGTCAAATACAGCGGGAGCGGCATGAGGGATTTTGGGTATGCCCCTGAAGAACTGTTTCTGTTCAATCCATGAAGGTTTGTCAAAACTTCCTGAATTCAGAAATGCCCTGAGTATGCCGTCCTGCTGGCCGGTGATGAGAAGGTATTTGCCTTTCCATTCTGTAATTATTCCCCTCGAAAAACTGGAAAGCTTTATATTTCTGAAAAAATCGGGCCTCTCTATCCAGGGTAATCTTCCGGACGATCTGTTATGCTCAAAAATCCTTATTTCACCGTTTATGTTTCCCACCACCATAAATGATATGCCGTTGAGGTCGGATAAAGCAGGGGTGCAGGCCGGACCGGTGAAGAGCCTGTCGCTGAAGAAGTCTGAAGATTCCCGCCATCCTGTATAATTGCCGTTCATGTTTTTGTAATAATATAACTGTCCGTTCCCGTCTGAGATGACCAGGTCTTTCAGCCCTTTATTACCGTTATTGATGAACGTGGGAGCGGCAAAGCTGCTCAATGATATCCCCAACGTGCTTTTTTTCCATAGAGAGTTGCTGCCATTTGTTTTTTCGAGCAAGTAAAGTTTGCCCATGCTGTTTCCGGCTATAAGGACAATTTTGTCGCTATCGACAGTCACCGCCGGAACGACATACATTCCAAGATCAAGTCCCTTAAAAAAGGATATGTCCTTTTTGAATATGATTTTGCCGCCACCGCTTTTATTCCTGAAAAGGAAAAGATTGCCGTTTGAGTTCCCTACGATCAAATCAGGCATTCCGTCATGATCTATATCAGAAAGCGCCGGTGTCGCGTCATCGCCAACCTCCGGTTCGGTCAGGACAATTTTTTTCCAGAAGGGTTTGGATAACGAACCCGAATTTTTATAAAAAACAACGATTCCGGAATTTGACGAAAAACCGCCTGTGCCGACAAGGATTTCGGGTCTGCCGTCATTGTCTATGTCGCCTGCCGCAGGAGAGGAAAATGCCCCGGCCCTGATCCCGTCGAAGTAATTCTCAACGAGGCTCCATACGGGCTTGTCGTCCGAGCCCGATCGTCTGTACAGGCGCAATAAGCCGTCTTTACTGCCGGCTATCATTTCCTGAATCCCGTCGTTGTCTATATCAAAAAAGACGGTCCTTATGAAAGGAAGGATCTCTATCCCGCATCTGTTGAAATTATTCTTTGTTTCCTCGTAGCATTTAAGATAGGTCTTGTATTTCGGCGGAGTGACGATTTCAGGCGGCGGTTTTACCGGGGGATAAGGCGGCCGGGGAGATGTAATTATCTCCTTTTCCGGCGCGCATGAAAATAAGACCATTGAAAAAAATACCGCAATAAATAATCTCATATAAAAAAAGCCGGCTGGTTTAAAAAGCCGGCCTTATTCACTATTTTATTATAACTTCAAAATGCACGCGTCTGTTTGTCCTTGCTTCAATGGATTCCTTGTTCTTCGGCGTTGGTATCTCGGGCATGGCGAGCCTTGTCTCTCCGTAGCTGATAGTGGTCAATCTGTCTGCTGCGATCCCCTCTTTTATGAAATATTCTTTTACGGCATTCGCCCTTCTTTCTCCGAGCGCCATATTGTATTCTTCTGTCCCGTGAGCGCAGGTATGACCTTCGATCTGCACCATGATGCCGGGATTTTCCTTTATCACTTTTATGTTTTTGTCAAGGATCTGTTTTGCAACATGTGTTAGTGTAGCCTTGTCAAAATCGAAATGTATGTCTTCCAGAATAATTTTTACAGGCTCCGGAGCAGGGGGTGGAGGCGGCGGTGGCGGGGCAGGTTCCGGTTTTGGAGCAGGAGCGGGTTCAGGTTTCGGGGCAGGGGGTGGAGGCGGAGGCGGAGGTTCCGGAGCAGGTTTGGGTATTTTCCCTCCGAATGCAAAAGTAAGGCCGGCTGTTGCAACAACATTCTGCATATTTGTTATTACATCCCTGACATCTGCCCTGAAGGCTATGTTATCAGTGAAGAAATACTTAAAGCCGAGGCCGAAGTTCCCCATCAGTGTGTTGTATGAGTCCCTGCCATCCGGGCTTATATGCGCTCCGCCTATCCCGGCTACGAAAAAAGGATTAAGGGACTTTTCGGGATTGAAATTGTAAAGGAGGTCTGCATGAAGCATTTGGGCGCTGTCCGGCGTATGATCATATGCTCCTTCGATCCCGATATGATTTGTGATGTTGTATCCCAGACGGAGACCGTAAATGCCTTTCTTCTGAAAATCTGTTGAGGTATCAAAAACATGGAGCCCGATATAAGGGTTGATCTCGACGCTTCCCTCACGTATCTCAGCGGAAGTGATTACAGGAATAATAATAATTGATATGGATAGCAGAAATAACAAAATAGCCTTTTTCATATTCCCCCTCCTGAAAATTATTTCATTAATATAATATAATCAAATAATTTCATAGTCAAATAAATTATATGGATGCCATCGCCGTCCAGAATAATTTTAAATATACATAAGAAGGCGGGATGTTGAGGAAACAGAATAACGACACCCTGAAAATCAATCCACAAACAATTACAAAATAACACAAATACAGAGTTATTAAGGTTCTCATAATAGAACGTACATAAT
>JBFMDL010000088.1:0-12304 GCA_040753635.1 Nitrospirota bacterium | reverse complement strand
GCCTCGCCGCCTCAGTGATACCCTTTCTCATAGGT
This sequence comes from Nitrospirota bacterium, assembly GCA_040753635.1. Lineage (GTDB taxonomy): Bacteria > Nitrospirota > Thermodesulfovibrionia > Thermodesulfovibrionales > UBA6898 > JBFMDL01. The sequence goes on along the minus strand of JBFMDL010000088.1, from coordinate 12,269 downwards.
GGTGTCTCCTCCTTTTGTTGATTTCCAGTTCAACAACATATTAGGATACACCGCCTTTTATCTATTTACACACTTTTTGATTATATCCCCATTAATTTTCGAGATTATAAACCTGACTTCCTCAATAGATAAGTCTCTTTTGAAAGAAAGGTCGGAATTTTCCAAAAGTGATTTAAAAAAACATGAAAAAGATGTCATTTAATCACCAAACTCGTTTACAGTTTTAAGTAAAGCGGGTTTATTTATTAAATCTTCGAGACGTTTCCTCGAAAGTTCGAGATAATCTTCTTCCAAATCAATCCCGACATATTTCCTATCAAGCAAAACTGCTGCAACGCCTGTTGTCGAACTTCCGCAGAATGGGTCAAGCACCAGATCGCCTTCTTTTGTTGAGGCTTGAATTATTCTTTTCAGAAGTTCGACAGGTTTTTGAGTTGGATGCTTTCCAAACTTCTTTTCTGCTGCTGGGGGTGCCGAGATCTCCCACACATTACGCATCTGCTTACCCTGATTCGTCTTTTTCATTAGCTGGTAATCAAAGTAGTGTTTGCTTTTTTCATTTTTTGCAGCCCATAGGACTATCTCTGTAGAATGAGTAAAATATCTGCATGACAGATTTGGTGGTGCATTGCGCTTGTACCAAATAATGTCATTAAGAATCTTGTATCCAAGCTCCTGCATTGCAAATCCAACTGAGTAAATGATATGCGTTGTCCCTGAAACCCAAATAGTGCCGTTAGGCTTTAAAACACGCTGGCAGGCTTTAAGCCAGTCAAGGGTGAATTTATGATTCTCTGCTACGCCCTTTGACTTATCCCATTTTCCTTTATTAACCGAAACCATCTTCCCGGCATGGCATGTAATACCACCATTAGAGAGGAAATACGGTGGATCTGCAAAAACCATATCAACACTGTTTTCTCTTGCCTGATTTAGTATTTCAATGCAATCACCTTTAAGCAGTCTTACAGAATGCTCTGGATTGTCGTAATAAATAAGGAATGGTTTTTTATTTCCATAAGTAGCCGTTTCTTCGGAAATGTAAAAATTAAGCGGGCCTTCCGGAAGATTGTAAGTTGCTGTTTTTTTCTGAGCAGCTTTAATTCCAGCCCTTGGCCTATTATTTGTTCTTTTTGGCATTGAGCCCCTTAAACAAATCGGTAATCTTTATCTGTAAGGCATCTGATATTTTTTGGATATTTCCCAGAGAAATATTTCTTTCTCCACGTTCAATGCCTCCAATATAAGTCCGATGCAAACTGCAAAGATGGGCAAGCTTTTCTTGAGAAATACCTCTTTTTTCTCGATAAGCACGAACGTTTCTGCCAAATATTTTTTTGATATCAGCCATCTTCTATTGAAGATCATTCTTGATCAAATGATGCTTATAAGTCTACAGACTATAAGTATCATTTAAAAAGTCACTGGATTCCGCATCAAGTGCGGAATGACGGCGATTTATTTATCGGAGACACACGACGTAAGAAGTTTTACATCCCCTCGCGTTCAGCGTCATAGAGCGGTTTATAAAATCAGGATTTGTCCTGAAAGAGGACATCATCAAGGTTCAGCACAATTGCAAGGCCACGGGCTTCTGGGCCAAAAAATCAAAGGAGCACAACTTTCTTCTCATAATGCATGAGCATATTTTTGTGTTTCAAAAAAACATGGAAGGGGCAAAAGACAAATCGGGAAGGATTTTCTAAGGCATTGAAAAAGTCTTATCCAACTTTCTCAATAAGCCATTCTTTTATAAGCAGGTCTTCGCTTTTATGGAGTTTTTTTGCTTTGCTTTTAATTTTCTTAAAAAGGTCTATGTCGACCCCAATATATTTTTTCTTCTGCAACTTGAATTTGACATCAGAGACTTCCTTTACATCTTCAAACTCAAATATATCATGCTCGTCAAAATAGTCGCTCGCCTCTGCTATTGTCATCTCTGTGCTTCTATTTTTTTTCATATCTTCTTCTCTCCCTTTTTTTCATATCTCTTGCAGTTATGATTAGGGCTTTGTTATTTAGTTTTTTTATAAAAAATATTGAGAGATATCGTCCACCTTCAGTTGTGCCGAGAACATTAAAAAGATCCTCTCCTTCAACCTTTCCGCTTTCTCTTTTAAATATTCTAAAATTGCCAGATAAAACTTCCTCAACCTCTTTCGGAAGCACGCCGTGTTTCCAAGCGATTTTATCAACTATGGTATCCAGCCATATTATATCATCAATTAAAATCGGCAGTGCATCCACCCTTCCTGTTTTTTAATTATACCATAAACTTATATACCTGCATCCGAGAAATACTGCGCGATTCTTATAGGCGATACGAGGAGGAAGAAGTTTTACATCCCCTCGCGTTCAGCGTCATAGAGCGGTTTATAAAATCAGGATTTGTCCTGAAGGAAGATATCATCAAAGTTCAGCACAACCGCCGTGCCACCGGCTTCCGGAAGAAGAAATCCCGGACATATGACTTCTTCCTCATCATGCACGAGCCTGTCTGCCGACAGGCAGGCATGTATCTGTGTTTCAGAAACAGCGCTAAAGTCCATAGCGCCACAGTGCAGTAGCGCGGAAGTTAAAAGCTGCCTTACAGGACGAAGAAAAATAATGTCCGGCAATGAGGGGGATCTTAAACGGAGGTTATTAAGAGCGCACCGAAAGGAACTCAATTACCCCATAATTAAGAGATAAAAAATATAGGGAAGTAAAAAGGCTCAGGGCGCAGAGCATGTGAAGCGGGGATTTACTTTATCTCTTTTGCGGGCTGCTGTCTGAATGGCAAACCCCCGCCTTCTCGAAATCAAAAAGATTGAAGACTAAAAAAAATGAAAGTGCTATATTAAATTCCAGATGGCCGACAAAATATAACGGCAGATTTGATGAGACTTTCAAATCCCGGTGACGATGCACGGATAAGCGCCGGACAGGATTGATGAAAGAAAAATAAGAGTCTATCCCCGGAAATGAGATAATACGGGAAAGCGCTGGTGAGGCCGTAATTTATGACACACTGTATTTTTGATGCGGATGAAAACATTACTGTAGATTTCGAAGTTTTCCTAAATGCAGTAAAAAACAGGGATGTTATTTATATCGGGGAGTTCCATCAGGTCCCGGAAATCCTGTCTTTTCAGGCCGATGTGATTTCAGGACTTCTCAAAAATGGTTTTCAGCCGTCCATAGGCCTTGAAATGTTCAATGTGCTTCAGCAGAAGATAATCGATTATTACATGGCAAGCGTTATACCGTTTGAGCAGTTGATGAGCCTTTATGAGATGGGGCCAGAGGGGTTTGATCTTGAGCATTACGTGAAGATCGTGGATATTGCACAGATGAACAGGCTTAAAGTGATCGGCCTGAGTATCCCGAGGAGCATAGCATCTGCTGTCGCAAAACACGGACTGGACAGTAAGGAACTGGGCAGCTTTAACCTGAACGAACAGGGGATAAAGAATTGCAGCATTGGATACAGAAAGGCGCTCGGCGGTATTTTTCAGAGACATCCTCATGGAGAGATAACCGAGGAGAATTTCATACTCGCACAATCAGTAAAGGATGAGATGATGGCGGAAACAATAGTGCACTGCCTGACAGTAGAGCATATGAAGCTTCCCCTGATCGTTATAGCGGGCAGGGGACATATCGAATATGGGCTGGGGATACCGGAAAGGGTAAGAGAAAAAATGAACAGGATAGGGGGATCGATATCAGATGTTTTGGTAGTCGCTGTCTATGATGATGAGCAGTTCGAGAATAAGATAGCCGATTACCTTTTGAAATTGGTGTAAGGCTCTGTCCAAAATAAGAGGTTGATATGGCTGAATACCTGCCACTTTTTAAAATATTCTGGACAGCGATGATCCAAATAAAAATTCTACCGGGGTGAAGCATGCTGAGTTCTGAACTGGCGAAGATGATCGATCATAGCGCGCTCAGGCCGGAAACAACAAAGGATCAGATCCTGCGGCTCTGCGATGAGGCCCGTGTATTCGGTTTCTGTGCAGTCTGCGTTGCCCCGGTATGGGTGCCGCTTGTGAAAGAAGCGCTCAAAGGTGCATTGGTCAGGGTCGCAACAGTCATCGGATTCCCGCATGGCAACACCATTAGGGAGGTAAAGGCTTACGAGGCGGGACTGGCGATAGAGGAAGGCGCTCATGAACTCGATATGGTTATCAATATCGGCGCATTGAAATCACGGGATCACGAGGCAGTGTTTCACGATATCAGTGCGGTTGTGGAGTCTGCACGGCGGGAACAGGGGATAGTTGTGAAGGTGATCCTCGAAACCTCACTTCTGACAGAAGAGGAAAAGGTCATGGGATGTCAGCTTGCGGAAAAGGCAGGGGCTGACTTTGTGAAGACATCTACAGGCTTTGCGGCGGGTGGTGTTACCACCGCGGATGTGGCTCTCATCCGGCAGGTTGTTGGAAACAGGCTCGGCGTAAAGGCAGCAGGCGGGATCAGGGATCTGCAGACCGCGCTTGCAATGATCAGGGCGGGCGCTGACCGGCTGGGATGCTCGGCATCGGTCTCCATTATGAAGGAATTTCTCCATGAGGAGACCGGGAAATGAGCTCAAATATCGAAGGATCAGGCCGGCCTGTCCGAATAAAAAGCGCCATCAGCGTTTAAGTTATCCCACTTAATTCATAGCGAACTCTGTTCCAATGGTCGCTTATGATGCCCGAATGCCTCATCAACATAATTAATCGACCGGGCATATTGAGATTGCCCGCCTTTATCTGATGAGATGCTTATCGGGCGCACGCTTCTACGGCCTGTTTTCGGGCATCGGGATCCTGTTTTTTTAAGGTGTCGTAATTATGTTGCTTCGGCATTCGGGCATCCTTCGATGTCTTAAATATTTTTTAAGATCTCTGGAAACTTTATAAATATGAAGAAGGCAGCAGCCAGCCTGTGTAATGCCTTCAACGCCACGTACCCCGCGTTTTTTACAATGTCAGTGTAGTTTTTCATAAATGCGCCTTCGCTCCTTTTGTCGATAACCGGACAGATGACCCCTGCCCTGTATCCAAGAGTTCCTATAAAATGCAAAAGAAAGCTCGCCTCCATCTCCATATTTTCTATCTTTAGTCCGGCGATCCCTGCATCCATGGATGCAAGGATTCCGTCTAACTCCGGAACTGTTAAGCGCACTCTTGATACCGCCCGACCCTGGTTCGCAAAAAATCCTGAATTGGAAACAGTGATCCCTTTTTTGTGTTGTATCCCGAGCGCCCGGGCTTCGTGTGCCAGAGCATCAATAACATCCTGATGGGCTTGTGAAGCATAAGGGAATATTTTCCCTTTAAAGCGTGAGTCATTCTGAATGCCGCTGTCAATATGCGCCCTGACTTTTTCTTCGAGCAGTGTGCAGAGATTATCTGTGTATGGGACGTCATAGAACAAACCGGTATTATCAAGGCCGATGACATAATCTGTGATAATGAGCGTTCCTAATTCCGTATCCGGCTGGATGCCCCCTGATGTCCCGACTCGGATGATTGTGAGCATATCGCATTCTGCTTTTCTTGTCATTGTGTGAAAATCTATCTCGTGTAAAGCAACGATCTCATTGAGCACGATCTCGATAGAAGGCGTGCCCATCCCGGAAGTCACAATCGAAACCCTCTGCCCGGTGTCCTTAACAGTCCCTGTGATCGTCCTCAGTCCCCTATTGGATCTGTCAACCTCTATCGCTCCGAAAAATTCATCCGATATCAAAGGAACCCTTTCCGGGTCTCCGACAATTATAATATCTTTTGCCAACTCATCCGGTTTCAGACCCAGGTGGTAGGCTTTCCCATTTGTAAGTGGAAGGTCGGAAGGACTGAAAGGAGCATTATCTGTCATAGGGATCCCTCATGGCTTTTTAAAAATATCATCAGGTCTATCCATATCTTATCATGATATAGCCGGTTCACCTGAAGAATAATAAGGAACAGGCCTGAAACTTACGGCATTTTCTAAAGGCTTAAAAGTGCAACGGCGTTTCTCTACTCAATCATCCTCACAATAGAGCCTGTATCGATCCTTGCCGAGCGGTAACTGTTTGCCCTGTCTGAAAGGTCAGGATATCCGATAGACATGCCGAGGACAAGCCTTTTTGTATCCGGGATCCCGAGGAACTTCCTTGTCTGCTGAGCATAGTCGGTAAGGAACGCCTGCGGTACGGTGCCGAGCCCGTATGCATGTGCTGCAAGCATGATGCTCTGTGCAAACATGCCGAAATCGAGTATCGACCATGGTGTGAGTGAAGAGTCCTGATAAAGGAAAAGCCCATGCGGCGCCCTGTAGAAATTAAAGTTCGCTGTCTTTGCCTTCCTCATGATTTCAGGAGAGCTCAGGTCAATCCCTGTTGCCTCACCCCGCTTCCTTAAATGCTCTCTTATGCGGGTATCTGCCTCGGGAGGCCATGACATGGGTTCGGGAATGTCAGGGCAGGGCTTTGCGCCCTGTTCGAAAAGATTTATCAGCAGCTTTGAGAGCTCCTCTTTCTTTTTGCCGGAGACGATTATAACCTCCCACATCTGGCTGTTCTTGTATGAAGGACTCCATTTTGCAGTATCAATTACATCCAACAGTGTATCTGCCGGCACCGGCTCCGGCCTGAATTTTCTTATGCTCATCCTTGTCCTGATGCACTCTATTGCGTCCATGAACCCTCCTCCCTTTTACACATATAGTAAATATTATACAGAAAGATATGGTTATTAAGAACAAAAACTCCAAGAACAAAAGCAGAGTGCAAAAAAGAGGAGAAAAGAACCCGGAGCAGGGAAAGAACAGGGTGATAAAAACTCAGATGACTCCGCGACTTCTGGAAAAAGTCATTCTGCCCTGACACGGAAGCGGCAGTTCCGGTAACTCAGTATAACGCCTTCAGGAGTGATTTCCTCGAGGTACAGCCCGCCGTCAATATAATTGCCTTCGGTCATTATACGCCCGTTGATGCTTGCGAGACGGGAATCTTTTCTATAAAGGTGTGAGGTAACTTTTATTGCAGGGAGGTTCTTGCGCAAAGAGGCCGGAAGTTCAGTATAATCAGATATTCTTTGTGTTTCAGCAGTTTCATTAGAGTAGCCGGTTTGGTGTGCAGCAGAGGGTTTATCCTTTATTGGAGGTTGTTCAGGGTCAACAGGGGATGGATTATCCTGCGGTCTTGTCTTGACCCCCGATATTATCCGCGCTCCTCTGGATGTCTCCGTCACTGAAGATGGTTCCCCGGCAGCCTTATCATTTCCAGAAAGTCCCTGCCCTTTTTTTACAGGTTCACGAAACACGGCTGTTTCCAATGCCCTGCCAGCGTCCCTGCCTGATAAAACAGTTTCCGTTTCGTTCTGTTTCAGGAAAGCTGACTGTACAGTTTTATCTGTTTTCCCGGTCTGCCAGGCACTCTGCCGCCATAGGAATATGCCTGCATGTATTACAACTGATGATAGGAGAAGATAAACAAAGAATGGCCGGATATTCGGTTTTCTGTATGAATTATAAGGCGCCGCGGTCGGATCTGAAGCCGGCTCCGGTTCAGGTACCGCAGCGGTATTTTTGGCCCGGTCGAGGATCGCCATCTCGATCCGGCGTTTTTTCCCGGATTTTTTCAACTGTTCCAGAATAAAAGACATATTTATAAACCCTTTGGTTTCACTGATGACTCTTGCCCTGCTGCCTTGCCACTGCCTGTATATTCCGGCGGCCTCTGCCTGAGCACAATATAGTCGCCTGACCAATGCGAACGGAGGTCCTTTACGGCAACCTTTATGGTTTTGTTGCCGAGAGTAATGGTTGCTGTTTTCCCTCTGAGCGCTATAAGCGTTGCATAAAATTCCTTCACCTTACTGTCAGAAAGCTTCAGCACAGCAGGAGGGGTTAGCTTCTCAACCCGCCGTCTGCTGTCTTTTGCATGCACGCAGTCAAGTCCGAGCAGCCCGACATCATTACAGAAAGTCATGTCATTCGATGAATTATATAAAAAGCCGTTCCGTCTTAGCAGGACCTTGTATGCAGTCTCCCTGCTGCCTGAAACAGGCAGACCTTCGGGCCACCATGAAAGAGACATGCGCGGGAGTTCCGACATCTCCCGTGCAGCCACCTCATTATGCAACTGCATCCGGTCGGTGTATGAAACAGGATGTGGGCCGGAATTGTTGAATAACATCACAACAGCAAGAAGAATTACAGCGAACGAAAAGGCGGCAAGACCCCAGCCGATGAAAGCCCTTCTATCCCATGTCTTGCATGGTGGTGTGTCATGAAAGACTTCCCTTGCTGCCATGGAGAGGGTCGCTCTATTAATAATGGATTGTTTCTGAAGACATGCGCCGAGGAGTGCCCTGTCGCAAATCAGGTTTATCAGCCTCGGGATACCGCCGCTCAGGCGGTGCAGTTTATTTACGGACGGCGCAGTAAACAGGAGATCCTTCGCGCCTGCGATTCTGATGCGATGATCCACGTAGTCGGCCACCTCTTTTTTTGAAAGCGGACCGATGTGATAGCGGGCGGTTATCCGCTGTGACATCTGCTGCAATCCCGGCTCTGACAGTTTGTCCCGGAGTTCGGGCTGTCCAAGCAGGATTATCCTGAGCAGTTTTGACTGATTCGTCTCGAGATTGGTAAGCAACCTCAACTGCTCCAGCAACTCCGAACTCAGGCACTGCGCTTCGTCGATAATAAGCAGCGACTTGCGCGCCCTTGAATGGACATCGAGCAGGTAAGCGTTGATGAGATCAATGAAGACCTTTACGCTTGTATTGCCTTCCGGATACTGTATACGAAATTCGTCGCAGATTGCGGCAAGCAGCTCTTCAACGGTCAGTTTGGGATTGATAATAAAGGCGACTTCAGTGTCATCAGGAAGCTGCTCAATCAGGAAGCGGCAGAGGGTTGTCTTGCCTGTGCCGACCTCACCGGTTATCAGTGCAAAGCCCCAGTCATCGTCAACCCCGTACATCAGATGGGCAAGCGCCTCCCAGTGCTGCCTGCTCATATAGAGATAGCGCGGGTCAGGTGCGAGTGAAAAGGGCTTTTCTGTCAGGTTAAAAAAATCGCAATACATAAGAACCCATGTCTGTCATACAGAGCAGGGTCTCTGGCAAGAACCCCTGCATCTTTTTAATGAGAAAATAAAAAGGAAATTCTTTCAGGTATTTTCTGTCTATAGCCGGGAAATCGGTAAACAGGATTTCCATTAAAAAGAATAATACAGGAATGGCATAAAATACAAATGCTATTTCCATTTTGTTATACCATAACAATAACAATAAAGCCGGGGAATCGGGGACATTTTATAGCGCCTGCTGTCAACCGGAGATGCCTCAGGTATAATTTATTTGATTTTCCTGCGATATTCGCCGGGAGTCACGCCGTACACTTTCTTGAATACCCTGTTAAAGTACTCCACGCTCCGGTAGCCCACAAAAAATGCGATCTCAGAGAGGTTCAGTTCATTCCTGAAAAGCTCAACGGCATTTTTTATGCGGACATTATTGAGATAGGAGACAAACCCCAGCCCGAACCTCGCTTTGAATATCCTGCAGAAGTTCGACTTGTCCATACCAGCCTTTGATGCGGCTTTATCGAGAGTAAGTCCTGCATCCCTGTAGTTTTCCTCAATATATAAGGCAACACTGTCGAGCATAAACTCTTTTTTGCAGATAGGAGTACCGGACTGCAATTCACCTTCCTTATCTTCGAGCAGTTCCGATACCCTCCTGAGAAAATAATCGAGGTTGAAGGGCTTCCTTATATAATCAGTGGCGCCGGATTTGACTGCCCCTATCGCAACGGTCTCGGTGCTGTAGGCGGTTATGATTATTGCAGGAATTGAAGAATGAGACTCTCTTATTGCTTTCAATACCTCAAATCCATTCCTGCCGGGAAGGTTGTAATCTATGACCAGAAGATCCACGGGGTTCTTGACATGCTCAAGCGCCCCTGAATATTCCGACGCCTCAAGGACCCTGTAATTCCTGACAAGGGATTCCCTTATAGCTGCCCTCAGGGACTCCTCATCATCGACAACAAGGATGGTTTTTTTCTTATATTTCACTTCGTTAACCGGTATTAGGACATTTATTTATGCATTACACGATATTATATAAAAAAATCCCCTGCCAAAATAGTACAGAAAAAAACCAAAATAGTTCAAGTAAAAAGTGTTGACAGAAGCAAACCGATATGAGAACATAACTTTGCAAAATAATTTATAAAATGTCTTACATAGTAAATTATATCTGTTTAAATCTAACTCGCAGGGGTCAGGGATGAGGCTGACAAAATTATACAGCTTGACTGTAGTGATCACATTGACAGTGATAATCACAGCGACATCAATCCCGATTTTTGCTGAAGCATCTGATGTTGACCTTGAGAGAGACCTCCAGAGGGCGCTCGAACAGAGCAGGGACATTGTCCTGAAAGCAGAGGAGAAGATAAAGTTGACCGCTCCGTTTTACGAGGAACTAAACCAGTTAAGAGCCATTGCAGAGGACATAAAGGCATCCCACCTCTTACTTCAAGAGAGGTTCAATCTAAGAGAAGAGGCTGTTAAATCCCTTGGGGCAAAGGCTCAGGAAAGGCAAAAAGTGATATCCGAAGGCTATAAACAGGCTCTTGAAGAATATCTGGCCCTTATCGAAAGCCTCCGGCCCGATGGTGTTATTTCTCAATCCGAAATCCACAATCTAAAATTATTTTTAGATAAAATCCTCCCCAAAAAGAAAAAGCCCATATTCGGGAGCCTTCCATACAAAAACCTGAAATACCCCTCAAGAGAGCCAGACACCACAAGTCCTGTTATAAAGCCTGCGTATAAAGGCGGAAATAAGGTGGTAAGCCCTGATGACCTCAAAGACACTGCTGAAGCTCCGATATCAAAAGACATAGCAGTCCTTGCCCAATCCCTGAACTGGAACCCTGTATCAATCTATGAATACGTAAAAAACAACATAGAGACAGAATGGTACTGGGGATGCATGAAAGGGGCAGAAGAGACATTAAGACAGAAGAGCGGAAATGACTGCGACCAGTCAACATTGCTTGCAGCCCTTCTTCGCTCCTCGGGATTTCCTACAAGATACGTAAGAGGGACGATTGAATTCTTTGCAGGGGGAAGAGACGGAATAAATATAGAAAAAGTAAAAAACCTTACAGGAATAGATGACCCCTTAAAAATAGCCGAGTTCTTCCAGAAGGCAGGCATCCCCTTCAAACCGGTTATAACAGGAGGAAAAATCACCAACTTCCAGATAGAACACATATGGATAGAAAGCCGGATACCATACGCAAACTATAGAGGAGCGATAATAGACGAGCATGGGAAGACATGGCTCGGGCTCGATACCAGCATAAAAGTATTAGGGTATCAGTACAATACCCCTCCTGAAATACCTCAGGAAATAAATCTGCCTGCAATAAGAGATGAGTATCTAAGCACAATACAGAACCAGACACCTGTTGAATATCTCAAAACAAAGCTTACAGCCTTCAACAGCCAGCAGCTCGCAGACAGTTATAAACTTACAAAGACCCTTATCCCCGAAAATATGAAAATCCTTCCCGCAAGCCTTCAGTTCGATCAGAAAAGAATAACCCATGAATATACACAAATACCGGAAGAGTTAAAACACAAAGTAAAGGTTACAGCCTCCGATATAAACAATACCGAAATCCTTACTGTTACCCTTGACGCGCAGACTTTTTCCAATAAATCAGTTGCAATAACTTATGAGCCTGAGACAGTAGAAGACCAGCAGATAATAAACTCATATGGAGGACTCGATAACACGCCTGCCTATCTTGTAAGGCTTAGACCTGTTCTTACAGTAAATAAAGAAAGAATTGTTGTAGGAAAAGACGGCCTGTCAATGGGAAGCGACTATAACCTTGCTCTCGACCTCATATCCCCCAATGGAACGGAAAAAATAAAAAATACGATGATAGCAGGAGATATCTCTGTTATAGGGATTGTCTCCCAGAAAGCCGTTAAGCCTGAAGCGCTGCCCCTGGAAGATAAAGACGCTGAAAGGCTTATGTACGAAGAGGCGATTAACTATATCGAGAGATGGAATGGCTCGGAAGAAGAACTTGCTTCGCTCATGCACCTTTCAATAACAAGACCGATCCCAACAGTAGTTACCGTCGGCGGAGTAATAGATGTCACCTATCTTCTGGACACGCCGCATGGGTTTACATGGAAAGGGGTGTTCGTAGATGCTGACCTCCGGGCTGTAGAAGCAACGACTAAAACCCTGAGCTCAGATAACAAAACG
>JBFMDL010000087.1:0-12343 GCA_040753635.1 Nitrospirota bacterium | reverse complement strand
ACGGCAATCCGGAAGGCTGCAAAACTGGATGCCCGATTAAGAATTTCGGGCATGACGGTCATATTTGATTGTCAGAGTAATAAAAATCTCCAAGCTTCTCCCCCTTATCAGGGAATATAGGTATTTTTATTAAAAAACTTATTTTTTTCCCTTGACATGAAATCATTAAATGTTAGTATTTTAATAGAGAGACTAATTCAGTTTATTCATAATAACCTATCGAAGTCTGTTAAAAAGGGGGACAGCGATGATAGTAATTGCGGAAAATCTGAACTCAAGAAATGCATCCTATATGAAGGCGGTCAAGAACAGGGACAAGAATGAAATAATCAGGATGTCCAAAGCATTGTCGGATGCAGGGGCGGATATTATTAATATCCAGTGTTCCCTCGATGGCAGCGGAGACGAAAAGGCCATTCCTTTTGTGGCTGATAATGTGCAGAGAGCGGCGGACTGCGCTCTGTCATTAGACACGCGGAATGTCGAAGCATTAAAAACAGCGCTTCCACTGTGCAAAAAAGTCCCTCTTATAAATTTTATCTCGGCAGACGAGAATGAGCAGACCGACAAGATTATAGAGCTTGCAGCGGATTTTAAGGCCAATCTTGTGGTGAGGGCTTCAAGAGGAATCATCCCCACATCGCTCGAAGCAAAAATGCAGATTCTGTATGACCTTATTGAATCCGCAAATGCCGCTGACATACCGAATGAAAGACTTTTTGCCGATCCGTCCATAGTTCACCTGGGCAGAGGAATGGGGCAGAGCCATCTTGTCAATTCACACAGGTGCGTAAAGGTACTTAAGGAGATCATCGAGCCGCCTGTAAAAACCATCGCCTGGATATCGAATGTGTCAACCGGCATCTCCAGGAAACTGAAGCCGCTGGTCAACTCAATATTCCTGACCTATCTGAGCGGAGCCGACCTTGACGCTGCCATGATAGATGTTCTCGCTCCTGAGAACAGGAAGGTGGTCTATCTGATAAAGTCTTTCAGGGACAGGATAGTTTTTTCGCCGGCTGATCTCGCATAAGATATCATGGCTTTATTTTTACCGGAATCGGGCATTTTATTGAGAAAGAGCATCTTCAGTTTAAATAATATTTTGAATCTTGACGGTCGAATCCTTTAGAATACACTTATAACCAAAAAGGAGTTGTGAAATGATAACAGGCAAAGAGGATCTCTTGCAGGCACTTATCGAAACATATTTAATGGAAAAGGGGACAAATGAATTTTATTTACAGGCCGCTTCAAAGGTTTTGAATTCCGATGCTAAAAACGTTTTCAAAGAACTGTCGGCATGGGAAGGGAAACATATGGAATTTATACAGTACCTTTACCAGTCAATACAGGATGACAGGGATATAAAGGGCTTCGAGGAATTCAAGAATATAACACCGTCTCCGATAACCGAAGCCGGAATACCTGTAAAGGATCTCGAGAAGAAGATGGAAGAATATAGTTTTATAGACGACATTGGGGTTCTGGTTATGGCTCTGGAGATAGAAGGCAAGGCATACAATATTTACCGGAAATTATCCGAGAGCGCATCCGACCGAAACGCAAAAGTTGTATTCGGAGAGATGATGGAACAGGAGCTCAAACATATTGATTACCTTAAGAAATTGAGGATTAAAATTGCTGAAACTTCGTGACGGTATCGTAGAGCTTTATAAAAAAGTGGCAACTTCTCTCCCCCCGGATATAGAGGGGGCGATCAAATCTGCATTTTCCGATGAAACCGAAGGCTCGATAGCAAAATCTTCTCTCGGCATTATCCTTGAAAATATAAAGCTGGCAAGGGAAACAGCGAGACCTATCTGCCAGGATACGGGGATACCGGTTTTCTTTGCGAAAGTTCCGGCCGGACTGAGCCAGATTGAATTGAGAAATACCCTGATGGATGCAACGCGTATCGCAACAGAAAAAATACCCTTGAGACCGAATGCTGTTGATATAATCAGCGAGATAAATTCCGGAGATAACACAGGCACAGGCTTCCCTGTTATATATTTTGAGGAAACCTTAAGCAGTACACTTTCCATAGACCTCATGTTAAAAGGTGCGGGCTGTGAAAATTCAGGTCTCACTTACAAACTACCTTTTGAAGAGTTTGATGCACAGCGTAATCTTGACGGCGTCAGGAAATGCGTTATCGATACTGTCCAGAAAGCGCAGGGGAGAGGATGTCCCCCCTATGTTGTCGGGGTCGGGATAGGGGCATCAAAAGACCAGGTCACAAGGCTTGCGAAAGAGCAGGCGATGCGAAAGCTCAACGACATTAACAAAATTGAGGATCTCGACGGCCTCGAAAAACGACTGCTTAAGGAAGGCAACGAACTCGGTATAGGCCCTCTCGGACTCGGAGGCAAATCCACTGTAATCGGTGTCAAAGTCGGCGTTAATCACCGTCATCCTGCATCCTACTTTGTGGATGTTTCGATAAACTGCTGGGCGACGAGAAGGGGCAGGCTCATATGGTAAAACCTGTCATACTTAAAGTTCCGCTGTCATCCGAAGACGTCCTTTCCCTCAAGGCGGGAGACATAGTGTCACTTAACGGCAAAATCGTGACCGGCAGGGACAGGATCCATAAATATCTTGCAGAGCATAAACCTGCGAAAGACGCTATACCATTTGAATTGTCCGGTATTGTTCTTTACCACTGCGGTCCTGTAATGAAAAAAACCGACGGCGGCTATAAAGTTATATCCGCCGGTCCGACAACAAGCATGCGTGTAGAGATGTATGAGGCAGATGTTATAAGGAATTACGGGATAAGAGGCATAATGGGCAAAGGCGGTATGGGGAAAAAAACTATGGAGGCATTAAAAGCAAACGGATGCGTTTATTTCAACACAATTGGAGGCGCCGCTGTTTATTTGGCCGAGAGGATAAAGAACACTCTTGATGTCTGGAAACTCGATGAGTTCGGCACTACAGAGGCCATGTGGTTTTTTGAAACAGAGGGGTTCCCGGCAATAGTGACTATGGATGCCCATGGTAACGACATCCACAGAGAGATTGAGGATATATCCCGCAGAAAATTTTTAGAATTGATTGGTCAATAAACCTGACATTTGTTTTAAATCCAGACAGGGACTCTGAAAATGCCTTCTTAATGACGACTTGTTTGAATTGTGATTCACATAAATTCAGACTTAAATGAAAGTAGGCTGGCAGGCCATGCTCAAGGGCTGTGAGGTGTCGCAAAATAAGTCTTTTCCTGCGCCCATGCCTGTCATGTGTTAATGTTTTTGAAATGTTCAGGTAAATTTTGATATTCATCGCCGGAGCAACAGGTTTTGTAGGAAACCACCTTATAAACTATCTCCTCGGTAAAGGTCATAGATTAAAGTGTCTTGCCCGTTCCGAAAAGGCAAAAGAATCTCTTTCAGCAAAGGGTGTAGAAGTTATTGAAGGCGACATAACCAAACCCGATACTTTGAGGGAGATTTTAAAGCCGGAAGACTTTGTTATCCATCTTGTGGGCATAATAGAGGAAAAGGGAAAGGCCACCTTTCAGTCGATCCATGTTGAAGGCACATCAAACCTTGTCAGTGAAGCAAATAGGGCCGGGGTCAGACATTTCTTTTATCAATCAGCCCTCGGTGCGGACCGGAATTCCTGGTCAGGTTATCTGAAGACAAAGGCTGAAGCAGAGGAAATAGTCAAAAAAAGCGGTCTGAACTATACCATATTCAGACCGTCTCTAATAATCGGGCCATGGGACGGCTTTACCAGAAAAATGATGGACATGATAAAACTCTCGCCGGTTGTGCCTATACCGGGGAAAGGCAAGGCAAAGTTTCAGCCTGTGTATATAAAAGACTGGCTTAAATGTATAGAGAAAGTCATAGATGCTCCCCATAATTACATCTCAACTTATGAAATCGGGGGCCCTGAGCACCTTACTTACACTGAATTTGTCGAAAAACTTGCAATGGCGATGGGCAGGAGCAGACCTTCGTTCAAAATCCCGATGGGGCTGATGAAACTTGCAACTGCTTTCCTTGAAAAGCTTCCTGTTTCACCGCCGGTCACTTCAGACCAGCTCAGGCTTCTCGAAAGCGACAACATCTGCGCCCCTGATACAATCGTAAAAAATTTCGGGTTCGTTCCTATGAAATATGGAGAGGCATTAAAAGATTTTATTTAACCACCAGCACCGCGCATTTTGCGTGGTCCACAATTTTTGACGAAACGCTCCCCAGCAAAAATCTCTGCGCGCCGCGTCTGCCGTGAGAGCCTGTAATTATTAAATCCGCCTTTATACTGCCGGCTGTATCGAGTATTTTTTCAGCGGGATCCCCTTGCTTTATAATCGTTTTAATTTGCCTGGATCCTTTGGTCCTTGATTTTATTTTCTGCATCATTTTTTTTGTCTCTTCAGTAAGTGTTTCGAATATCCTCACTCTGTCAATTTCCATCAACTCGGTAAGATAAAGTTCCGGGACCACGGATACTATAGTTACAGCGGAGCCGAATTTCCCGGCGAGCTGCAGGGCTTTCTTCAATGCCTTCTCGGATGATCTTGAGCCGTCATGAGCAACTAAAATCTTTTTCATGGTTCCCTCCCTTTTTTATCCATTTTACCAGATAACACATCAATTTTCTTTTTTTTATTGAAAAAATAGTTTAAACTATAAAATTATTTTGTACCCGAAAGGAGCAAGTCCATGGCGAAAAAGAACTATTTTTTTACTTCCGAATCAGTTACAGAAGGCCATCCGGATAAAATAGCCGATCAGATATCAGATGCCATCCTTGACGCCATCCTGGCGCAGGACCCGGTTGCCAGAGTAGCATGCGAAACCCTTGTAACAACAGGGCTGGCATTTGTTGCAGGGGAAATTTCAACAACATGCTATGTTCACATACCTGACATAGTAAGGGACACGATAAAAGAAATAGGATACACAAGGGCGAAATATGGTTTTGATTATGAGACCTGTGCGGTCATAACTTCCATTGACCAGCAGTCATCAGATATAGCTATGGGTGTTGATGTCGGAGGCGCAGGAGACCAGGGTCTTATGTTCGGGTTTGCTTGCAGTGAGACCGAAGAACTGATGCCGATGCCTATTATGCTTGCACATAAAATTGCCATGCGACTTTCAGAAGTAAGGAAGCGTGACATACTTGGATATCTTAGACCCGACGGAAAAACGCAGGTAACGATAAAATACATCGACGGCAAGCCCCACAACATAGATACCATTGTAGTTTCTTCACAACATAGTCCTGATGTGACGCTTAAGGATATGAAGGAAGATATTATAGAAAAGGTCATAAAACCTGTAGTGCCGGAGGGACTGCTTGATGAAGAGGTTGTAAAATACTATATAAATCCGACCGGCCGTTTTGTGATCGGAGGGCCGATGGGAGATACAGGACTTACAGGCAGAAAGATAATAGTCGACAGCTACGGCGGAGTGGGAAGCCATGGAGGCGGATGTTTTTCCGGAAAGGATCCTACGAAGGTCGACCGTTCAGGCGCGTATATTTCGAGGTATATCGCAAAAAATATTGTTGCCGCTGGAATAGCGGACAGGGTTGAGGTTCAGCTTGCGTATGCCATAGGCGTTCCGGAGCCGGTCTCGATTCTTGTGGACACGTTCGGTACGGGCAGGATTTCCGGAGAGAAAATCTCGAAGATTGTTAAGGAAAATTTTGATCTTACACCAAAAGGCATAATAGAAAAACTTGATCTCAGGAGGCCGATATACAAAAAAACGGCTGCATACGGCCATTTCGGCAAAAACGACCCTGACTTTACATGGGAAAAAACCGATAAGGCTGAAATTTTAAGGAAAGAGGCAGGACTTTAAAATCCGTAACTCTTTACGCATAACGCTTTACGCATTACGAATATATTGGAGGACTGATGGTAAAACATGACATAAAAGATATCGCTCTTGCCGGGAAAGGCAAACTCAGGATAGAATGGGCTGCGAAGGAAATGCCTGTTCTTAAAAGCATTGCCGCTCGTTTCAGGAAACAGAAACCGCTTAAAGGATTGAGAATCTCTGCATGCCTTCATGTGACAACCGAGACTGCAAACCTTATGGAGACACTTAAAGAAGGCGGCGCTGAAGTATATCTCTGCGCCTCAAATCCTCTCAGCACACAGGACGATGTGGCCTCATCTCTTGTAAAAAATTCAGGCATCCCTGTTTTTGCGATAAAAGGAGAAGACAATAAAACCTACTACAGGCATATCATGGATGCGCTATCCTTGAAACCCAACATTACAATGGATGACGGCGCTGATCTGGTATCAACCCTGCATACAAAGCGCAAGGAACTCCTGAAAGATTTATTAGGCGGGACAGAAGAAACGACTACAGGTGTTATAAGGCTCAGGGCGATGGCGGAAAAAGGTGTTCTGAAATACCCGATTATCGCAGTCAATGATGCATATACAAAATATTTATTCGATAATCGCTACGGCACCGGTCAGTCGACCATCGACGGCATTCTCAGGGCGACAAACCGTCTGATTGCAGGTTCTGTCTTTGTTGTCGCCGGGTATGGATGGTGCAGCAAGGGCATCGCCATGAGGGCCAAAGGTATGGGTGCAAGGGTGATCATTACCGAGATTAATCCTCTTCGGGGACTTGAAGCAACAATGGACGGATTCGAGGTCATGCCCATGAAGGAAGCTGCCGGGATCGGGGATATTTTTGTGACAGCCACCGGTGATATAGACGTCATATACAAAAATTGCTTCAACATCATGAAAGACGGCGCCATTTTCTGCAATTCAGGGCATTTCAATGTCGAAATCTCTTTGACGGATTTAAAGAAGATTTCCAGATCAAGAAGGATTATCAGGGACTTTGTTGAAGAATATACCCTTAAAAACGGCAGGAGGATATATCTCCTCGGCGAGGGGCGTCTTATCAATCTCGCGGCAGCCGAGGGGCATCCATCTGCTGTAATGGATATGAGCTTTGCAAACCAGGCGTTATGCGCTGAATATATGGCCAAAAATCATAGAAAACTCGAAGAGAAAGTTTACAGTGTTCCTGAAAAAATCGACAGTGAAATCGCAAAGCTGAAACTCAGATCCATGGGCATAAAGATAGATGTGCTCACCCCTGAACAGGAGAAATATCTTAAAAGCTGGGAGATGGGGACATAGGTAACAGATTATTAGCAGCATTCGGCACTCATAAACTTATAGACTTATTTAAACGGTCGGTATAACATTCAGGGCGTTTCATGTCCTTTTCTTGTTACCATCGCATAAATTGTGTTATTTTAAAATATGCCGGGCAGGATTATTTCGGTCAACATCAGCAATAAAAAAGGCATCAGGAAAACCCCTGTTAATGAGATTGTTTTAATAACTGATTACGGCATCGAAGGCGATGCCCACGCCTCTCCGGAATGGCACAGACAGGTAAGTCTGCTCGCATTGGAAAGCATACGGAAGATGCAGAAAATGGGACTTGATGTGCATCCAGGTGATTTTGCGGAAAATGTTACAACCGAAGGAATAAACCTTCTTTTATTGACTGTCGGAACAAGGCTTGCCATAGGGAATTCTGTAGAACTTGAAGTCAGTCAGATAGGAAAAGAATGCCGGGACAGATGCGCTATTTATTATCAGGCAGGCGACTGCGTAATGCCCAAAGAAGGGATTTTCGTAAAGGTCATTAAGGGCGGAAAAGTAAAAAAAGGAGATATTATTAAAATTACACACTGATGCTATGTTTACCGTTGCTATTTTGACTATAAGCGATAAAGGTTCAAGAGGAGAACGACAAGACCTCAGCGGACCTGCCATCGGAGAAATCATGAAAAACATTGAAGCCAGTGTGGAATATTATGAAATCATACCGGATGAAAAAGATTTGATAAAAGAAAAGCTTATTGATTACAGTAACAAGGTAGATCTTATTTTAACAACCGGAGGCACAGGACTTTCTCCGCGTGATGTGACGCCTGATGCAACACTCGAGGTGATAGACAGGGGAATCCCGGGAATTGCTGAAGCCATGAGGGCTGAGGGCCTGAAAAAAACAAAAAGGGCTATGCTTTCCAGGGCAATAGCCGGGGTCAGAGGCAACACATTGATAATAAACATGCCCGGCAGCCATAAAGCTGTAAAGGAAAGCCTCGATGCGATAACAGATGTAATTCCCCATGCTATCGAAAAAATCAAGGGCTGCACCGAGGACTGCGGGTCAGAGGAACTTAAAATATTATGAAACATTTATATATTAAAGAAATGCAAAAGGGGGCAAAAATAATCCCCCTCATTCCCCTTTGGAAAAAGAGGGACGGGGGGGATTTGAACATCCGCAGATGAAGGATATCTCTTTTCCCCTTGCGTTTTTAGCCGGTGTCCTCTCTTTTCTTTCACCCTGTGTCCTTCCGCTTGTTCCATCATATATTTCTTTTATAACAGGGATATCTTTTGAAGACCTCAAAGAAGGTGATAACAGAAAAAAGATACGTTTTCTTACAATCACCAATTCTCTTGCGTTCATTCTGGGTTTCTCATCGATCTTCATAACTCTCGGCGCTTCATCTTCTGCTGTCGGAAGTTTCCTTGTTATATACCAGGACTGGATACGTCTCATCGGAGGTGTTCTGGTAATTTTTTTCGGACTTTTTGTATCAGGTTTCATAAAACCGGACTTTCTTGCAAAAGAGAGAAAATTCCATATGAGCGGCAAACCTGCCGGATATGTCGGCTCCTTCTTTGTTGGGATGACATTTGCCGCAGCATGGACACCCTGTATAGGACCTATACTGGGGTCTATTCTTGTTTATGCGAGTTCAAAAGGCTCGGCTTCCTACGGATTCAAACTCCTTGCAGTATATTCACTCGGACTCGCTTTACCTTTTATGTTGTCTTCCCTGGGATTTAATTCATTCCTGAGCTACTCAGCCAGAATCCGCAAATACATGAGAGTTGTAATGATTGCAAGCGGTCTGCTTCTCATCATCTTCGGGATACTGCTTCTGACAAACAACGTGCGGCAGCTTTCCGCGCTGTTCCCTGATTTTGGAATTAATTTCTGACCTGAATGGCGAAAAGATCTTTTCGTCTGTACGGGATAGGGCGTAAGGTGTTGACGGCAGCCCTTTTGCATCACATCCGCCTTCCATATCAGGAACATGTTTTGCAGCTGGTGGGTCTATTTAAAGAGATTCGAGATCAGCATACGATATGCGAATATTTTAATTCTGCTTAAATTGCCATATAACCGGTGCGCAAGGGCGATTGAAAGATTAATATTTCTCCAGAAATGAGATCCCATATCCATATTTTTTATCAATGTATCCGGATAAGTCTTCTCTATCTTACAGACCTTTCCGAGAACTTTGTTCTGTTCAACAGGCTCATCAATAGATCCCAGGGCATCGCCTTTTGTAAAAAAAATAAAGGTCTTGTCATATGATTCCCTGATTTTAATGATACGGTGCAGAAGAGGATATCCGTATATGTTCTTAAAAAAAATGAGATCGCCTTTTCTTAATGAGAAAGACGGAACTTTTTTGATAGTGAGTATCTCCCCTCCCCTCAAAAAAGGGAACATGCTTTTGCCCGTTACCCTGATGCGCAGGCTTGAACCGCCTGACAGGATTTCCTCAAAGAGTTGCAGTTTCTCAAGCTGAAAACCTTTCGATGTGAAAATTTCCTGTTTTTCAGTTTCCTGTTTATTATGATGAGATAAATTTTTCAAGGAAATGCACTGCCTCATTGTCGGGTTTAAAATAAAATTCATATGCAGGGACATGTGAAACCAGATCCCCGCAGAAAAAAAGAATATCGGACATGGTTTTTTCATCATACCACGGGATGGAAACCACCGGGAGAAGTTTTTTCAACGCCGCTGCAGGTTTTATCTCCCTGATCCTGTTTCCGGAATCATGATGTAAAAAAAATATCCCGTAAAGGGGTGAATTTTCATTCCCTGCTATACCCGCTTCACCAGCCCATGGAGTTCCGAATATCCTGAAAGCGTTATCTATCCTTCTGATTATAATGCGGTCGTCACTGAGCATCCCGATATTATTATGCCAGAGTAACAGACGTGACAGTGTAGTCTTGCCAGCGCCTGACCGGCCGGGAAATACAAAGCCTCTGTTATCTAATCTCATACCGGCGGCATGAATCAAACCCCCTTCCCTGCGGGCAAGTATGTACATGAGCAAAAGCTGATCAAGCGGATAACAGAGGGGATTTGTAACCGCGGGATTGCACCCATTCCGGTTTATCAATGCCTCTCCGCAATGAACTGTTGCCCTTTCAGATGTGCTCTGCAAACGGGCAATCCAGAAAGGTTCATTAAACGACGGGGGTTTATATTCGAAGAAATAGTCATCTCCATCAAGAAACAATGACCATGACTGAAGACTGTCAAATATCCTTGTCATTTTCCCGGTATCGGGCAAATTCTTCAATTCAAGGTTAATGTCAATTGAGTCGATTGCGGTACCGGTATTTACAAAAAACGGCCGGTATTTTTGTTCGGGATCATTCAGCGTTACCGGTTGCCGGCAAGAAAGAGAAAATTTGACGCCTGCAATCTGCATATTCATCGGTTACGGATCCCGTAATTTCCCGGATTCGGCATAATCAGCAAGCCCTTCTACGACCCTATTCCTGAACAGCCTGTAGCATTACAAGGGATCGCAACAGGCAATGACCCGCCGCCGCCCAGAGTTTTGCAACTCGGCGCCAATACTTCTTCTGCCGCGAGTTCTATGATCCTGATCCTTGGTTTTTCGTATGGTTTCTTATTGTTTTCCCCATTTTTATTGTGTTCCATTAGTCACCCCGTTTAACGCAAGTATTTTAAATCTGTTTTCCCCTATAGCGCAGAGATACTCGGAACAAATATCCTCGGCGCCATTTTCGAGTCCGAAGAAAGCAGGACAAAAACCGCATAAAGATCTTTTGTTGCATTTCGCGCAAGCAAAGTCAGCGCCTGTCTTTTTTTCCCTGATGCCATGGGTTATATTATCCCAGCCTTCGGTAAACCTCCCCCTCAGCAGGTCGTATTTTGGACTTGATGTCATCAGGCAAGGGCTCAGGTTGCCGTCAGAATCTACATGAAAACTGATGACTCCGGCTCCACAGTTATAAAGGGTGTCGGGTATTGTATGCTTTTGCGCCCTCTCAAAATATTCTTTCCAGTGTCTGAGCCTCTCTGAATCCGAAAATTCCTTCTCGACCGCTTCCTGAGGCTGAACACGGAAGGTGAGAGGGGTCATATCGCCGTTGAAGCACGGGAATATTGCCGCATCAAAACGGAACCTGACGCCGCATTCTCTCGCAAAGCCTTCCATGGCGTAAAGCTCATGTTTGTTCAGAGACATAAGAACAGTTTTAAGATGCAGGTTTATGTTCCGTTTCAAAAGCTGTTCGATGCCGTCCATGCATTTTCCGTAAGACCCTTTGACCCTCGTAATCTTCTCATATGTTTCGGCTGTAGCGCCGTACAGGCTTATCTCAACAGCCTGCGGAGGAAGATCCTCGAAGATCTCGGCGATCATCTCTGTTATTAATGTGCCGTTTGTAAAGACAGTCACCAAAAGACCGTTTTCCTTGGCATGTCTGTAGATCTCCGGGAAGTCCTTCCTTGAAAGCGGTTCACCACCTGTTATGAGAAAGCGCAGACACCCGGCTTCCGTGACCTCGTCAAGGATGGACAATATCCGGCCGGTGTTCATTTCTTTTAGTGCATGGTCCCGACGCCGCTGCGACCCGAGATAACAGTGGACGCATTTAAGATTGCACCTGGATGTGAGTTCAAGACTGCCCGTAACCGGCACCCGGTTCCGGACAGTCTTATTATTGAACTGCTCAAGATATTCTTTATCACTGAGCCATGTTGTTTGTGATCTCTTCAAATCTAACTCACCCCTGTAATTAAACCTGATTTTAACAGTTCTTCTATGAATTCCCTTATGTCTGAATCAGCATCCTGTTTTTCAACATCAAAAACCTCAATGACAAGATTGCGTATCTCTTCCAGGCTGTTCCGTCCATCCAGTTGCTTCCAGATATATTCGGCAACAGGGTTTAAGGAGAAAATGAACTGCATATCAGCAAGTCTCCCCCTGATCGGGACCAAAAATGTTTCCCCTGCGATTTCGCGGGATACAATCTCTCCATTTACTTTGAAGATCTGTTTGAAGAACCCATTAACTGATTCCATTTTCCCTCATTTAAATCTCAGGGCCGGATCGCCCTGGAGGTTGTAAATATAAGGTATGTATGAACTGCCGTACATGGCATTATATTTTTCGAATGCCTTTTTGACCGCCTCCCCCAGAACTGTCTCACCTTCTGTGAAGATGCCCTGATAAAACA
>JBFMDL010000086.1:0-12522 GCA_040753635.1 Nitrospirota bacterium | reverse complement strand
TCTTGCCGTTGGTTTTCTTTGACCTTTTCTCATAAGAAAGATTCTGGACAAGCCAGAATGACAATACAGTATTGCCACTCAAGGGTGTGCTGATCTTTATCACGATAAATCAGGTGTCCACTTTTAATTCTTAAATGACACCTTCTGTAATTTTCTTGACATAGAAAATATCGATATATAACATAATTTACGCTGTTCCATGATGGGGGGAGTTCTTGGAAAGAGAGTTCATTCTGCAATATGTATCTTTTTTTCTGATTAATCTGACCTTGATATTGCTCAATCAGTCAGTATTGCTCTTCTTTAAAAGAATTTTCTTTTCAAATAATCC
Organism: Nitrospirota bacterium; assembly: GCA_040753635.1. Lineage (GTDB taxonomy): Bacteria > Nitrospirota > Thermodesulfovibrionia > Thermodesulfovibrionales > UBA6898 > JBFMDL01. The sequence goes on along the minus strand of JBFMDL010000086.1, from coordinate 12,191 downwards.
CACATCCAACTCGCGAGGGATTTGTTTTGTATCCCAAGAATAAGGACCCGTGTATTCTGTCTGGTGTTCCACCCTGAAATAGTTTGTTATTTTTCAATGCGAGCCCAAAGGGATTGGAAATCTATAAATCATTTTAAAAAATAAGGAGAAAATAACAATGAAGATAAATAGGTTCAGTTTGATTTTTGCTATTGTTCTAATATGTTTTTCGCTGTTTAACTCAAATGTTTTTGTATTTGGGGCGACGTTACCCCCCAATTTTTAATGACGGTGTCTTGTCGCAGCATATCAAAGAAGCTGATGGTACAAGCGGACAGGATACAAACACAGGAAGTGGAATTAAAACTGGGCATATTCAGGATGGGGCAGTGACAGATGAAAAGATTGCAGGGCCGATATCAAGGGCTAAAATTGAAAAATATGCAAAAGTAGCCGTAGTTGCGCAAAGCGGCGGCGATTATACAAACCCTTTGATTGCTATGCAATATCTCGATAATTGGTGTGGTATTCCATCAAGCTCTAATCCTTGTTTGCTGAAAATAATGCCCGGCGTTTACTATACATGGAATATGATTAAAATGAAAGATTATGTAGATATAGAAGGATTCGGCGAAGATTTGACTACAATAGATGGAACTTATACAAGTTCGAACTTATATGGAGAAGGAGTTATCAGTTTAAATAATGTTGCAGGAAGCGCGGAGATAAGATCATTAACTGTCGTGATCGACGGCCAAGGGTCGTCTCGATCTATAGGGATAAATTGTTCTTCTGGTGCAGCAGTTACAATTAATAATGTGACCGCAAAAAGCATTGGGGTAAACAGTGGCTCCAATTTCGCAATTGAAGCCGCCGGCCCCTGTATAGTAAATCTCAGAAATACTACTGCCATAGCTTCAGACGGCAGGCAGGTGAAGGCTGTTAGGAGTAATCTCGGAACTTATTTAAAAATCTCAAATGTAACGGCTGAAGCATCAAACGGCAGCGACCAATGTGTGGGCATCTATGTTGGAAGCGGTTTGGCTGAATTATCAGATGTTACGTCAAGCGCTGTGGGCGTTACCGGCATAGCCATTCACGGTAGTAATTCATCAATCTTTATGAAAAATGTAATAGCGGATGGAGAGGGTCAATCCGTTCACAACGACTATGGCACACTTAATATTTATACATCTCTGCTGAATGGAGTGTTCGGTAATGGCGGTACCGCCTATGTTGCGCACTCGCAACTCAAAAAAGATGGAATAATAAATGGAGGATTTCTCAAGTGTTTTGGAACATATGATGAAAATTTTGATCCGATTATATGTCCATAACCTTTGATTTTCGACAGTCTCTGCAGGATGCCCAGTGGCCTGATGCGTGACCGACAGCGTCATTTCCTGGCGTACACCGCAGGCTAATGCAAAGCAATTTCTGTACAAATATATATTGAAAATAAAATAAATACTCCACGGCTAAAACTCGTGGAGTATTTATTTTGAATTAAAATGTCTTTGCTTTTTATAAATCGTGCTGAGATTATAAAGTGCATCGGTATAATCAGGCCTAAGTTTTATGGCAATCTGGAATTCTCTTATTGCATCTTCATGTAGCCCATATTTTAAGTAAACAATTCCTATATTATTGTGTAATACGGCATTCTCAGGTTTAAATTTTATAGCTGTCCGATATGCTTTTAATGCGTCTTCATAACGCCCTTGTATTTCATAAATTACGCCAATATTGTTATACGGATCAGCAAAGTAAGGGTTAAGATTCATAGCAATTTGATACTCTTTTATTGCACTTTCATAAAGCCCTTGTTTTTTGTAAACGACTCCTATGTTGTTATGTGCTGCGGCAGATCCCGGATTAAGCTTGATTGCGGTCTGAAATTCTTTTATAGCATCTTCATAGCGGTTCTGTATTGCATAAACTACACCTAAGCTGCTATATGAATCTGTAATATTTGGATTAAGCTTGATTGCGGTCTGAAATTCTTTTATAGCATCTTCATAGCGATTGTGTTCTTTATAAACTAGTCCTAAGTTATAATGAGGGCGACCCTTCAAAGGACTTTTCTTAACAACATCTTCCCAAAGTGTTATCCCATCTTTCCATGTAAGGTTTCTTGTAAATGTAGAGATGCTAAGAAGAACTATTATGATGACAGGCAAGATGCGAGTTACATTTTTTATTTTTCGATAATCGAATGCGTAAAATACGGCTGTGCCAAATGCAACTATAATTCCAACACTCGGCAGATATAGCCTATGTTCAAAGATTACATCTCTTATGGGAATAATAGATGATTCAACTGAGAGGGTTATGAAAAACCACAAAATGCCGAAAGAAATTAGTTTAAGGGTTGAAGGTTTAAAGGTAGAATATTGATTGTTTGAACCTTTAAATTTCTGAACCTTTAAATGTGAACGATAAAGGAGATAAATACCAAGACCCAAGATTAATAAAAGAAACAGGAAGGACAGAAATACCTTTGAGTCAAAGAATGAATGAAATACAGGATAGTCATAATCAAGGTTCTGATTAATCGGCAAAAATAAAAGCCTTATATATGTAACAATTACCCTGAATTGTGTAAAGAGATAACTCCATCTCTGGATTTCCTCTGTTTCTTGAGTTGCCTCTCTTAGTTCTCCGATTACATCTCCTATGGGTTTATCTATTCCAATCATATTTAATGGGATGATGAGCATTGTAAGAAGGAGCGGGATTAGAAATAAGATCTTTTTTTTAGTCTTTCCATCAAAGAACATAAACTCATAAAATGTAGTAACAATAGGCAGTGTGAATGAGATTTCCTTTGTCATCATAGCAAGGATGGTGAAAAAGAGAGATGCCAGATACCAGAAGCCAGATTTCAGATTAAAAATATTTTGTTTTTTTTCTATTCTTTGTTCCCCGAGTTCTGAGTTCTGAATTCTGAGTCTCCAATTGATATACATGACAGGTGACAAGAGATAAAAGAAAGTAGCAAGAGAGGTAAATCTCTGAACAAGGTATGTTACTGCCTGTGTCTGGATTGGATGGGAAACAAAAAGGAGAGCCGAAAATAAAGCGATTAAATTAATCCCCCCTTGCCCCCCTTTAGTAAAGGGGGGATGGGGGGATTGTGTAATTTTTAAAAAATAAGATGTCTTAAATGTAAGCACTACAAACCAGTAGACAAGCAGAGCATTGATGATATGGATTATGAGATTAACAATATGATAACCAACTGTATCCATGCCTCCGAAATGATAATTCAAGGCAAATGTCAAAAATCCAAACCATCTTGATCCTGACGGTGGCCAGAAAAAATTTAGATTTCTCAGCTTATAATTGTCAACAATATTAGACGTATCATCAAAATTAAAAGGGACATGGAAGGTGTTGGAGTAAGTCAGAAAACCAATGATAGCGATTAATATGATATGGGAAATTGGTTTATGAAGGATCCTTGAACTAATATGCTTTGTTGGATATTCTAATTGCATATTATATATAGTATTGACACTGAAAAATATTTCCTTTGGCTTTTCTCGATAAATATAACACTTATTTGTATAATGGTTCAATGAACCACGTGTATCCCAAATATGTTAATTCTTCTCTTAATTGATATAATGATTTGATAAAAAATCTGTAAAAACAAAGATGATAAAGGAATTCATAGAAAAGAATAAGGGAAGAACAGCATACCTCGAACACGAGGTTAAAGGTCTTTTGAAAGAGGCGGGTTTGCCTGTACCGTTGGGTAGATTTATAAAAAGCAAAGAAGAGATTTCTTCACTGCCGGATATTAAATACCCTCTTGTTGCAAAGGTCTCATCAACAAAGATAACATCAAAGAGTGATGTGCAGGGTGTCAGAACGGGCTTGAAAAACTGGGATGAACTGTACAATGCGGTTTCAGAGCTTTTGGGAATAACTCATGCCGAGGGAGTGCTTGTGGAGGAGATGGCTCCTGATGGTCTTGAGGTTATAGTCGGAGGGGTTACAGACAGGCAGTTCGGCCCTGTTGTGATGTTCGGAATAGGGGGCATTTTTGTAGAGCTGTTCAAGGATGTTGCATTCGGGCTTGCCCCCATTTCAGTAGAAGATGCCTTCAGGCTGATAAAACAGATCAGGGGATATCCGCTTCTTGAAGGGTACAGAGGAAAGCCTGCTGCTGATATCAATGCCCTTTTAAAGATTATTGTTGTAGTTTCTGAGTTAATGGGATCCGGCCTGATCAAGGAGTTAGATCTGAACCCTGTAGCCCTGTATCCTGAAGGGGCAATTATCCTCGATGCAAAGATGACAATAATTACTTCTTAATATTCCCTGTATTCCTCTGCCTTTAATACCCGGTCTTTTGCGATCTCGACCGCTGCCTTCCTCGGCATTATTTTTTCTCTTCCGGATTTTTCGAGTATCAGCCTTGTATTTGTCCTTATCCGCGTTGCTATAGCCTCGAATGAATCCTTTTCCGTCTTTTTTGCATATTCCATAGCTGCCATGATAACACCTCCGGCATTTGCAATAAAATCAGGCACGGAAAGGACGCCTTTGTTATGAAGAATGTCTTCTGCCTCTTCAGTTGCAGGTATATTGGCTCCCTGGAGTATCAGTTTGGCCTTGATAGAATCGACATTATCCCTGTTGATAACATCCGGGGTAGCAGCCGGCACGAGTATATCGCAGTCAAGGGAAAACAGATCTTCTGATTTTTTGATGCTTCCTTTCTTATAGTTGACTACACTTTCTCCGGATTCTTTAGTCTCGATGAGCCCTTTAATATCCAACCCTTCAGGATTGTAAATGGCGCCGCCTGTATCACTTGCAGCTACTATAACGGCGCCTTTTCCTGACAGGAACCTTGCCGCGGCCTTACCTACGCTCCCGAAACCCTGAATGGCCACTTTTGAATCTTTCAACTTGATCCCGGCAAAAGGACATGAGACCTCCGCACATTCTGCTATGCCGAAGCCTGTTGCCCCGAGCTTGTCAAGAGGTATGCCGCCTATCTCCTCAGGAAGGCCGACAGCCCTTCCTATCTCATCGTAAACCCATGCCATGGCCTTTTCATTGCTTCCCATATCGGGCCCGGGGATATAATCATGGAGCTCTTTAATCTGTCTTGCAAAAATCCTGAAGAGATGTTCGATATCCGGATTTTTGGGATCGGAGATTATCCCCGCCTTCCCGCCTCCGTGCGGAAGTCCGGCGATGGAGTTTTTCAGGGTCATTGTCCTTGCAAGCCTTGTGACCTCTGTAAGGTTTACAGACGGTGAAACCCTCACCCCGCCTATGGATGGGCCGAGCGCCGTATTATCAACAACGACCAGCGCTTTAAAATTATTTTTTGATGAATAAAGGTGAAGGACTTTCTGGGGACCGATCTCGTCAAATTCTATATTACACATAGAAGAACTCCTCTCATGGTGTATGTTTTAGAACCGGTATGTTTCATAAATATATTATATAGCCTGTATCATTGCTGTCCAAAAAATTTTTAAAAATGGCCGAACGCCGAATAAACCCCGTTAGAGACAGAAGTCTCTAAACGGGGTAAACGCAATAACCCGAGAAATGCGTTCAGCAGAGACATGGATGCCTGAAAAGTCTTTTGCAGCAACACCTTGTTCATGACATGATGAAATTCTTGACATGCATAAAATTATTAGGATAACTTCTGAGGATTTCAACATGTCATACGATAAAATCCTGTTGAAATTAAAAGACTTTGAAGGCATTTATGTCTCTGCTTTAAAATTAATCTTCATCTTATTACTTTTATAAGGATTATACAGACATATAAAAATATTATTTTGGGTAGATGTGAGCCTATATGTAATTGAGCCTAATCTTTCATGAGCCTGAAGACCGAGAGCAATCCAAGCACAACTGCACTGCCTGCGGCAATCATCGAAAGTATTTTGCTGCCCAGCAGAAAAAAGAATAAAGATGAAACTGCGGTCGTTACCGTAAGGATAACCATCATCATCACATTTGTCATTGTACGGAATTGGCCTGTGATCTCCTGCATCTCGGATTTCGCAAGTTTCAATGACAATTCCCCTCTGTTCGCCTTTGCCAGAAACTCGTTCAGCTGCGAAGGCAATCCCCATAAATTGGATGCTTTTTCCCGCAGGGTGACAAAGAGCTGTTTTTTCTGTTCTTCACGGGTTCCTTTCAGAAATTCCTTAATATAAGGTTTTCCGATTTCTATGATATTTATCTCGGGATTAAGCCTGAAAGAGATTCCGTTCAATATGCCTATAGTCCGTCCGAGGAGTATGAAATTATTAGGAATCTGTATATATTTAATTATGTTGATAATGTTTTCTATCTCTTCGGAAATGTCATCCACTGTAAGCGCCTTGAGTTCAGATGGTGTTATGTCCCTGTATTTGTCAATCAAAGATTGAGCTACTTCCATCAAGGCGCCGTAATCCGCCCCTTCAATAATGAATCCCATGTGCTCCATGGATTCTATTATTTTTGGCACATTCCTTTCGACTATGGAATTTGCAAATTTACGGAGTTCCCTCTTGATAAATTCAGGTATTGCCTGTACCATGCCGAAATCGACAAAGACCAGCCTTGGTCCTTCCATGACAAAGATATTCCCTGGATGCGGATCCCCGTGGAAAAAGCCGTGTATGAAGATCATCCTTGAATATGCCTCTGCAAGCAGGTTCACTACCTCCCTGCAGTCAATGCCCGATGCCTTTACGGCATCGCATTCTGTAATCTTTATGCCGCCAACATATTCGAGGGTCAGGACTTTTTCCGTGGTATAGTCCCATTTTACCGGAGGTATTATTATCCTTTCGTCGTCCTGGAAATTCTTCAGGAACCTTTCGGCATTCCTGCCTTCCTGAATGTAGTCCAGTTCCGCCCTTATTATTCTGGAGAACTCTTCATGGAGAATATCGAGATTTATCATGCCGTATCTGCCGCGCATCAGCTTCACGAGTATGGCGAACATTTTAATGTCTGTCTCAATTATCCTGTCTATTTCGGGGTATTGGATCTTCACAGCAACTTTCTGGCCGTTTTTCAGGACTGCTGCATGGACCTGGCCGAGAGAAGCGGCTGCTATCGGCTTTTCATCAAAACTTAAAAAGATATCTTCGGGGCTGGCACCGAGCGCATCGGTTATCTGTTTTCGTATCTCGTTGTAGTCATGAGGAGGGACCTGGTCCTGCAGCTGTGAAAGTTCCGAAATATATTCATCAGGAAGAAAGTCTACCCTGGAACTCAGGAATTGTCCAACCTTTATCATTACACCCTTCATCTCTATAGCCTTTACCCTTATCATGGAGGCGTTTTTTTTATGGAGCCTCTTAAGATATAAGGCATGCCGGTCGGAAGAAATAAGAACCCTGATGATGTTGAGGAGCCTGTAAGAAAGCAGTATCCTTAATGCGATGAAAAGCCCTTTTAAAAACCTCTTCCTGTAATGTATTTTTGCCATAGGTTTATCCGGTTACTTTTAAGTCAGGCTTAGATTCTAAATATTCCTGAATTGTATAAATGCTATACGACGGCCGATAATATTCAAAATATGCACCATTATAGCAGGTTTTGAAGTTGCACGCTGCCATAAATCCATTATTTCATCATCTTCCGCAGCACTTCTATGGGGACGAAATTCTCACCTTCTCCATCCTTTATCTTCTTTCCTATCTGCGAGCATATCCCGTGGAGCATCTTTAATTCCCAGTCTGTAAGTCCTGCACGGCCTATAAAATGTTTGAGGTTCCGCATTATCCTGGTTTCGAGGTTCCTGTTGCCCCTCGGGATATAATCAAGCAGCTTCAGAGTGTCGGCTATTCTGGCATAAAGTGAAGATATATCTCCATGTTTAGTCAGGCGAATACTTTCTGTCCCCCTGTCCGGCGTCCTGTGTTCTGTCTTTGAGAGTTCATATGCAACAATTAAAACAGCCTGCGCAAGATTAAAAGACGGTTGATCTTTACTGCCCGGGATTGTGAGAAGAAACCCGCATTCGTCAACCTCCTTATTGAAAAGACCCCTGGATTCCCTGCCGAAAAGTATGGCGATCTTGTTGTTATGTGCAGCCGCTTCAAATATCTTTCCGGTTTCAGCTTCTACCGGGACAATCAGTCCGCGCCTTTTTCCTGTCCTTCTTGTTGTGCCAACAACGATTGATTTGTCATTTATTGCGTCCTTTAGGTCATTAAAAATTTGAGCAGATTCCAGAACATCAAGTGCGTTACATGCAAGCCATCGGGCTTCATCGGTAATCCTGGAAGGAGGTTTTACAAGACAGAGGTTCTTGAACCCCGTATTTTTTAGCGCCCTTGCTGCGGCTCCTATATTGCCTGATTCTTTAGGCTCCACGAGAATAAAATATATGTTATCCTTCCAATGCCCCATGTTGTAGTTTATCAGGACTTAAATGCTTTTTTACAGACTAAATGTAATACTTTACAAACAGCATCCTTTTTCTTATTATTGTTAAAGGACGGAATATATGAAGTTATTAAGACTGGCGCTTGCGCAGATAAATTCTACTGTCGGCGACCTTTCCGGGAATTCCAAAAAAATAATAGGTTATATCGGAAAGGCTAAAAGGCAAAAAGCGGATATAGTTGCTTTCCCTGAGCTCGCTGTGACCGGCTATCCTCCGGAAGACCTCCTTCTGAAGCCCCAGTTCATTTCTGACAATATTGAAGCGATTAGTGATATCAGTTCCAGGGTATACGGGATTACTGCTGTAGTGGGGTTTGTTGATTCCGGTGAAAAGGGAGGCCTTTTTAATGCAGCAGCTGTAATCTCAGACGGCGAGATAATCGATAAATACCACAAAATGCTCCTGCCGAATTACGGCGTATTCGACGAATACCGATATTTCAGACCGGGGAAAAGCGTCGGCATATATGATTTTCACGGTTCAAAAATCGGTATCAGCATATGCGAGGATATCTGGAGCAGCAAAGGGCCTGTGCCGCTGATGTCAAGTTCGGGCGCTGAGGTTATTATAAATATCAATGCATCGCCTTATGAGAGGGGAAAGCCTGAGAAGAGGGAGAAGATCATTACTGAATGGACGTTGAAAGAGAGGGTCATCATTGCCTACCTCAATACCGTAGGAGGACAGGACGAACTCGTATTCGATGGCTTCAGTCTGGTCTATGACCATACAGGAGGACTGATCGCAAGAGGGAAACAGTTCAGTGAAGACCTCATGGTTTTTGATATCGATCTTGAGGAGATAAGGAGATTTCGTAAAAAGTCCGGCATAACCCGGAAGATCAAGGCGCCCAAACATGCCGGGACAGTCAGGAGGTTCGGCATACCTTCGCCCTGGCATGCGGCCGGAAGGGGTTTTAAAAAACCCGTGGTTGCGAAGAAGTCAGGGAAAGAGGAAGAAATATATAAAGCTCTAATCCTGGGGACTTCTGACTATGTCAGAAAGAACGGGTTTAAAGGGGTTGTAATTGGCCTCAGCGGTGGTGTTGATTCGTCGCTGGTTGCTGCAATAGCAGTTGATGCAATCGGCAGTGAGAATGTGCACGGGCTATTCATGCCTTCGAGGTATACTTCGGGAGAGAGCAGGGAAGACGCTCTCCAGCTTGCAGAGAATCTCGGTATAAAAATAATCGAGATACCGATTGATGACATATTCACAGGATATCTCGGTGCGCTTGATAAGAGTTTCAGAGGCAGGGATAATGATACCACCGAGGAAAACCTCCAGGCAAGGATAAGAGGCAACCTGCTCATGGCATTTTCTAACAAATTCGGATGGCTTGTGCTTACCACAGGCAATAAGTCGGAAATGAGCGTTGGCTATGCTACACTTTATGGTGATATGGCGGGCGGATTTGCAGTGATAAAAGACGTGCCAAAGACGCTTGTATATGATATATGCAAATGGAGGAATTCAGCAGTAAAAGGCCATGTAATCCCGGAAAGAGTATTATGGAAAGAGCCTACAGCGGAACTCAAGCCGGACCAGAAAGACAGTGACACACTCCCGCCGTATCCGGTGCTTGACCCGATCCTCAAGGCATATATTGAAGATGAAATGTGTTTTGAGGATATAGTAAAGGTTGGCTGTGAGATCGAATGCACAAAGAAAGTTATAAGCATGATAGATAGAAGCGAATACAAGAGGAGGCAGGCTCCGCCCGGTATCAAAATAACTGCCAGGGCATTTGGCAGGGACAGGCGGTTTCCGATAACAAATAAATACAGGAGTTATTGATGGAAGACTTCAGGGTTTGCGTGAATTGTGAGTATCAGAAAGGGTTCCATGTCACTTTCAAAAGATTAAAAGGTAAGGTGAAGATAGCACTTGTATGTCCTAACTGCGGCCAGTCTTTTGACATCGGATGGACTACTTCTACGATCAAGTCATTCAAGGCTGAGAAGGGCGTGATTTACTGATGAGACAATTGAATATTCTTTTGATTGCAATCTCGTTGTTGTTTTTTGCGCCTGCTGCCTATTCAGTTGAAAAAGACGGTTTCCAGATAAAAAAGCAATCCGAACTGCAGCAGATAAAGCCTAAAAAACCTGTCAGGATCAAACTGAGGAGAACCGCGAAACATGAATATACATGGGAGCTAACAGGCGATGATGCAGATGAGATCATTAAGACCGACAGAAAGCTCAGAAAGATGCTGAATGTGCAGTGAAAGGCATACTCTATATTGTTTCAACACCGATAGGAAATCTCGAAGACATAACTTTCAGGGCGCTCAGGACCTTAAAAGAGGTTGATGTAATTGCTGCAGAGGACACAAGGCATTCGCTCAAGCTTTTGAATCATTACGGCATAACCAAACCGCTGATAAGCTATTGGGGGGAGAAAGAAAAAGTAAAGTCTGAAGAAGTTATTAAAAAGCTTGATTCTGGTCAATCTGTAGCTCTGATATCCGATGCAGGCACTCCGGGGATATCGGATCCGGGAAATGTTTTAATAAAAAAAACGATTGAGGCCGGAATCGATATTGTGCCGGTCCCGGGTCCGACAGCGTTTGTAGCTGCGCTTTCTTTATCAGGATTTTCAACAGAAAATTTCATTTTTTGCGGTTTTCTCCCTGCGAGGCGGACTCAAAGGCAGAAGGTCTTGAAGGAACTGAGTTTTGAGCAAAGGACTCTTGTTATATATGAAGCGCCTCACAGGATCCTCGATACCGTCGCTGAAATGAAAGAAACATTCGGAGAAAGAAAGGCGGTGCTTGTAAAAGAATTGACAAAGATATATGAGGAAATACTTAGAGGGAGCATATCTGAAATTTTCGGACGCCTTGCGGATTCAAAGATAGCCGGAGAATATGTGATCGTGGTTGAGGGACGGCCCGAGGAAAACAGGCATAACATAGAGGATGCAATAATTGAGATTAAATCACTTATAAAAAAAGGTCTCGGCAGAAAAGATGCCGTGAAACAGATTGCCGAGGAATACGGTCTGAGCAAAAAAGAACTCTATGACAGAAGCCTGTCGAGAGATTAAATGCTTTTAATAATCTGGCTCATTCTTACTCTTGTTCTTTCGCTTCTTCCTGTATCAGGGCCTCAGACAGATATGCCGCTTGACAAGGTGGTGCATTTTGTTTTCTACGGCATCGGAGCAATTTTATTCTATAGATATTTTGCGATAAGGATATCGAATATCAGGGCAGTATATCTGTCTGTCATCATCGCCTCAGCTTATGGTGTTTTTATGGAGATCCTGCAGCATTTTATGCCATACCGGTCATTTTCTTTCGGTGACATGGCAGCAAATGCGTCCGGAGCGCTGATATTTTGTATTTTTTACACGAAATGGAGGGGTCATGAAGCTTAAACCGTTTGCACTGGGCATTGCGCTCGGTTCAGTATGGGGTGGTTTGCTTTTTATAACCACCTGGATTTCGTACTTTACAGGATACGGCAAACTTTTTCTTGAAGTGCTTGCGCAATCCATATATCCGGGCTATAGCATATCTCCTGTAGGCAGTTTCCTGGGACTTTTTTACGGTTTTATCGACGGTCTCATAAGCGCAACCCTGATAGGTTGGATATATAATAAGATAGTGAGTTAGCCTTTTAATAGGCCGTTATTAAAAGTAAATTTATATTATTAACCCGGCAATTGAATAGTGGAACTTAGGCTGCATATTTTATCCTTGGGTGTTTGAAGTATTTTTTGATTCGCTCCGGCAATTTCTGCAGCTTGCGCATATGTGAGACAACTTTTGTTT
>JBFMDL010000085.1:0-12730 GCA_040753635.1 Nitrospirota bacterium | reverse complement strand
CCCAAATATATCGATTCCAGGCAGGCTTGTCTTAAAAACGACAGGCTTCGGACTCGTGCGCCTTCCCACCTTAACTCGCTGTCCCGAAATTATCGCTTTTGGGTCAGTTCAAATTATCGCCTACAAGGCTGTAAGGTGTTGATGGCAGCCCTTTTCCATCACATCTGCCTTCCATATCAGGAACATGTTTTGCAACTGGTGGGTTAACCTGAATTTGATTATATCCCGAAGGTATATTTTTGCTGATTGTGGAATGGCTGTCTTTTATTATTGAAATGATTAAAAGATGTACTGTCATGGAAAGAGATTAGATTGTTCCTGCATTAAAACAAAACAGAGGGGATACCCCCCCTGTTCAGATTTATAACAACAAACGAGAATTTGATTTTTTTACTTTATCAGACCTTTTTCCCTGAGGTACTCTTCGCTCGGGATTTCAACAGAGCTCGCGCCGCCGCCGTATGAATACATCAGTTTTCCTACCTCTATCATCTCTCTAAGGGCTTTCTTTACATCATCCGCAGGCAGATTCTGTTCAGCTGATACGCCTTTGATTATATCTTTCTCTTTCAGCTTCTTTTTTCCCTTTGCTGCCTGGCAGAACGCAAAAATTTTTTCTTTTAATTCCTCTTTTTCCATAATTCTCACCTCATCTTTTTTAGCAGTTAGTATCATGTAGCCGGTGGTTGAGGAAAATTTTCACCTCAACCACCAGCTATCAATCCTTATATATACTGCCTCCCGACTACCACTTAAATGTTGATGCAGTCCTCAACGTATCTCTCATGAACGTGAAGTCGTCGATGCACTGGAATGTGAAATCGATACCGGTCAGTTTAAAGAACCTTTCCCAGCCTATCCTCTCGATCCATTCACCTATTCTCTCGTGCTTCCTTGCATGCGAGGCATATACCTCGACGATATGTTTGATCGCTGCCACGACTTTTGGCCATCTCGGCGGCTCGTTCGAAATGTAAGGAATGACGAGCTTTGAGAATTTCGGATTGGTCCTGAGGCTGTTTATCTTGCCGCCGACAACTATAGCAACACCATCGCGTTCAGGATCCTTGATGCTGATAGGTGGACATACGGTAAAACAATTACCGCAGTACATGCATTTTTCTTCTTTTATCTTAACGCTTTTGGTAGCCGGGTCAGGGCTTATTGCACGCGTCGGACATGATCCGATAACCGTCGGAAGCTCGCACATATTTTTAAAGTCTTCATGTTTGACAGTGGGGACCTTTGTATGAACAGCAACAACAGCTATATCCGAGCAGTGAACCGCGCCGCACATATTAACACAGCACGCTACTGCGAGTCTTACCTTGTTGGGGAGACTCTTTGACTCAAAATACTCAAAGAGTTCGTCCATCATGGATTTGACCAGTCCGGAAGCGTCTGTACAGGCACCGTGGCAGTGCACCCAGCCCTGTGTATGAACAACGTTCGTTATGCCTGCGCCTATTCCGCCCATCTTGAAGTTGCGGTCTTTCAGCTCTTTCCTGAGAGGCTCAAGCTTTTTTTCGTCTGATACGAGGAATTCCACGTTATTCCTGGTTGTGAAGCGGAAATATCCGTCGCAGTATTTATCCGCAACATCGCACAACTCACGGATTGTGGCCGTAGACAAAATTCTCGGGGATGCAACTCTTACCGTCCACAACTTGTCTCCGCCTTCCGCTACATGTACCATATGTCCATGGGAAAGCACCTCATGATATTTCCATTTGCCGTAGTTTTTCTCGATAACCGGCGGCAAAAACTGTTTAAAATGAGGCGGGCCTACGTCTGTCTGTCTTTGTGGTAATGCCATTTTCTTATATCCTCCTTTAAATATTAAATTTAAAATTTATTAGAATCTGTATTTTCCGGTCTTTTTCTCTTCTGCCTCTTTGGCCTTGTAGGATGCTATATCTGCGTCAGTATAGAACATGAACGGGTCTTTTCTGGGCTCCTTGATCTGCTGCGGCTGGGGATCAACGCCGATCGCCTCAAGGAATGACCTCATGCCCTTCATCTCGATGACCTCGCCGATTCTTTCTCTCGGTTTTGCGTTCTCATCCCACCAATCCCAGATCTTGCGGATTAAATCTTTCAGTTCTGTATACGGCGGCTCGAGCTTGATGAACGGAACAACAACCCATGACAGCAAAGAACCGACAACAATCGGCGCCTTACTGCCCATACATAGTGTCGCACCCCTCTCACCTGTCGGCCTTAAGGCCTTTGTCATTCTTGTTATGCAGTGCATGCACCTGCTGCATTCCTCATCATTGATCTTGAGCTCTTTTCCGTCATAACTCATGCACTGGGTCGGGCACATACTTACGACCTCTGAATTTATATCCATAGACTTTGCGTAATTCTTAACCTCGGCCTGATCAACTGCGATCTTTCCCTTCCATGTCCCGATGATCGAAAGGTCAGCGCGGGCCAATGCTGCAACGCAATCACATGCGCAGCCTGATGACTTGATCTTGAATTTATAGGAGAATGTCGGCCTGTGAAGCTCATCCTGGAACTCCTGGGTAAGATTATAGGTAAGGTCAAGGGTATCATAATTCGACCATTCGCAGCGTGCAGGACCTACACAGCAGCTCGGAGTCCTGAGAGCAGAACCTGAACCTCCGAGGTCCCAGCCGCGTGAAGAATATTCTGCAAATATAGGCTCAAGCGCCTCTGTCTTTGTGCCGAGAAGCACGAGGTCGCCAGTTGAGCCATGCATGTTTGTTAAACCGCTGCCGTACTTGTCCCAGATATCGCATATCTCTCTTAATGCCTTGCTGGTATAGAAAAATGCGCTGGGCTGGTTTATTCTTACAGTATGGAAATGCGCAACTCCCGGGAATTCATTGCCGATTTCTGAATATCTCCCGATAACTCCGCCTCCATAACCCAGAACGCCGACTATGCCTCCATGCTTCCAGTAGCCGACCTTTGTGCTGTAACATTTCTCGAGATGTCCCAATGCATCATTGGCCATCTCATTGGTCTTGGCTGCCTTTTTCATTTCTGTGACAAAACTCGGCCAAGGACCTTTTTCCAGATCGTCAATCAACGGCGTATTATACTTCTTCATAGAAATCCTCCTTTATTGTGATTTTTGTAGCCTTAAAATAGAAATGGAAACGCTACACAGATTAAAACACCTTCTGGCTAATGGTCAAATAAAAAAAATTAATCTGCAAATCATAATTACTTATTCATCTTATATTTAGATTTTCTATTGACCCGGGATTTAACCCGAACACAGCCGATTTTTTTATTTACATATCCCCATATATAAATGCTATACTTACCGAGTTTATATCTGAATAACCTATACTTTAGGAGAAAAAAATGCGTAAAACAGCAATGTTATTGCTCTTCGTATTTCTATTATGCAGCACTGCATATACACAGGAATTGCCATTGGTCAACGCAATAGAAATCCATGGGCTTAAGCGCATAGAAGAAGGCGCCGTTAAATCCAAACTCACCCAAAAAATCGGGGAGCCTATTTCTCAGGATAAAACCAATGAAGATATAAAAGCTATTTTTAAAATGGGATATTTTGACGATGTCAAGGTCGAAATCGAGCCTTTTGAAGGCGGGATAAAACTCATTTATATTGTTAAGGAAAAACCCACAATTGTCAAGATCGAATTCCAGGGCAATAAAGAGATCAAGGACCCGGAATTAAAGGAAAAAATATCAATAACCACCGGATCAATTGCCGACACTGTCCTTATTCAGGATAATGCGACCAGAATAAGTAAATTTTATGAGGAAGAGGGATACTGGCTGTCAAATGTAGTGCCGGTAATAAATAAAATTTCTGAAGACGAAGTAAGCCTCACATATCAAATCGATGAAGGCACAAAGGTCAAAATCAAAAAAATAATAATTGAAGGCAACAAGCATATCTCTTCCAAAAAAATAAAGAAGACGATGGAAACTAAAGAACGGTGGCTTTTTTCTTTCGTGACATCTTCAGGATATTACAAGAAAGATCAGATGGAAAGCGACATAGAAAAAATAAAGGATCTTTACTTTAATAATGGATTTATCAAGGTTATCATTGCCGAACCCGAAGTTGATGTGGATATGAATAAAAAAAGCATGACTATTTTGATAAAAATTGCGGAAGGCGATCAATACAAGGTCTCGAATGTAGATTTTACAGGCAATAAGGCCTACAACAATGAAGCGATAAAGGGGAAAATAAGCATTTCACAGGGCAGCGTATTCAATAAAAGCGCTCTCGAAAAAGATATGTCAGCGATTTCAACGCTGTATTCAGAAAATGGATATGCCCTTGTTTCTGTCACGCCTGATCTGGAGCCCGATGATGCGAACAAGACCGTTAAGATCATACTGAAAATTGAAGAAGGCGACAGGTACAGAATCGGAAGAATAGAGGTGACCGGCAATACCAAAACAAGGGACAAGGTTATAAGGAGAGAGGTCAGGCTCGATGAGGGTGACATCTACGACAGTTCCAAGCTTAAAAGAAGCTATGAACGCATCAATAACCTCAATTTTTTCGAAACAGTGGAGATGGTGCCCAAACCCAAATATGAAGAAAAAGTCGTGGATATTAATGTCAAGGTCAAAGAAAGGCCGACCGGATTTTTGAGTATCGGCGGGGGATATAGTTCTATTGATAAATTTATTGCGACAGTCGACCTCACCCAGGGAAATCTCTTCGGCAGGGGGCAGTATATAAAGATAAAAGGCGAACTCGGCGGAAGGAGCTCTTTTTACGAACTTTCCTTCAGAGACCCGTGGTTCCTGGACAGACCGGTATCATTTTCAACAGGCATTTACAAAACCACCAGGGAATACATAGATTACGATAAGAAGGCTTTGGGCTTTTATGTCGGCCTCGGGAAGAGATTCGCAGAATACTGGAGCGCGGACATCAGATATAATTTTGAGAGGGCAACGGTCTATAATGTTGCTGTCAATGTACCAAAAATAATAAAAGAACAGGAAGGGACGCAAACAACCAGCAGTATCAACCCTTCTATTGTCAGGGATACCAGAGACAACTATATTGACCCGACAAGAGGTTCGAGAAACTCATTGCATTTCACATTCGCCGGGTTAGGAGGGTCTACCGCCTTTTTTAAAGGGATGGTGGACTCCGGCTGGTATTTCCCAATCGGGGAGACAACCTTTATGGTGAGGGGCCGTTTCGGATATGCAACAGGTATATTCGGCAAGGAACTTCCCCTTTATGAAAGATTTTATGTAGGAGGAATATATACAATCAGGGGATTAGGCTATGGAGAAGCAGGGCCGAGAGATAAAGATACAGGGGATGTCATAGGAGGAACTGAAGAACTTATCTTCAATACAGAATATATTTTCCCTATCTTCCCTGAAGCTAAATTCAAGGGACTTGTCTTCTTTGACGCAGGTAATTCTTATGATGAATTTAAAAATTTCGGCAGTCTCAGGTATACTACAGGAGTAGGAATCAGATGGATTTCGCCGATCGGTCCTGTAAGACTCGAATGGGGTTATAATTTGGACAGAAAAGAAGACGAAAGCTCGAATAAATTTGAATTTGCCTTCGGGACTTTTTTCTAAAAACATCAAAGGAGAAAACAAAAGATGAGAAAAACGGTATTTTTATTGGTCTTTATTATGCTTTTTACAGTGCGGGCAGTTTATGCTGAAGAACTCAAAATTGGCTACGTGGATCTGGTAAAGACTTTGAACGAGTCTGATACCGGCAAAAAAGCAAAGACCGACCTGGAATTTTTAATAAAGTCAAAACAGTCCACATTAGATGAAAAGGGTAAAACTATAGAAAAACTGAAGGGGGATCTTGAAAAACAATCTTCAGTCCTTTCCCAGGAAGCCAGAAAATCCAAAGAAGAAGAGATGGAGCGATTAATCAGGGAGTATCAGAGGCTTGTCGCTGATTCCCAGAATGAAGTCAAGAAAAAAGAGAGCGAACTTACCGGCGAAATCATTAAAGAGATAAGGGAGATTATACAGAAGATCGGACAGGACGAAGGCTTTACCATAATTCTCGAGAATGCAGACGGACTCATACTTTTTTCCAGGAAAGAGATTGATTTAACCGAAAAAGTAATTAAGAAATATAATGAATCAAAGGCCAAAAGCAAGAAATAACCTTTTCTATTTGATATTAATAATCTTTTTACACTTTATAAGCCTCCTGAAAAAGGAGGCTTTCTTCACAATAACCAAAAAAGTGTAAGCGATGAAACTTAAAGAGTTCGCTGATAGTGTAAGCGGGATAATTATTGGTAACCCTGAGACAGAAATTACCGGAGTCTCGGGCATCAAAGACGCCCGAAAAGGAGATATAACCTTCATCTCCTCACCGAAATTCCTTAAAGAGTTGATCTCAAATCAAGCTTCATGTGTAATCGTGAAAGACCCTGTTGAAGGCATAAACATGACACAGTTAAAGGTATCCAATCCTTATTATGCATTTGCCAAAGCTATTGAGTATTTCCATCCATCACGTCCCTTCGCGCCGGGCATCAGTGATACTGCCTTTGTCTCTGAAAAAACGACCATCGGCAACAATGTGTCAATCTTTCCATTTTCTTTTATATCTGATAATGTTTCTGTCGGAGATGGGACTGTTATTCTACCAGGAGTTTTTGTTGGTGAGAATACAAAGATCGGCAGTCAATGCCTGATATATCCGAATGTTGTTATCCGTGAAGGGATAACAATCGGGAACAGGGTTGTTATACATTCCGGGACCGTAATCGGATCTGACGGGTTTGGCTACGTATTCGAAAAATCAGAACACTATAAAATCCCACAGGTAGGCGGCGTTATAATTGAAGATGATGTGGAAATAGGATCAAATGTCTCCATTGACCGCGCTACTTTAGGCTATACAATTATCGGCAAAGGCACAAAGATAGATAATCTTGTTCAGATCGCACATAATGTGAGAATTGGAGAGAAATCATTGATTGTTGCACAGGTCGCCATAGGCGGCAGCAGTGAAATAGGAAGCTTTGTGACTATAGCAGGACAGGTTGGAATTGCAGACCATACACACATTGAATCAGGGACATTGATCGGCGCCAAGTCCGGTTTGGCCGGCCATATAGCCAAAGGGGCTTATTCAGGCTCACCCGCCATTCCGCATAAGACCTGGTTGAGGGCGCAGTCATTGTTTGCAAAACTGCCGGAAATGAACAGGAAACTGAGAGAACTTGAAGAAAGACTAAATAGATTGGAAAAGGGGGATGTTGAATGATGAATATCATTGAAATTATGAAATATTTGCCTCACAGGTATCCCTTTCTGCTCGTTGACAGAATTATTGACCTTAAACCGGGCGAAAGCGTTACAGGGATAAAAAATGTTACTTTTAATGAGCCCTTCTTTCAGGGACATTTCCCGGGAGAGCCCATAATGCCGGGGGTTCTGATAATAGAGGCTATGGCTCAGGTTGCAGGCGTTATGGCCTTCCGTTCAGGTATGGAAGGCAAATCCGTATACTTTATGAGCATTGAGAAGGCAAAATTCAGGCGTCCTGTGGTACCCGGGGACCAGATCAAAATTGATATTAAGGTAACGCAGCAAAGAGGCAATGTCTGGAAATTCTCAGGGACCGCTATGGTTGAAGATAAACTGGCTTCAGAAGCAGAGTTCACCGCCATGGTAACAGACAGGGAGATCAGTAATAATGAAAAATAAAATTCATCCTGCTGCTATTGTTGACCGCAAGGCAGAAATTGAATCGGACGTGGAAATCGGTCCTTTCTGCATCATAAAAAAAGGCGTGCGGATAAAGAAAGGGACAAAGATTATTTCGAATGTAATTATTGAGGGGTCCACTGAGATAGGCGAAAATTGCGCCATTTATCCCTTTTCGAGCATCGGATTCCCCCCGCAGGATTTAAAATACAAAAAGGAAGATACAAAACTTTTTATAGGCAACAATAACATTATCAGGGAATATACAACCATACACAGGGCCTCGGTCGGCGGTGACGGGATTACATCAATAGCCGACAATAACTACCTCATGGCATATGTACATATTGCCCATGACTGCAAGATCGGGAGCAACATAATAATGGCAAATGCTGCAACCCTTGCCGGGCATGTACAGGTTGAGGATTATGCTGTCATAGGCGGCCTGGTTGCAATACACCAGTTCACAAGAATAGGAAGATATGCTATGGTGGGAGGGTTCAGCGGGATCGGCCAGGATATACCGCCTTATATGGTGGCATCAGGGGCGAGAGCCAAGCTTTTCGGCCCCAACACAATAGGACTTAAAAGGCATGGTTTTTCCGACTCAGCCATCAATACAATAAAGAAGGCTTATAAAATCCTCTTCAGGGAAAAACGCACTCTTAAAGACGCCCTGAAAAAACTGCAGGAAGACATCCAGCATTCGGATGAGATTAGACACATCATTGAATTCATCGAGAAAAACAAACGCGGAATATGCCGGTAGTGAAAAAATTGGGACTTATATCAGGCAGCGGCGAACTTCCAAAGGCGGTTGCCTCTGAAGCCCGATCAAAAGGGTATCATGTTATAGCGATAGGACTCGAACCTCTTGCAGAGAGTTCTCTGTCTTCATTTGTTGATGAAATTCACTGGATAAATGTCGGCAAACTGGGGAAGATAATCGAAACCCTGAAAAAAAACGGCGTGAAAGAGGCTGTCATGGCCGGGAAAGTTCCAAAGTCATTATTATATAAAAGCAAGATCAAGCCGGATCTCAGGGCTGTTAAACTGCTTTTCACTCTTAAAGACAGAAGCGATGATTCAATCCTTCTGGCAATAGCAGCAGAACTTCAAAAAGATGGTATAAGCCTTCTTAATACAACAGATTTCAGCTCCCGCCTTTTGACATTTGAAGGTGTCTTAACAAGCAGAAAGCCTTCAGAAGATGAATGGAAAGATATCGAATTCGGCTGGAAGATCGCCAAGGAAATAGGAAGACTGGACATAGGCCAGACAGTAGTAGTTAAAAATCAGGCTGTTATGGCCATCGAAGCAATAGAAGGCACAGATGAAGCGATAAGAAGGGGGGGAAGACTCGCCGGAGAAGGCTCTGTGGTCGTTAAGGTCAGCAAACCCCAGCAGGATATGAGATTCGATGTGCCTGTAGTTGGTTTAGACACCCTTAAGGTCATGAAGGAGATAAAAGCCCGGGTACTTGCTGTTGAGGCAAAAAAAAGCATTCTTCTGAGCAAGGAGGAAATAGTACAAAATGCCGACAGGGCGGGTATATCAATAATAGGGTATGCCGCTAAATTGAAGAGTTAAACCTCAATAATTAGTCCGTCATTATAAAAATATATTAAATTTTAGTAATAAATCTATAAATTAGTTAAATTGGACAAAATTGATAAATTTTGTTTATATAACCTATTAATTTTTCATAAAGATTTCTTTATAAATATAATAAAAATAATCTTTAATTATCATAAATATAAAAGACATTATAATTTTATCTATTAGATAACAACGATATCCATAATAAGAAGTTTTTCTTGGATTGCTCAGGCTATTCGTTAGTAATAGCTTTATATTAATTTTATGAGGTGCTTATGTCATACAAAAAGTTTTTGATTTTTGTTGCACCTTTGCTGTTCCTTTCACTCTTTCTCCCAAGGGATGGTTTTCCCCAGGAATCAGCAAACTGTCTTGCGTGCCACAGCGCTATGAAAGGAAGGTTAGAGACTTCCGGCGGCAGACTTATCGAACTCAATGTAGACACAGACAGATTCCGCACTTCTGTACATGGTTCGCTGTCCTGCACTGACTGCCATATGAGATTTTCTGAAAACCCTCACTCTTTACCGAGCGCTCCAGTGCCTTCTTCTGTCCTTTCGGTTTCTTCCAAAGTTTCATCTAAACATACTGTGGATCCTGTTGCAGCTGCTGCATGCAACAACTGCCATGAAGATATTTACAAGAAAGTCCTTGACAGTGTCCATGGCAGGAACATAACTGAGAAGAACAAGACAGATGGCGCCCTCTGCCTCGATTGTCATGGCTCTCCGCACTACATAACCAGATCAACAGACCCTGGTTCCAGGGTCAGCCGCAAGAACCAGGTCGAGACATGCGGGAAATGCCACGGGGATGAAAAAATAATAGAAAAATACAGTCTCGAAGAGAATGTCATGGAAAGCTTCGAGGAAAGCTTTCACGGCAGGAAACTTCATCTTGGTCATATGAGAGCCCCTGTATGTTCGAGCTGCCACAATGCACATGATATAAGAACAAAGGACGATCCCGCTTCCCCTGTCTTCGGCAAGAACAAACTTGAAACGTGCGGGAAATGTCACAAAGGCGCAAATGAAAAATTTATACCCGCTATCACCCATAAACCCGCGGGTCCCATCCCTCACTACGCTGAAATAGGCCTGATCTTCCTGACGATGGGTGTCTTTGCCTTTGTTGTCCTGCATGTTCTGCTTGAAGCATTTTCCGACATCAGAGATGCGATTTTCAGAAAAGGGAGGGAAGAATAATGAGCCGGACAAATACTACTGCACAGGAAATTCCTCAGGAGATCGAGAGATTTAACATCATTTTCAGAATACAGCACATATTGATGTTCTCTACATTTCTTATTTTAAGCTTCACAGGATGGGGACTCAAATATGCTTATGAACCACAGGGATTATCAAGCATCTGGATACGCATCTGGGGCGGCGCTGAGACCGCAGGGCTGATACACAGGATTGCCGGTGTCACTATGCTGGTCGATTTTATCTGGCATGTACTCTATTTAGGCTACCTGTTTGCCACCAAAAGAATGACCATCGATTTAAAAACCACTGTAATCCCTCTCCCGAAAGATGTATTTGACGTCATAAAGAACTTCATGTATTTTCTCGGACTCTCAAAAGAGAAGGCCAGATTCGGGAAATATTCTTATGCTCAGAAATTCGATTACTGGGCGGTCTTCTGGGGTATGTTTATCATAGGTTTTTCCGGGTATGCCCTTGCATTTCCTATGCAGGTATCCTATATCATCCCTGAATTTACAACCGGATGGATATGGCAACTCCTCGGCATAATGCACAGCGACGAGGCTCTTCTTGCAATTGTTTTTATACTTTTCTGGCATTTCTATAACGAGCATCTCAAGCCTGAAGTCTTCCCCATGAGCTGGATATGGATAACAGGCAAGATCTCTACAGAAAAACTGAAACATCACCACCCCATTGAATATGAGATGCTTTTCCCTGATGAAGCCAAAAAGGATAAAAAGGAATAGGGGGAGTGATGATAAGAGCCATATCGGTATTGTCGCTCGTTCTGCTCCTGTTTTCCTGCAAATGGAAAACCGATCAGAAAGCTATAATAGAGGAGACTGAATCACCTGTAATTTCGTCTTTAAAAGATTCTTCCCTCCCCTGTTTTAATTGCCATTCCTTCGAAAAATTTTCCATCAATAGACGCGGTGAATTCTCTCATCAAAAGCATGTCGGCTTCGAGATACACTGCAATAACTGTCATGTGATCAAGGCGCATAAGGAATCAAGCATTAACAGGGATGTATGCAACAACTGCCATAAACTAACAAACTTCGCATATGATGCTTCGGGAATGCCTGTGAATTTCTCTCATCAGGACCATGCAAAGAAATATAACTGCAGCGAATGCCATCCTAATGTTTTCCATATGAAAAAAGGGACTTCAAATATAACTATGGACGAGATGTATAAGGGAAATTCATGCGGCAAATGCCATAACGGCAAAATTGCATTCGCCTCAACAGACTGCAATAAATGCCATAAGATGACCGGCTTCAAGAAAACACTTTCATATCCATCAGGAGGTGTATCCCCTGCGATATTCAGCCATGAAGTTCACACAGCTATGTTTGATTGCAGCAGCTGTCATGCTTCCGTATTCAAATTCAAAAAAGATGGTTCGGGCATGAAGATGGACAGCATTTACAAAGGCAAATACTGCGGTATCTGCCATAACGGACAGATGGCGTTCGGCCCGATGGAATGCAAAAGGTGCCATAAATAGAATAAACCCCGGGCAGCCTCCCGAGGCTGCCCCTTTTTGTTGATATTTCATCTGCAGCAACAGATTATGCATGTTATGATGCAGTCCTTGTCGTGGACCCGACTCTTCGAGATATGCATAATTTTAGGTATTGACTTATTAACAGTCTCAAAATAGGATTCACAAGGTGATTAGAAAATCCCTCCTAACCTCCCTTTGCCAAAGGGAGGAGGCATTTCCCCATCTTGGGAAAAAAGGGACGAGGGGAGATTTTCCGGGTTAAATGTGCATTCAATTATGAGACCCTTTGTAAATGAACATCTGATGAAATCCTGTTGAATTCAGCATTCCTGATAGCAGCCATGTCTCTTATTCATAGCGAACTCTGTTCCAATGGTTGCTTATGATGTCCGAATACCTCATCAACATAATTAATCGACGGAGCATATTGAGACTGCCCGCCTTTATCTGATGAGATGCTTATCGGGCGCACGTTTCTACGACCTGTTTTCGGGCATTGGAATCCTGTTTTTTTAAGGTGTCGTAATTATGTTGCTTCGGCATTCGGGCATCCTTCGATATCTTAAATATTTTTTAAGATCTTTGGGAACTTATCAGGCTGCTGAAAAACTAAGTTTTTGTGTCATTCCGAGGAGCCGAAGGCGACGAGGAATCTTAAAACTTATTGGATCATAACGGCTCTTAATATTTCTCGTTTCACTCGAAATGACAAAAAAGAGAC
>JBFMDL010000084.1:0-12896 GCA_040753635.1 Nitrospirota bacterium | reverse complement strand
ACCTTTTCTGCACTACATACACTTTTCAGAAAAGTGAGATCGCAGATGGCTGATTGATGCGGCTTTCGCTCGGCGGTAATCAGTCTTTACCAGCCTCTTTGGAAAATAACTGCGGAAAATGGGTTAGCCCTTTTCTAATAAATATCTAATTGTATTTTAATTGCCTCATCGATCCTTAGCATATCTTCTTCCGAAAGAACACCGGCACGTTTAAATAGTCGCAACTTGCTTACAGTCGCCAGTTGATCGGCCATGGCCTTGCTTTCTTTGCCATTAAAAATGACAAGCGCCTCGCTGGGATACAAACGATCTGTCTTGCTGGTTAGAGGAACAACCTGAACTCGATTGAGGAACTTATTTGATGCGTCATTGCTAACGATCACGGCAGGACGTTTTTTTCTGATCTCTCCGCCGACTGAGGGATCAAAATTAACCCACCAGACCTCACCTCTTTTCACGCGCTATGTCCTTAAAAGTTGTTTCTGCCCAATCCAAGGCTTCTGCTTCTCTCTTTTTGTCTTTTGACATTTGGGAGTATGCCAATTCCAGATTTGGACGAACTACGTGCGGGCGAACCAATTCCTCAACAAATTTGCTGATCTTGCGAGGGCCAATGGCCTTATGAAGACCTTCATAAACTTCCTCATCTATGGTTATGGTCAACTTTTTTTGCATTCAAATCCTCCTTTCTATATACGTGTAGTATACGTATTGATTTTGGATATGTCAATGGCCGTAAAAATAACAGGATGGTCTATTTTATGGCGTTGAAATGTCTGGTTATCAACTCCCGGTTATCACGATATTTCGTAAGTTCCTTGGGCCAGATAGCACAATGGGTAGATTTAGGGTTTCCGGGCCTGATGCCGCCTTTGTAGTTTTTAAGGAAATGTTCCTGTAAATCCTTCACGGTCAGTATAAAAAATTCATCATAGCCATCCGGCTTGAGAAAGACAAAAACACATATAAGGTTTGTACTGGATAGTTTCTTCTTCCCCTGGACGACTTGCCTATCGCCATCAAATTTGATATCGAGAAATGAAGTGGCAGAAAACTGCAAGAGGGTCCATTAATTTAAAAGCTAAACCACTGACATTGTCAGTGGTTTAGCTTTTAAATTAACTTGTTAAAGGAAGCTGCGCCCTCGTTTCATAAAATCAACTGTCCTTTTCTTGTTAAACAAGTTTATTTTTTAAAAAACCCCCTCAATCCTTTAGCAGGCAATATGAGGGGGTATGATATTGTGATATTTATTCTTCTACTATCTGCTCGGTAATAGCCGGCTGCAGTTCTCTTTTTACAAAAGTATTTTTATATTTTGGCATGCCGGTTCCCGCAGGGATGATCCTTCCCATTATCACGTTCTCTTTCAATCCGCGCAGCTCGTCAACAGCCCCGTTGATAGCAGCCTCTGTGAGAACCCGCGTTGTTTCCTGGAATGATGCGGCAGATACAAAGCTCTCGGTTGTAAGGGATGCCTTTGTTATTCCGAGCAGCATCGGTTTCCCCTGGGAAGGCTTTCCGCCCTCTGCCTTAACCTTGTTGTTTTCCTCCTGGAATACCATCCTGTCCACCTGTTCGCCTATCAGGAACAGCGTGTCGCCGGGGTCTTCTATCCTGACCTTCTTCATCATCTGCCTTACGATTACCTCTATGTGTTTATCATTGATCGAAACACCCTGCAGTCTGTAGACCTTCTGAACCTCGTCCACAAGATATCTCTGGAGCTCTTTCGGTCCTAGAATATCAAGTATGCTATGAGGGTTGACCGCTCCATCCATAAGCGGTTCTCCGGCCTTTACCCAGTCACCCTCATGAACGCTGACATGTTTACCCTTTGGTATATCGTATTCCTTGGTAGTTTCTCCTCCCTTTATAACAACAACCCGTTTGCCTTTCTGTGCGCTTCTGAACTCGACTATACCGTCGATCTCGGAGACAAGGGCCTGTTCCTTCGGTCTTCTTGCCTCGAAAAGCTCTGCAACCCTCGGAAGACCTCCGGTGATATCTTTCGTCTTTGTTGTCTCCCTCGGGATCTTAGCAAGTATGTCACCGGGATATACCATGTCGTTCTTGTCTACAAGTATGTGGGCTCCCGAAGGCAGAAGATAGCGCGCAAGGTTGTTAGTTCCGGGGATCTTCAGGGTCGCCTTCCCGTGTTCGTCCTTGATCGAAATTCTCGGCCTGGTGTTGGCCGGATAATCAATAATAACCTTATGTGAAAGTCCTGTTGTTTCATCGACCTCTTCCTTGACGGTCACGCCCTCAATTATATCTCCTAACGCTATCCTTCCGCCGAGTTCCGTAATAATAGGGGTGGAATAAGGATCCCACTCAACCAGTCTCTGTCCTATCTCAACTTTATCCCCGTTTTTAACAAGCAGTCTGGCGCCATAAACAACAGAGTATTTCTCTCTTTCCCTGCCCTTGGAATCAACTATCGCTATGCTTCCATTCCTGTTCATGACAACAAAAAGGCCTGCTCTGTTCTTAACAGTGCTTATATTGATGAACTTCAGCATGCCGGAATTCTTCGCCTCTAAAACAGTCTGTTCGACTACCTTTGAAGCAGTGCCGCCGATATGGAATGTCCGCATCGTAAGCTGTGTCCCCGGCTCGCCAATGGACTGCGCAGCGATTATCCCTACAGATTCGCCTATCTCGACATATTCGCCTCTTGCAAGATCCCTTCCGTAGCACTTGGCGCATACTCCGAATTTAGCCTGACATGTCAGTACAGACCTTATCCTCACCCTGTCTATGCCCGCCTCTATGATCTTCTGTGTATATACTTCATCTATTTCCTGGTTTCTCTTGATGATCAGTTCTTTTGTGATCGGGTCCTTAATATCCTCAACAGCAAATCTGCCGAGAAGTCTCTCATCCAGAGGCAGTATTATCTCTCCGCCTTCAACCAGAGATGTGACTGTTATGCCATTTGTCGTGCCGCAATCATCCTCCATGATAAGGACGTCCTGCGCAACATCCACAAGTCTGCGGGTAAGGTAGCCGGAGTTTGCTGTCTTCAGGGCGGTATCGGCAAGCCCCTTCCTTGCGCCGTGAGTCGATATAAAGTACTGCAGCGGTGTAAGCCCTTCCCTGAAGTTCGCTGTTATCGGGGTCTCGATGATTTCTCCTGAAGGCTTTGCCATAAGGCCCCTCATGCCTGCAAGCTGCCTTATCTGCGCAGCGCTTCCCCTGGCGCCGGAATCAGCCATCATAAATATGCTGTTAAAGGATCTCTTCTCCTTCAGCTCATCTTCCGGTGCGATCCTGTCATCCTCGGCTCCAAGCTCTTTCATCATTTCGTCTGCGATTCTTTCGGTAACATTTGCCCATATATCAATAACCTTGTTGTACCGTTCGCCCTGTGTTATCAGTCCGTCTGCATACTGTTTCTGGACTTCGAGCACTTCCTGTTCAGCGTTATGTATCAATTCTGCTTTCTTGGAGGGTATATGCATATCAGACATGCATATTGAAATACCCGAGTTTGTTGCGTAATGGAAGCCCAGTTTCTCAAGATTGTCCAGAAAGACCACTGTTGCACGCTTCCCGGCCTTTTTGTAGGAATATTCTATGATCCTGGATAATTCTTTCTTTGTCATATCCCTGTTAATCATGGAAAACGATATTTCCTTGGGAACTATCTCACTGAAAAGAACCCTGCCTGTAGTAGTATCGACAAACTCTCCGTTCATCCTTACTTTTATATTCGCGTGCTCACTCAAGAGCCCGGCATCATATGCCGTCCTTACATCTTCAGGGCTTGCAAAAGTCTTGCCTTCTCCGAGGGCTCCCTTTCTTTCTTTCATGAGGTAGTATATGCCCAGTACCATATCCTGCGTCGGCACAAGAATCGGTTTGCCGTTAGCCGGAGAAAGCACATTGTTTACGGACATCATCAACACCCTTGCCTCAATCTGGGCCTCTATGGACAAAGGTACATGCACCGCCATCTGGTCTCCGTCAAAATCTGCATTAAAGGCTGTGCATACGAGAGGATGAAGTTTTATCGCCTTACCCTCAACAAGAATGGGATCAAATGCCTGGATGCCCAGCCTGTGCAGGGTCGGCGCCCTGTTGAGAAGCACTGGGGTTTCAGCGATAACCTCTTCCAGAGCGTCCCATACCTCTTCTGATTCCTTCTCTACAAGCTTCTTTGCAGCCTTTATGGTTGTAGCGTATCCCTTTTCTTCAAGCTTGCTGAATATGAACGGCTTGAAAAGCTCGAGCGCCATTCTCTTCGGCAGACCGCACTGATGGAGCTTCAGATCAGGGCCGACCACAATCACCGACCTGCCGGAATAATCAACTCTCTTGCCGAGAAGGTTCTGCCTGAAACGTCCCTGCTTGCCCTTTATCATATCGCTGAGGGATTTCAAAGGTCTTTTTGTTGCGGTCTTCAGCACCTTGCTCCTGCGACCATTATCGAACAATGCGTCAACCGCCTCCTGAAGCATTCTCTTTTCATTCTTGATTATTACGCTCGGCGCCCTTAACTCCACCAGCCTCTTGAGCCTGTTATTCCTGTTTATCACCCTTCTGTAAAGGTCGTTCAGATCAGATGTTGCGAACCGCCCGCCTTCCAGAGGAACAAGCGGCCTCAGGTCAGGAGGCAATACAGGGATAACATCCATGATCATCCATTCCGGCTGATTCCCGGATTTTCTGAACGCCTCTACAACCTTCAGCCTCTTTGTGAGCTTCTTCTTAACACCCAGTGAAGCCGCCTCTTTTATCTTTTCCTTGAGCTCGGTGCTCAGGGTCTCAAGATCAACTGCCTTCAGAAGCTCTCTTATCGCCTCTGCACCCATACCTACCTTGAATCTGGCGCCGTATTCGGCAGACTTCTTCCTGTAATCATCGTCACTAAGCAACTCTTTCAGTTTCAGAGGAGTATCGCCAGGGTCTGTAACGATATAGCTCTCGAAATAGAGCACTTTCTCGAGGTTTCTCATTGTCATGTCCAGCAGGGTGCCTATACGGCTTGGAACTCCCTTAAGGAACCAGATATGTGCAACCGGTGTGGCAAGTTCTATGTGACCCAGCCTTTCCCTTCTTACCTTCGACTGTATAACCTCAACCCCGCATTTGTCGCATACAATGCCTCTGTGCTTCATTCTCTTGTATTTACCGCAGATACATTCCCAGTCTTTGATAGGTCCGAAAATTTTTGCGCAGAAAAGGCCGTCCCTTTCGGGTTTAAAGGTCCTGTAATTAATAGTCTCAGGCTTCTTCACCTCGCCATAAGACCATTCCCTGATCCTCTCAGGAGAAGCAAGTTGTATTCTTATCGCCTCAAAATCCGTAGGATTTTTAGGTTTCTGAAAAATGGCATAGATATCTTCAGCCAAGTTATTCCCCCTTTTTCTTTTTCTCCAGAAGCTCAACATCGAGTCCAAGGCTCTGGAGTTCTTTAATTAACACATGGAAAGACTCAGGAACGCCTGGTTCCAGGGTGGCGTCACCCTTCACTATAGCCTCATACATTCTGGCCCTTCCGGTAACATCATCACTTTTTACAGTTAAGAATTCCTGAAGCGTATATGAAGATCCATAAGCCTCAAGTGCCCACACTTCCATCTCGCCCAGTCTCTGTCCTCCGAACTGGGCCTTTCCGCCCAGAGGCTGTTGTGTCACAAGTGAATAAGGACCGATAGAGCGCGCATGGATCTTGTCATCAACAAGATGGTGGAGCTTAAGCATATACATATATCCAACTGTAACAGGCCTCTTGAAAGGCTCGCCGGTTCTGCCGTCAAAAAGCTTTATCTGTCCTGTTACAGGAAGATTCGCCTTCTTAAGCATATCCTTTATTTCTGATTCCTTGGCTCCCTCAAATACCGGCGTCGCAATATGCAGGCCGAGCTTTTTCGCAGCCCAGCCAAGATGCGTTTCCAGTATCTGGCCGACGTTCATACGAGAAGGAACGCCAAGCGGGTTTAAAACAACATCAACAGGCGTGCCGTCGGGAAGGTAAGGCATATCCTCTTCAGGCATTACCATTGCAACGACTCCCTTGTTGCCGTGTCTCCCGGCCATCTTATCGCCTATCTGAACCTTGCGTTTCATGGCTATATAGGCCTTTATCAGCTTATTAACGCCTGGTGGAAGTTCATCGCCTTTCCTTACCCTGTCCACTTTTTCATCATATCTTGATTCAAGATAGCGTATGTAACTATTTGCTTCGTTATTTACAGATTCGATCTTTTCCTGAACATCCGCGTCCTCAACTTTTATACGGACAAGATGTTCGTCTTTGACATCCTCAAGATGCTTTTCGGTTATAATTTTCTTCCTGGCACATATAACCTCTTTTGTCCTGTGATGTCTGATATCATCGGCTGCGCGCCGGCCTGCGAGGAGTTCTCTCAGTTTTTTGAATTTTTCTTCCTTGACTATTTTTATCTCTTCCTCAAGGTCTCTCTGCAATCTCAGGATATCGTCTTCTTCGATGCTCTTTGCTCTCGTGTCCTTTGTGATCCCTTTTCTCGAAAAGATCCGGACATCTACAACAGTCCCTTCAATGCCGGGGGGGACATAAAGGCAGCTTTCTTTTACCTCTTCAGCCTTTTCACCGAAGATCGCCCGTAGCAGCTTCTCCTCAGGTGTCAGCTGAGTCTCACCCTTTGGAGTTACCTTTCCTACCAGTATATCTCCAGGCTTTACCTCAGCCCCTATTCTTATGATTCCGCTTTCGTCGAGATCCTTTAATGCTTCTTCACCGACATTCGGAATGTCCCTTGTTATTTCTTCAGGCCCGAGCTTGGTTTCCCTTGCCTCGACTTCGAATTCTTCGATATGGATAGAAGTGTAGACGTCTTCCTTTACAAGCCTCTCGCTCAACAAAATAGCATCTTCAAAATTATATCCTCCCCACGGCATGAACGCCACGAGCACATTCTTCCCGAGCGAGAGTTCACCGAGTTCGGTCGAATGTCCATCCGCAAGGATATACCCTTTCTTTACTTTATCACCGACGTTTACTATCGGGCGATGGTTAATGCATGTTGCCTGGTTGGATCTCTGGTACTTGACCAGATTGTATATGTCTACCCCTCCCTCATTACCGGCAACTCTTACAACAATCCTTGAAGCATCAACGCTCTCCACAATGCCGTCCCTCTTTGCAAGAACGAGCGCACCCGAATCCCTGGCAGCAACATATTCCATCCCGGTGCCCACAAAAGGCGCTTCAGGCTGCAGAAGTGGTACAGCCTGCCTCTGCATGTTAGAGCCCATCAACGCCCTGTTGGCATCATCGTTTTCGAGGAAGGGAATCAGTGCGGCAGATATTCCGACGATCTGTTTCGGCGAAACATCCATATATTGCACTTCCTGCGGGGTGACCATTCTGAAATCGCCGCCTTCCCTTGCCGAGACAGTATCACCAATCAGATTCCCTTTTTTATCCACCGGTGAAGTAGCCTCAGCGATTATAAATCTTTCACCCTCTATCGCGGAAAAGTACTCTATCTCTTCGGTCACCCTGCCATCTTTAACTTTTCTGTAAGGCACCTCGATAAAGCCGTAATCATTCACTCTGGCATAAGATGCAAGAGATGTTATAAGGCCGATATTCGGGCCTTCAGGAGTCTCGATCGGACATACCCTTCCGTAATGAGTGGGGTGTACATCCCTTACCTCAAACCCGGCCCTTTCCCTTGTCAGTCCGCCGGGACCGAGTGCGGAGAGCCTCCTCTTATGGGTGATTTCAGATAATGGATTCGTCTGGTCCATAAACTGGCTTAACTGGCTGGAACCGAAAAATTCTTTCACGGCTGCCATAACCGGTTTTGCATTTATGAGGTCATGAGGCATTGCTGTCTCAAGTTCAGCAAGTGTCATCTTTTCCTTTATAGCTCTTTCCATTCTTACAAGGCCTATTCTGAACTGGTTCTCCAGAAGTTCTCCAACGCCTCTTATTCTCCTGTTGCCCAGATGGTCTATGTCATCAACTTCTCCCTTGCCTGTTCTGAGGCTCAGAATATATCTGACTATTTCTATAATATCCCTGTCTGTCAGGACCTTTGTCTCCAATGTTATATCGAGTCCCAGACGCTTGTTGAGTTTTAATCTTCCGACAGGGGAAAGGTCATATCTCTTGGGGTCGAAAAACAGCCCGTTAAACAGATCTTTTGCGGCATCCGTAGTAGGTGGTTCTCCCGGCCTGAGTTTCTTGTATATTTCTATAAGCGCCTCTTCCTGTGTGCTAACCTTGTCTGTCAGGAGGGTATCCCGCAGTGAAGACAGATAATGCATATTGTCTATAAAAAGCAGGCTTAGGGTATCTATTTTCAAGGAGAGAATCTTGTTCAGGGCCTCTTCGGAGATTACTTCATTGCCTTCAAGAATGACCTCTCCTGTTGCAGGGTCAATTATATCTTTCAGTGTTATTCTGCCGATGATTTCTTCCTTTAAAATTGGGATCGTCTTAATGCCTGACGCATCCATCTTCTTTATTGCGCCCTTTGTAATTTTGCTCCCTTCCTTAACTATGACTTCTTTGGTGTCCGGGGCGATTATATTATGGATAGATTTAATCCCGACCAGGATTTCGCTGACGCCGCGGGTAAAAGTATTGCCTTTGATTGTTATCGCCTCAACCGGATAAAAGGTCTTTAGCAGATCCTCATTGGAATAACCGAGGGCTTTCAGCACTATTGTGGCAGGAAGTTTTTTTCTCCTGTCGATCCTCACGTATAAAATATCTTTTGTATCAAATTCGAAGTCCAGCCACGAACCGCGTGATGGAATGACTCTTGCAAAATAAAGCAGTCTCCCGCTGGCGTGTGTCTTGCCCTTGTCATGGCTGAAAAACACACCCGGTGAGCGATGCAATTGACTTACCACAACGCGTTCGGTGCCGTTGACAATAAATGTTCCAGTATCGGTCATCAAAGGCATTTCACCGATATATACTTCCTGCTCCCTTGACTCCTTCAGTTTCTTTTTGCCGCTTGCGTCTGCTTCGAACTGGTCGAGTTTGACGTTTATCTTAAGAGGCGCTGCATAGGTTATTCCTTTCTGCAGGCATTCTCTGACAGAATATTTAGGTTCACCGATACTGTATCCAATAAATTCAATCGCTGCGGTCTCGTTGTAGTCCATTATCGGGAAAACACTCAAAAATGCAGACTGAAGCCCCATCTCTTCTCTTTTTGTCTGCTGGACGTCCTTCTGTAAAAACCTTTCATAGGATTTCTTCTGTATTTCTATAAGGTTAGGTATCTCAAGGAATTCGGGAACCTTACCGAAATCCAATCTTTTTCTAAGCACCCTTGCCATAAATCTCCTTAAATTATTAGGGTTAAGAGATGAGAAGTGAGAAGCGGAGAGTTCCGGCTTCCCATTTCCCATCTCCGAATTAACTGTTTATTTTACTTCTACTTTTGCTCCCTGTTCTTCCAGCTTGGTCTTTATTGAATCTGCTTCCTCTTTTGAAACACCGGTCTTAACAGGCTTTGGAGCTCCATCGACGAGGTCTTTCGCTTCTTTCAGGCCAAGGCCGGTCAACTCTCTGACAACCTTGATTACCTGGATCTTTTTGTCTCCTGCAGAAGCCAGTACCACGTCGAAGCTTGTTTTTTCTTCAGCAGCAGGCGCTGCCGCAGCCGCGGCTCCAGGAGCTGCTGCAACAGCAACAGGAGCTGCTGCCGTAACCCCGTATCTTTCTTCGAATTCTTTTATAAACTTGGACATTTCGAGAATTGTCATATTATCAATAAATTCAAAAACCTGTTCCTTTGTAACAGACATTATTTTTTAACCTCCTTGATTTTTTGTAATCTGTAATCTGTTATGTGTGATTTATTTAAACTCATCACCCATTACGCTTTACGTTTCACGTTCAGCTTTTAATGCTCCCATTGCATAGCCAAAACTGCTTACGGTCGCTGAGAGCGCTCCGGCAATTTTACTCAATGGCGACTGCAACACTCCTGCCAACATTGACAGCAGTACTTCTCTGGACGGCAGATCGGCAATCTCTTTTATCTCATTCTGCCCGAACAATTTACCTTCTACAACAGCGCCTTTAACCTTCAGTTTTTCGTTGGTTTTTGTGAATTCAAGCACTTTCTTCACGACCAGAACAGGGTCATCAAACCCTATTGCAACGCCAACGGGGCCCTGAAAAACATCAGCCGCGACAGAAATCTCGGTATCTCTTGAAGCAATCTCGGCAAGCGTGTTCTTAACCACGCTGTATTCGAGTGAAGATTTCCTTAGCAGGCTTCTGAGTTCAGTGAGTTCGGCCACCGTCATTCCTTTGTAGTCGGTAAAGACCACTGCCTTAGCCCTTGAAAACTTTTCTTTCAGGTCAGTTATTAACCGTCCCTTTTCTTCCTTGTTCAGCTTAGACCTCCTTTCCCAGAGACTCTGGCATAGGAAATGGGAAGTATGAAATGGGGATTCTTAAGTTTCTCGCTGCTTTTTCAACCTTATTGTTTCTCATTTCTTCCTTCTTGCTTTTTAGCCTCGGCAGGCCAGCCTTTTACTTTAAACCCTTCAGGCCGAATTAAGTTTTACACCTGCTGTCTCTGACTAATATAGTTATTCAGCAGACACCGTCTGCAAAATCTACTTCGCCGCAGTTACTGAGTTTACATCTATCTTCAGCCCTGGTCCCATGGTAGAAGATATATGCAGTTTCTTTAAATATTTGCCTTTACTTGTCGAAGGCTTTGCCTTGATTACAGAATCTATTATGGTTTTAGCATTCTCCACAAGCTTCTGCTGTTCAAAAGAAACTTTTCCGATAGGGACATGTATAACCCCAGCCTTTTCGGTTTTATATTCAACCTTGCCGGACTTTATCTCTTTTATTGCTTTTGAGACATCAAAAGTAACTGTTCCGAGTTTCGGATTCGGCATAAGGCCTCTGGGGCCGAGTATTTTCCCGAGTTTCCCCACCAGGCCCATGATATCCGGAGTTGCTACAACCTTATCGAAATCAAGCCACCCCTTATTGATCTTCTCGATCATGTCTTCTGCCCCTACAAAGTCTGCTCCTGCATCCCTTGCTTCCTTTTCTTTTTCGCCTTTTGCAAAAACAAGGACCCTGACCTTTTTGCCGGTCCCGTGAGGAAGAACCACTGTTCCTCTAACCATCTGATCTGATTTCCTGGGATCTACGCCGAGATTGAACGCCAGATCCACTGTTTCATCGAATTTAACATAAGATGCTTCCTTGATTTTTCCGATAGCATCTTCGAGTGTAAACTCCCTGTCCTTTTCTATCTTCTCAATTGCAGCAGTCAATTTTTTACCCATGTATTTCCTCCGATGATTAATCCACCACCTCAACGCCCATACTCCTTGCCGTGCCGGCAATTATTCTAACTGCCTCATCCAGAGAGTATGCGTTAAGGTCGGAAAGCTTTGTCTGAGCTATCTCCCTTACCTGCGTTGATGTGACCTTGCCAACCTTATCCTTATTCGGAGTGCTTGAGCCCTTTATTATTCCTGCTGCCTTCTTAAGCAGTTCCGATGCTGGTGGTGTCT
Organism: Nitrospirota bacterium; assembly: GCA_040753635.1. Lineage (GTDB taxonomy): Bacteria > Nitrospirota > Thermodesulfovibrionia > Thermodesulfovibrionales > UBA6898 > JBFMDL01. The sequence goes on along the minus strand of JBFMDL010000084.1, from coordinate 1,388 downwards.
TGGTTATAAACGTAAATGATCTGTCAGCATAAACGGTCATCACAACTGGTATTATTGTATCTCCAAGTGCCTGTGTCTGTGCATTAAATGCCTTGCAAAACTCCATAATATTAACTCCGTGCGGACCCAATGCAGGTCCGACAGGCGGAGCCGGTGTCGCTTTTCCTGCCGATATCTGGAGTTTCACCTGAGCAATCACTGCTTTCTTAGCCATCTTTTCCTCCTGCCTTATTTTCTGATCTTTATATTAATTTTTTTCTACCTGAAAAAAATTGAGTTCAACAGGTGTTTGCCTGCCGAAGATACTGACCATAACACGGAGCCTTCCATGGTCTATGTCAACATCTTCAACAAAACCGTTAAAATTGCTGAATGGGCCGTCTGTAATTCTGACGCTGTCGCCCTTCTGGAACTGGGTCTTAACCTGGGGAACAGGGCCTTTCTCAACCTGCTGCATAATAACTTCCACCTCTTCCTGGGGTATGGTAACAGGATTTTTCCCGCCGACAAAACCAGTGACCCTGGGTGTGCTTTTTACAAGATGCCATGTTTCATCATCAAGTTCCATTTCAACAAGTATGTAACCAGGATAAAACTTCTTATCGCTCTCCCTTTTCTTGCCGCCTCTCAGTTCCACAACCCTTTCCGTTGGAATAAGGATATTTGTTATCCTGTCTTTTAATCCCTTGCTTTCTATCTTCTCTTGAAGGGAAATCTTCACCTTTTCTTCGAACCCTGAATACGTATGAACTACATACCAGTTTTTTCCCATAATATTACCTTAATGCCAGTTCTACTAATCTTGTAAGACCCAGGTCCACAATCCCGAGAAATATCGAGATGATTAGTACTGTGATTATCACGACCCAGGTAGATCCTATTAACTCTTCCCTGCTTGGATATACAACCTTGCCTGTCTCTACTTTCACTTCCCTGAAAAACTGTTTTATTCTCTCTATCATTTAATTAATCCCTCTTTAGCATGGCAGGCCAGGAGGGATTTGAACCCCCATCCCTCGGATTTGGAGTCCGATGCTCTAGCCGTTAGAGCTACTGGCCTATATTTAAGAAATTCCAAATTTGAGATTTCAAATTTCAAATTGTTAATTATGCCTTTGTTTCCTTGTGCATTGTGTGTTTCATGCAATGCCTGCAGTATTTTTTCCTCTGGAGCTTATCCGTCGTATTCTTTTTGTTTTTCATGGTTGAGTAATTCTTGTTCTTGCACTCTGTACACTGGAAAAGTATTATATCTCTCATGCCAATACCTCAGTAACGACACCTGCACCGACAGTGCGGCCGCCCTCTCTTATCGCAAACCTCAACTCCTTCTCCATCGCTATCGGCGATATCAGTTCCACTTTCAAACTTACGTTGTCACCAGGCAT
>JBFMDL010000083.1:0-13077 GCA_040753635.1 Nitrospirota bacterium | reverse complement strand
ATATGAAATATGGACTTTACCGGACAGCAGACTATGGAAAGAGCTAACTTATTGAAAAATAAAGGATCCATTTATGTTAACCCCTCGATGGATGCAAGGCGCGGAAATTTAACCGGACAGTAATGAACGAAACCCGGGAATTTGAATTTGAAATTGAGGAACAGAAAAGAATTGATTTTGAAATTTTTATCTTAAATGAGATAATAAAATCAAGAAAACCGATCCTCGGCATATGCTATGGGATGCAACTGATAAACGTCTTTTTAAGAGGCACGCTCTATCAGGATATAAAGTCTCAAAAATCCGGTTCTCTTGAGCACAGAGAGGGCAATCATATCATAGAAGTTTATAATAATCCATTCATAGAGACGGGCAGATTTGAAGTGAACAGCAGCCATCACCAGTCTGTAAAGGATACGGGCGCCGGCATCAAGGCTTTTGCTTATGCGCAGGATTATGTAATAGAGGCATTTTATCTTGAAAGCCACGATTTCCTTCTCGGGGTCCAATGGCATCCGGAAAGAATGGACAATGTTGTATCAAAACAGATTTTCAGGGTTTTCATAAATGCATGCCATGGCAACTAACAGATTTTATTCTTTAATGCTGATATCCCTTCTTGTCCTTCTTGCTTATCTCACCTATAAGATAATAAGCCCTTTTCTGACTGCCATTGCATGGGCTGTAGTATTTTCTATCATCTTTTACCCGGTTTATGTCTTTATATCCAGATATATAAAAATAAAATCCTTAGCTTCTGCCATTACCGTAACCCTTATCCTGCTGATTATAATCGGGCCTTTTACTTATCTGTCAGTCATGGTTATCGATGAATTAAAAGTGCTCATTTCGAATATCAATGAAGGCAGGGTAAGCTCTATTAGAGATATAATCGAAAGCCCCCGCGTGACGCTTTTTCTGGAGAAGGCATATTCATATATCGGGATAGAAAATTTACCAACAGAGCAGGTGCTTATTGAAAATATAAAGAAAATCGGCACCGGGCTTATGAATAACCTCTCAATCAGGATTACCAATATAATATCCGTCGCAATAGATTTTATTTTTATGATCTTGATTACGTTTTTCCTCCTGAGGGACGGTCCGGATTTCCTTTTAAGGATAAAGGATTACATGCCGTTCAGCGACGAACACAAAAACAGGCTTGGATCACAGGTTAAGGACATGATTGTATCTACAGTCTATGGCGGTGTTACAGTAGCAGTTATCCAGGGTATCCTGGGCGGTTTCGCATTTTATTTTGTCGGCATGGATTCTCCCGTGTTATGGGGTTTTGCAATGTCTGTAATGTCATTCGTGCCTTTTTTGGGCACTTTTTCAATATGGGGAAGTGTTGCAGTGTATTTAATCATTAAAGGAAGCTACATCCAGGGATTCGGACTTTTTCTGTTCGGTTCGCTTGTTATAAGCATGGTTGACAATATCCTGAAGCCTTTAATAATCGGCAGCAGGACAAAGATGCATACGATTTTGATTTTTATCAGCGTTTTTGGAGGCATAAAACTCTTCGGCCTTATAGGTTTGATCATGGGGCCTCTTATCATGGCAATTTTTCTTTCCGTATTCGAAATCTTCAGAAGCATAGAAGGAGGGGCAAATGCTTAACCGTGAGGAAATCATAAAGATAGCGAGAATCAAGGGTAACGACGCTTATTATGTAAGCTGTTATCTGAATGTTGACCCTGTATTAAACACAAAAGGAGATTATATTATACACATAAAAAATATGCTCAAAGATGCAATGGACAGGCTTGACAAGGATTTGAGAAAAAAAATAAAGACGGATATAGACAGGATAGACTCTTATATATTTGCCAATAAAAGAAATCTCAAAAAAGGTCTGGCCATTCTAAGCTCATCGCCTGCTGATTTCTGGAAAGAGTTCCATCTCTCAGTAAACCTGAAGAATGAGATTATAGTAGACAAAACGCCTTATATCAAGCCATTGCTCAATATATTAGACAGATACAAGAGGTATGCGATAGTGCTGATCGACAAGGAATTTTCACGCCTCTTTGCCGTGTATCTTGGTGAAATTGAAGAATATAAGGAAGTCTTTACCGAAAACGTACCCGGTAGGCATAAGAGGGGTGGCTGGTTCAGCCTTTCACAAAAAAGCTTCGAGAGACATATCGATTATCATGTCAATCTCCATATAAAGGATGTCATCAGAAACCTTGAAGGAATGCTTTCTTCTGGCGACATTAACCGCCTTGTTATAGGCGGCTCAGAGGAAGCCATATCCAGAGCAAAAGGCCTGTTTCCAAAAACAATATCTGATAAGATCATAGGCACAATCAGCATCAGTATTTCGGCTAATACAAACGAGGTTTTATCCAAGGTCCAGCCCTTTCTTGAACAATACGAAATCGAAGAAAAAAATCTCATTGTTGAAGAGCTTCTGACCAGGACGATGAAGAAAGAAAACGCTGTAACAGGGCTTGATGATGTCCTTGCAGCCCTGCATGACGGGAGGATAATGAAACTGCTGTTCTCCGGAGATTACAGGGATTCAGGTTATTCCTGCGTAAAATGCGGCTTTATAACATCCCAGGAAATAGACAGATGTCCGTATTGCAATTCTGATGTTGCAAAGATTGATTATATCATCGAGCTCGCAGCACAGAAAGCTATTGAACAGGGAGCCTCAGTTGAAATAATATATGGAAATGAAAAATTCGAAAAAGCCGGCTCAATTGGTGCGCTTCTGAGATATTGAAACTAAATAGACTGAGACATTTTTTTATATTTTTCGCCTCTTTTTCTTTCTTGACATCTTGTTATTCTTGTTCGCCCGTCAACAGACCCGACGGATATATTTATCTGAGGCTGAATTCAAATCCCACAACCCTGGATCCCGCCTTCATAGTCGATGTCGCCGGCGGCAATATATCCTCCAAGCTTTTCAACGGACTTGTAAAACTTGATGAAAACCTGAGCATTGTTCCTGACATTGCTGAATCATGGGAGATCGAAGACAACGGCAAGACTTATATATTTCATTTAAAACACGGGGTCTTCTTCACCAATAATCAGGAAGTTACTTCAAGTGATTTTAAATACTCCTTCAAGCGTATTCTCTCACCACAGAACACGTCTCCAAATACATGGGTTCTGGACAAGATATCCGGCGCAAAGGATTATTTGAACGGCAGGGCAGAAGATCTGGCAGGCTTTGAAATCATCGACAAATACACCTTCAGAATAAGGCTGGAAAGACCCTTTATCCCATTCCTGAATCTTCTTGCCATGACTGCAGCATACGTTGTGCCGCAGGAAGAAGTAGAAAGGAGAGGAGCAGATTTTTCATCAAGTCCTGTTGGAACAGGACCTTTCATGCTTGGAGCATGGAAACATAACAATGAGATTGTCCTTGCAAGAAACAATAATTATTTTATGGATAAAGCAAAAGTAGACGGTATCATCTACAGGATTATCCCTGAGGACCTTACGGCGGTTACCGAGTTCGAACTCGGCAACCTTGATGTAATCGATATCCCTGCTTCAGTCTATGCAAAATACAGAAAATCCTCTAAATGGCAGAATTTGATCGAATCTGCTGAAGGACTGAACACCTATTACCTTGGATTTAACTGTTCAAGGCCGCCCTTTGACAATTCGAATCTCAGAAAAGCGGCGGCTTTTGCCATCGACAGAAAAAAGATCCTTGAAACCTTTTATGAAAAAAGAGGTGTGCCTGCTTCCGGACCTGTTCCGGATACGTTGAGAAAATGGGATCCCCCTGATACTTATGAATACAATCCGGAAAAGGCAAGAAGGATAGTTGAGGAAGAGTGGATGCGCAGAAAGGATGTTGAATTTTATATAACATCTGATCGGGAAGTTGCGGATATGGCTGAAATCATACAGTTTTATCTTGAAAAAGCAGGATTTGAGATTAAAATAATACAGCTTGAGTGGAGCGCCTACAAGTCAGCGCTTAACAAAGGGGAAGCCGACATGTTCTGGATGAGCTGGTGGGCTGATTATCCGGACCCGGAGAACTTCCTGTTCCCCTTGTTCCATTCATCCAATCATGGCTCAAGCGGAAACAGAACGCAATACACGAACAGGGAAGTGGATTCATTTATAAATAAAGGGCAGGCGTCTCGCGATCTCCAGGAAAGAAACAGGTATTATATGCAGGCTGAAAAAATTATTGCAAAAGAATCGCCATGCATTTTTTTCTGGCATAAAAAACATTTTGCATTAAGACAGCCTTATCTGAAAGATTACAGGATTTATCCTATACACAACATGGATAAGGGACTGGAGGTCTTCTTTTGAAGCATTACATATTTAAAAGACTGGCGCTTCTTTTCCCGCTTCTGTTAGGCATTACCCTGGTAACATTCGCAATTACCAAAGCATTACCGGGTGACCCTGTTTACAGTATTGTCGGGGAAAGGGCAAGTCCTGAAGTAATAGAAAAGATAAGGAAAGAGCTCGGGACCGAGAGGGGAATAATCAGGCAGTATATCGGATACGTCTCTCTTTTATTAAAGGGAGAGATGGGAAGGTCATACTACACTAACAGGAGAGTCCTGGATGATATACTGGCCAAATTGCCGAATACTTTCAAGCTTGCGGCAGGCGCAATGCTTATCGCAGTCCCGATCGGCATTTTGCTGGGATTCATAACCGCGATCAAAAAAAATACCCTTGTTGACAGAATAATATCCGGGCTGTCTGTTTTGGGGATGAGCGTTCCCGTTTTCTGGAGCGGGCTTATCCTTATGCTCTTTTTCAGCCTTGAATTGAAACTCCTGCCTCCTTCCGGAACAGGCGATATAAGATATCTTTTATTGCCGGCAGTCACACTCTCTCTCCCGGCGATCGCTACGCTGGTGAGGGTTACAAGAGTTACAGTCCTTGATATTGCAAACAAGCCGTTCGTCAGAACGGCAAGAGCAAAAGGCATCGGGAAATTTCCCCTTAATACCGTGCATATAATGAAAAACGCACTAATACCTGTTGTGACGGTAATAGGACTTGAATTCGGGAGTTATCTTAACGGCGCAGTACTGACCGAAACTATATTCGGTTGGGACGGACTCGGGAGGTTCACCATGGAGGGGATATTAAAAAGGGACTATCCTGTAATAATGGGTTGCATTATTACGGGCACAACAGTTTTTGTACTGGTGAATCTGACAGTCGATATCGTTTATTACTTTATAGACCCCAGGGTGAGGATGCATGGGACTGACAGGTAGGATATCAGCAGGTATTATCATGGTGATTTTTTTGTTATCCCTTTTTTCATTTTTTATCGTGCCATATAACCCTGACATCATTGATCTTGACAGTCTGAAACAGCCTCCCTCGTTGAAACATCCGCTCGGGACCGACAATAAGGGCAGAGATATTCTTGCAAGGGTGCTTTACGGCGGGAAAATATCAATAAGCATCGCCTTGACGGCGGCTTTCTTTACCATGGCGATCGGTCTTATTATAGGATTGTTATCAGGATATTTTGGAGGGAAGCTTGATACGTTTTTTATGTCGGTAGTTGATCTTGTGCTCGCATTCCCCGCTCTTCTGCTCGCAATAGGCATATCGATTCTTTTCCCCCCGGGTTTATATACCGTAATGGTTGCCCTCTCAGCAGTCGGATGGGCATCATTTGCCAGGTTGATCAGGGGACATGTGCTCTCAATCAGGGGGGCGTTATTTGTCGATGCATCCAGGGCGATAGGATGCAGCACTGCGAGGATACTCTTTGTGCACATATTGCCGCAATGTGTACCGCTTGCCCTTGTCATGGCAGGTCTCAAACTCGGCGGATATATTCTTACTGAGGCGGCCCTGAGCTTTCTCGGTCTTGGCGTGCAGCCTCCTACAGCGACATGGGGATCGATGGTCAGTGCAAACAGGGTGTTCATAAGCTCTTCACCGTGGATGGTCCTGTCTCCCGGTTTTATGATTGCATTAACCGCACTCTGCTTCAATCTTTTAGGCGACGAACTCAGGGAAAAATATGACGTGGAAAAAACATCGCAGAAAGTTTAAGATTGATAATATTTTATAATAGGCCAAAAGGAGAAAAATGAATGGATAAATTTTCGATTCTGGCAGCCCTGGCTATATTAATAACACTGCCTTTTGTTATTTACAACTCTCTGATCAAGCTCAGGGTTCGGGTCAAGAATGCATGGTCCCAGATAGATGTGCAATTAAAGAGAAGACACGATCTTATCCCGAACCTTGTTGAGACAGTAAAGGGCTACGCAGCACACGAAAGAAAGACCCTCGAAAGTGTTGTAAAGGCAAGGGCGGTTGCAGTTAACGCATCAGACCTGAAACATAAAGCGCAGGCGGAAAATATATTGACCGGCACCTTGCGTTCTCTTTTTGCAGTAACAGAAAACTATCCTGAACTCAAGGCAGATCAAAATTTTCTGAACCTCCAGGAGGAGCTCACCACTACCGAAAATAAAATAGCCTTTGCAAGGCAGTATTACAATGATGAAGTCATGAGATACAATACTGCAATACAGACAGTGCCTAAAAACGTTATCGCAAGGATGTTCACATTCAGGAAGGCCGAGTTTCTGGAAATAGAAGATCCCCGCGAGAAAAAAGCTCCCGTCTTTGAATTTTAATTTCGGGGATTTGTATGCCGTTTTCATTCATAGATATCGAAACCGGACAAAGCCGTAAGATTATATTGCTTTTCCTTACGATGACGGCCTTTTATTTTACAAGTGCGCTTCTGGTCTATTATGCAATTACTTTTGACAACTTTCTCGGACTGATTTTTAGTCAATCCCGTCAAAACTCTCCGAACTCAGGAGGATACAGCATTCTGCCTTCATTTAAAACATTCCTGATGCTTCTGGCCGTCGCTTTTACGGCCGCTTTTATACACTGGATATTCTCAACAACCAATATGATAAAGCGTATTCTTTCAGTTATCGGGGCTAAACCCCTGGACCCTGAAGACCGTTATCATCTTCTTTTAAAAAATGTAGTGGATGAAGTCTCTGTAGCAACGGGCGGCATGAGGATTGAGCCTTATGTAATTCCCTCCGGATATTTCAATGCATTTGCATTATCCGATCTTAAAAGACGCGCAGTCATCGGGGTTACAGAAGGATTGCTGACGAAAATCAACCGCAGACAGCTTGAGTGTGTTATAGCGCATGAGGCAGCTCATTTGATCCATGGCGACTGTCTTCAGGCAACAGTATCATGTTCCATGGCGTCAGTTTATGCCGGCCTGTCAAGAATGATCCTGTCCGGATGGGAGGGCGAAAGCAGTTCTTTATACCGTCAACGAAGCGGTTTCCCGCTGAGATCTCTGCCGTTAATTTCCGTAATTTTTATTATGAGATTCTTGACCCTTCTCCTGAATACCTGGATTTCCCGTGAAAGGGAATTCCGGGCGGATGCCACAGCAGTTCGCTTAACGCGTGATCCGTTAGGGCTGGCCGAGTCCCTTTACCTGATATCCAACGAATGGCACGGGAATTTTCTTCCTGTTGACGAGTTATCGCCTATATTCATAATAAATCCGGGACGCAATAAACTGGAGGAAAATTATGGATTCTTTGCTGATCTTTTTGCGACACATCCGCCAATAAAAAAGCGTCTGGACATTCTGCTGGAGATGGGTCATGCGGATTATTCAGCGCTGAAATCATGTATCAAGAAAATACCCGGGAACCATGTAGAAATCCCGATTTCTTCTCCTGAAAGAAAAAGGGTCTGGTATGCCCTGAATGAAAAAATCTGGCATGGACCTTTCAGTCTGGCTGACCTCGCAAATATTCAATGGTTGTCCCCTTTTACATGGGTGACAACCGAAGATGAAATGCAGGTAAAATCAGCATTTGAATATAAAGAGATCAACAGCATGCTCAAGAAAGGCCTGCCCCAGGATTTGCGAATCACTTCATGCCCGTCATGTGAACACATGCTGGAACGGGTCTACTACGAAGGGATTCCGATATGGAGATGCAGGACGTGCGGAGGCAGACTGGTTAACCAGGAACGTCTCCTGCGGATTATTGTCAGGGAAGATGCTGTTTTTCCAAATCAGATTAAAGAGGATGCAGAAAAGCTCAGGTTGTTCAGTCTGAAACAGAAGGGCAAATATCTTAAAGACCCGGAATCTTCGCTTAAATGTCCCAGTTGCGGCAACCTTATGAAAAGGACTATTTACAGGGCGATTATGCCTTATCGCATGGAGATAGATATCTGCCGATGCTGCGATATGTTCTGGCTTGATAAGAACGAACTTGAGTTAATCCAGTATCTTATTCAAGGCAAAGACACATAGAATTCCGCACTAAGATCATTGAACAGAGCCATGGACGCTTCTGACCGGGCCGATATTCATGTGCCGTTATCAGTATCGGCAGCGCCTGCCTCCTCATTATCCGGCAGTTCATAGATTTCTTCTTTTTCGGGTTCGATAGTTTCATCTCTTTCAAGCAGTTCCCTGTATATATATGGTTTAGTTGAGGACGGAACGCCTTCGTCTGAATATAGCTCCCTGAGGTCAGCCGTCTTCATCTCCCCTATAAACCTGACAGCGTGCACCATGGATGTGTGGAAATTTCTTATCAATGCGAATTTAATGTCATACCTCAGAGACCATTTGGGGTGTTCGGCTATATTCTTTATCAGCACGGCCTTTGTTGCCGGCTTGTTGATTATTTTGCAAAGATGACCTTCCGTAAGGGCAGGGCTTTCAAGACATGAGCTGATCACTTTTTCATCCCCTCTTTCCATCAGCGCAATAACAATATTGCTGTTTACCCTTTTAGATAGCGCAATCTTGTTTCCGGAAGGCATGGATGGTATTTTTTCAGAAATCAAATATTCTATTTTCTGCCTTATATTTACCGGTATCCCCTGGTCTCTTGTCATATCACCGAGGTCGAATATCTTCAGGAATTTCAAGAGTGAGAAGGTTATTTTTTGAGGTGTTTTCGGATTCTTGCAGAGCGCAACCTTAAGTTTGTAACTGTCTTTAAACCTTATGTCATTGGCGAGCAACCCGAGCGCCTCTGCCGGGGAACTCTTTTTCTTTGCAATAAACACAGCCATCTCTTCGGTGAGATTTCTATTGAGCGTAACGCCTGAAATAACCGCAGGATGTGGATCCCGAACAAGATTCCATAGCTCTTCACCGTGTGATGTATGGGCAAGCCTTATTCTCTCCTGAACATCCATAGTGTTATATTTTATCCTAAACAGGATAATGCAATGCACTTTTTTATAATTTATTATCCAAACCGGATTATCCGGTTCCTGGTAAAATTCATTGCAGATTTAAAAAATCACCTTCACAATTTAAGTCTAACATGTTAAAATTATTAGAAAAATTAAAGGAGTATTATGTTAAAGGCAAAAGACATAATGAATACCGGTGTAATAACCGTGTCCCCGGATACAACAGTTGAAGAACTTGGAAGGCTTCTGATAAAAAACGGCATAAGCGGGGTCCCGGTGCTTGACGGCAATAAGCTTTTCGGTATTGTTACTGAAAACGATCTCATAAAACAGAACAAGCGTCTGCATATTCCCACATTGCTGAGACTCTTCGATGCCATGATACCTATTGAAGGCTTCGGTTCTGTTGAAGAGGAAATTAAACGCATGTCCGCATCCAGGGTATCTGAGATATGTACAAAAAAAGTCATAACGGTCAACCCCGAAACCTCCTTGGAGGATATAGCAACAATAATGTCTGAAAAGGGGGTCCATCTAATACCTGTCATGAGCTCAGGAAATCTTGTCGGGATTATCGGGAAAATGGATGTTATTAAAGGGGTTTTAAATGAGGCTGACAAGCAGCAACCCTCATGAAACCGAGGAAATCGGATTCAAAATCGGGAAGATTTTAAAGGCCGGAGATATTGTGGGTCTTTATGGAGATCTCGGATCAGGTAAAACAACCATGGTAAAAGGCATTGCCAGTGCATTAGGGATCGACAGCAGGGATGTCACAAGCGCCAGTTTTACCATTATTGCCGAATATAAGAGCACCCCTAATTTTTATCATATCGATCTTTATCGCATAGGGAAAGATGATGATATTTACAACACCGGGATCTGGGATTGCATAAGAGACGATTCGATATCAGTCATCGAATGGGCCGAAAAAGTGAAGGATGAACTGAAGGAGGATATTATCAAAATAACTATAGAATCAAAGGGTGACCGGAAGAGAGAAATATCGATTGAGGGAATTAATGAAGAAGATTGGGATAATCTGTAAGCCCGAAAGGACCGAACCAAGGGATATTTTGATGGACCTGCTGCCCCATTTAAGACAAAAGGGATATGAAACCTATGTCGATAAAGAAACAGCAGCGTCACTTAATATTGAGGGTTTTTCCAGGGCTGAAATATCCTCGATATCCGATATAGTGCTTGTTCTTGGAGGGGACGGGACAATGCTTAATGTCAGCAGGCTTGTGGCTGAAAGAGGCATACCCATACTCGGAATAAACCTGGGCAGCATGGGTTTTATTACCGAAGTCAACAAGGATGATGTGTTCGATGCCGTGGACAAGATGCTGTCCAGCGAATGTTCCATTGAAGAGCGTCTGATGTTGACGGCTCATATTCACAGAGACGGCAAAAGAATAACAGAATATACGGTTCTGAACGATGTAGTTATAAACAAAGGCGCACTCGCAAGGATTATAGATCTTGAGACTTACATAAACGATACTTATGTCACAACTTTCAAGGCGGACGGACTGATAATATCAACACCGACAGGATCGACCGCATACTCACTATCAGCAGGGGGACCGATACTTTATCCTACACTTAACAGTATTGTTTTAACTCCTATATGTTCCCATACATTAACCAACAGGCCGATAGTTCTGCCTGAAAACTTTAAAATCGAGATAATATTGAAATCGTTGAGCGAAGACGTCTTTCTGACACTCGATGGTCAGATAGGGTTTTCTCTCAGAATGGGCGACATTATAGAGATAAACAAATCCGCCTTTAAGACCAGACTGCTGGTCCCTGTCGAAAGGGATTATTTTGAGATTTTAAGAACAAAACTTAAATGGGGCGAACGGTAAGTTGATTAATTGTAATCCTGACATAATTAATGATCTGAAAAATATGCTCAGATATTATGAGGCCTTAGGCATAGATAGCATACCTGTAGGTCCGCCTGCGGACATAAAAAATTCTGACAACCGCGCAGTTTCTGACAAGGGCGGAATGCTGGCCCGGCTGAGAGAGGAAATAGGCGATTGCATGAGATGTAAATTGTCAAAACACAGAAAAAATATAGTGTTTGGAGAGGGTTCCCCCGATGCAAAGCTGATGTTTATCGGCGAGGCCCCGGGCAGGCAAGAAGACAACCAGGGGATCCCTTTTGTCGGAGATGCAGGCATGCTTCTCACCAGACTTATTGAAAAAATGGGATTTAAAAGAGAAAGTGTCTATATAGCAAATGTGGTTAAATGCAGGCCTTCCAATAACAGGGATCCCGAAGCCGACGAACTCGAAACATGCAGAAGATTTATAGATAGACAGATAGAGATAATCAAGCCTGAAATAATTATTACGTTAGGAAGGATAGCCTTGCAGTCGATTATGCGCAACAGCGAGCTCAGTATAACCTCGGTCAGAGGCAATTTTCTTGAATATAACGGCATTCCTTTAATGCCGACATTTCATCCTGCATATCTTTTGAGAAATCCAAAGGACAAATGGCTGACATGGGCTGATGTGCAGAAAGTCATGGAAAAAATAAAATTACAGAGCAATCCGGTTGTCAAGTCTTGAGAAAATATGTCCTGCGTCTTTATTCTGAGGTAAATATTCGTCATATTACTGAGGAATTCATAAGAAGGCGCGAATGAACAGAATATTAAACGGGTGAATTGGCTAAGAGAGCTTTATGGAAATAGCAATATATATATTTGCATTGCCTGATCATATAACATTTTCGCATGCTGAACTTTGCCGGAGAAATTCCCTATGAAGACAATCAAAAAACTACCGGAAGTCAGAATAAGAACGGCTAAGGCGGTACTTGGATTTCTTCTTATTCTCCTTTTCGCAGATAATTCCGGCGCCCTGACAGTGGACAGGGTCCTGGCTTCTGTAAACAATGAAATTATCACTTTATCCGACTATAAGAGATTTGTTCATAAAATAGATTCCGTTAATGAGACAGATCCCGTGGACGAAAGAATCCTGAAAAGCTTGATAGAAGAAAAGATCATGCTGCAGGAAGCCGGGAAAAAAGGGATAGATGCCTCAGATGATGAGATACAAAAAAGCATAACGGACTTCCAGAAGTCAAATAATCTTACCAGTGAAGAATTCGAAAGAAGCCTCACTGAGGAAGGGTTAAGTCTCAACGACTATAAAAAATTGTTAAAAGAGAATATAATATCGCTCAAACTTATAGACATGGAAGTGATATCAAAGGTCATCGTCACGGATGAGGAGATATTAAATTATTACAATAAGAATAAGAACCTTTTTCTGGAACATCCGGAGAAACATCAGATAAAAGCGATATTTTTAAAAATGAGCAGCAACCCCTCAATTACCGAAGTCACCGACTTGAAAATAAAATCTTTGAAAATTTACAGAGAATTAAAGGATGGAGAATCTTTCGACAAAATGATGAGTCTTTATTCTGAAGGCTTTCTGAATAAGCATGATGAGATGCTTGGCGAATTCCAACAGGGCGAATTAATTCCGGTTCTCGACAGAAGAATATCGGAAATGAAGGAAGGACAAATAAGCGAGCCGTTATGGACCAGAGACGGAGTTTATATCCTGAAACTAATAAAAAAAATAAAGGAGAAATATACATCTGTCAACATGGTGAAAGACGGCATATACGAAATACTTTTCGAACAGAAGAGGGAAGAGAAATTTAATGAGTGGATGAAATCTTTATGGGCAAAATCTTCAATAACAATAAAATACTAATGTTCTCAAAATTGGATAGACATTTTGTCAGAAAATCTCCCCTTGCCCCTCTCGTAGAGTCGAGTCTCCGACTTTGCCAAAGAGGGGTATATTCCTCCCTTTGGCAAAGGGAGGTTGGGA
>JBFMDL010000082.1:0-13326 GCA_040753635.1 Nitrospirota bacterium | reverse complement strand
CCTCGACTTTGTTAAATAAACGTATAACGATAACTCTGTATTTGTGTTATTTTGTAATTGTTTGTGGATTGATTTTCAGGGTGTCGTTATTCTGTTTCCTCAACATCCCGCCTTCTTATGTATATTTGAAATTATTTTGGACGGCAATGGCCTCATATCATTTAAAAATTTTATCATCTTTGCTACGTAAAAGATAATTTTTCTTGTGTGCAGCAGAATCGGTGGAGGCCGCCGGTCACGAATCAGAGCGCTTATTAACAGTCTCAAAATAATAACAACATCTCCGTCATTCCCGCAGTGTGCTGAGCGGGAACCCGGACGCCGTCCCCGCGAAAGAGGGGAACTATTCAAGGGACTGGATTCCCGTTTTCACGGGAACCCCTGGATGCCCGATTGAGGACCCCCGACTACAAACTTCGAGGGCAGGCTTCGGGCATGACAGACAAAAAGAAATGAATATATATCCTATATGGAATAATTTTAAAGACAGAAAGCAACCGGTTCTATGTTGTATAATTTCAATCATGTGGAACATAAGGATGAGGGCATCGAAAAAGGGCGGAAGCAAGGTCACAAGGTCTGATGAAATTCATATCTCCGGAGCTGAAGGAATATATGAAGACCATTATATAGCAAGGATTGTGGAAGATTATACAAACCGCGCTCTAAATCACCCCAAAGGCAGGCCTGACAGGATTATCATCACCCTGGAGGAAATAAAACAAAAGCCGAAACTTATAAAATCACTCCATGTAAAAACCCTGAAATGCGGTTCCCCGGCAGAGGCCCGGGTGATAATAAGGGAATTTCTTTCTTTTTTAAATATTTCAGATGCAGCGATTAAGAGCGCTCTTAGGGTTCTCGGCAGCGGACATACAATGAGAGGGGCTTCGCTCATTCGTGCTCTTTCAGGCAGGAGGGTTGAGCCTGACATGGAACGGGGGATACGCGTCTCAAGGTTAGGGATCAGCAAAACCTCTGATAAAATCCTTACTTTAAAGCTCAAGCATCACGGTCTTAATAATACAACAGTTAAAGAGGCAATAATACTTGCGTCAAAGGTTGCGTCATTTGAACAGGCGCTGGCAGAGGTCTGCGTTTCTGACGATCCCGATTATACAACCGGTTATATTGCATCAAGAAAATCCGGATATATCAGGATCCCGCATATTAAGAATAAAGGCAACAGAAGAGGGGGAAGGGTTTTTTTCATTGAAGAAGATGCAGATGTTGATTCAGCAATAACATTTCTCGAAAAAACGCCTGTAATGATAAACAAGGTCTCTGAATGCAACGGCATATTCAAAACAGATGAAATTATCAATAGTTATAATAGGTAATCCCGCTGCAAGGAAATCATCAACTGGAAAGATCGAACTCGCTTCTTCCTTTCTCGTAAACAAAGGCTACAATACAGAAATCCTGCGCACGGAAAAAAGCGGCCATGCCACGATTCTTGCCCGGCAAGCCGCCGCCGAAAAACCTGCCTTGATAATAGCTGCAGGAGGCGACGGGACAATTAACGAGGTAATGAACGGCCTCATACACTCTGACATCCCTCTGGCAATCCTGCCGCTGGGGACAACCAATGTTCTCGCCAGGGAACTTTCCGTACCGGAAGATATTCATGGCGCACTGGAGAAAGCCATTTCAGGCATCCCTAAAAGAGTTTCCCTGGGTAAGATTGCCCTAACTGAAACATCAATTTCCCGTTATTTCTGTCTGATGGCAGGAATAGGATTTGACGGAAAGGCAGTGTATGATGTTAATCCGTCATTGAAGAGGATTTCAGGAAAAACTGCGTATATATTCAGCGGAGTCAGGAATTTTCTGAATTATTCTCCGAATGAACTATTTTTCAACATAGACGGGAAGGAATATTCGGGCT
The DNA here is from genome assembly GCA_040753635.1 of Nitrospirota bacterium. Classification (GTDB taxonomy): domain Bacteria; phylum Nitrospirota; class Thermodesulfovibrionia; order Thermodesulfovibrionales; family UBA6898; genus JBFMDL01. The sequence continues at coordinate 11,438 of JBFMDL010000082.1, read as the reverse complement.
ATTGCGCAATAATCGGAAAGGCGGGCAAGTACGGCGGTAATTTCAGGGTTACACCTGACGCAAGCCTTTCCGAGCCGGATCTTTATTCATGCATATTCAAAGGCAGGAAACGCGCTGACCTGCTGAGATATGTATTCGGGATAATCAAAGGCACTCATCTCGGGAATGAAGATATAATTTATTTAAGATCAACAAATATAGAAATACTCGGTTCCGCACATATACAGATAGACGGTGATTACTTCGGCATAACCCCTGCAAAGATTTCGGTTGAAAAAGATGTATTGAGGCTTATTTATTAAACCGGGAAAATGATGTTTCAGCAATTGAGCCTCAATCCATCACAATAATCCCACCGCCGAACACCTTGTCGTCCGCATAAAAGACAGCGCTCTGTCCGGGGGCAGGCGCCCACTGGGGTTCATCGAAAGTCACCCTTGTGCCGTCGTTCAATATCTCTATTGTCGCAGGCTTGTCTTCCATCATTGAGCGGACTTTAACAGTCGCTCTGAAAAGATCGGATCCAGGTTTTACAAGCCAGTCAATATCATCGACAAAAAACCTCTTTATCTTTGCCTCCTCAGCCGAACCTACATATATGGCATTCTTCAACGCATCTATCCTTGTCACATAATATGGTTCCGGTGAAGGTATACCGAGGCCCTTCCTCTGTCCGATCGTGTAACAGTAGATGCCCTTATGTCTCCCGATCACTTTGCCGCCCATATCCATAATCGGCCCCGGCTCACCGGCAACAGGAGACAGCTTCTGGATAAACTTGAAGTAATTTCTGTCCTCTATGAAGCAAATCTCCTGGCTCTCCGGTCTGTCTGCAGCAGCAAGCCCCAATGATCGAGCTATTGCCCTGACATCTTCCTTTTTGTATTCGCCCAGAGGAAGCACTAATCTGTTTAATTCTTCCCTCTTTAATATATAAAGGACATACGACTGGTCTTTCCTGGGATCCATCCCTTTTTTCAGGAATACTGTTTCTTGATCAGATTCATTATCCCCTTTTTCTGTTCTTGCATAGTGGCCGGTTGCTATATATTCGATGCCTCTCTGTTGGGCTTCTTTAAGCAGAAAGGGGAACTTTATGTATTTATTACAGAGGATGCATGGATTAGGGGTCTTGCCATTTGTATATGCATCAATAAAAGGTTCAATAACCTTTTCAATAAATTCTTCTCTAACATCCAGGGAATAATGTTTTATGCCAAGGCTTTCAGCAGTCTTTGATGCGCCATCCATAGCCTCAAGAGAGCAGCATGTTGTAAAGCTGCTCCTGTTTCTTGCCTCCCACAGGATAAAACTGAGCCCCTCGACTTCAAACCCCTTCTGTTTAAGAAGATATGCTGTTACGCTGGAATCAACCCCCCCGCTCATTCCTACTAATACTTTAGGCATATTCTAATATAACAGAAATGGGAAAAGACTATAAAATCATTCAGGCTGTTGAATAGTAAAACTGAGGAGTTACTCTTCCACTATCACATCTGTCTTTATATGAAGCTCTTTGAGCTGTTTCGGGTCAACTGCCGAAGGAGCGCCTGACATCATGCAGAACGCCTTCTGAGTCTTCGGAAAAGCTATTACATCCCTTATGGACGTTGCCCCGGCCATAATCATCACAAGCCTGTCAAGCCCGAGAGCAATCCCGCCGTGAGGGGGCGCGCCATACTGGAGTGCGTCAAGAAGAAATCCGAATTTTACCTTTGCCTCTTCATCGGAGATATTCAGCATCTCAAACATCCTTTTCTGGACATCGCGCCTGTGAATACGGATGCTCCCGCCGCCTATCTCACATCCGTTAAGGACAATATCGTATGCCTTTGCCTTCAATGATGAGAGCATGTTTTTATCATTTCTGTCTCCGGAAATCATCTTTTCTATGTCTTCATCCATGGGGGATGTAAAAGGATGGTGCATCGCCTGGAACCTCTCCTCCTCTTCATCCCATTCAAGCAGAGGAAAATCTGTTATCCATGCAAACCTGAATCCCGGCTGAATCAGGTTCAGCCTCTTTCCGAGTTCAATGCGCATTCTGCTTAAAACATCATATGCCACTGCCGGCCTGTCAGCGACAAAGAGCATTAAATCTCCCTCTTCTGCCTGAAGCCTGTCGGCCATATTCCTTAGAATGTCTTCCGAAAAAAATTTTGTTATGGGGGATTCAAAACCGTTTTTCACCTTTATCCATGCAAGCCCCTTTGCGCCAAAAGACTGCGCCTCGGATGTAAGATTATCAATCTCCTTTCTTGAGAGGCCTGCCATTCCCTTGCCGTTCAATGCCTTAACCATACCACCGGAGTTAAGCGCATCGAGAAATACCTTGAAATCTCCCTTCCCTACTATGTCGGCCATATCCTTAAGCTCAAGCCCGAACCTGAGGTCCGGCTTGTCATTTCCAAACCTTTCCATGGATTCCCTGAAAGACAACCTCTGGAAAGGGGTTTCCATGTCTGTATCAAGAACTATCTTAAAAAGCCTCTTCATCAGGCCTTCTGTCAGTTCAAAAATGTTCTCCCTGTCAACAAATGACATCTCAAGGTCGATCTGTGTGAATTCAGGCTGACGGTCTGCCCTGAGGTCCTCGTCACGGAAGCATTTAACGATCTGGAAATACTTTTCCATTCCTGAAACCATCAATATCTGTTTGAAGAGCTGGGGTGACTGGGGAAGCGCATAAAAATGTCCGGGGTTAAGCCTGCTCGGCACCAGATAATCCCTTGCGCCTTCAGGTGTGGACTTTGTGAGCATCGGGGTCTCGATCTCTATAAAACCTTGTTCATCAAGATAATCCCTTGTAACCTTTGCAACGCGATGGCGCATTATAAGATTTCTTTGCATTTCAGGTCTTCTTAAATCCAGATACCTGTGTTTCAATCTAAGGGCTTCGCCTGCCTCAGCAGCCTCTTCCATATTGTACGGCAGGGGTGAAGCTTCGTTCAGAACTTCGAGCCTCCGGACATACATCTCGATCATTCCTGTGGGGATACCGGGATTTTCTGTACCCTCAGGCCTTTTTCTTATCTCACCGGATACGGATATTACATACTCTGACCTCAGATCATGCGCCTTTTTATGCTCATCACCGGCGACATCAGGACTGAACACTATCTGGCATATGCCGCTCCTGTCCCTCAAATCTATAAATATAAGTCCGCCATGGTCCCTCCTCCTGAAAACCCAGCCTGCAACAGTTATGACAGAACCGATATCTGCTCCCTTTATTTCACCACATCCTTTATTGCGAATCATGCAGCCTCCCCGATCTTTAATTCCTCAATAATCTGTTTCATTTCATCAGGTGAAATACGCCTATAAGTTCCGGGGGGCAACTCCCCCATCTCCAGTCCGTTAATCCTTATCCTTATAAGCCTGACAACAGGGTGCCCCACCCTCTCCAGCATCCTCCTTATCTGGCGCTTCTTCCCCTCATATATCGTCATCTCTATCCATGAATTATTCTCGGTTTTTCTCAGCCGCCTGACCTTTGCAGGCGCTGTCACATGCCTGTCAAGTCTCATGCCTCTCCTGAGCTTTTCAATTTCCTCTTCTTCCAGTACACCCTTGACCTTCACAAGATATGTTTTCGGTATCTTCTTTGAAGGATGCAGAACTGCATGTGCAAATTCACCGTCATTTGTAACAATGAGCATTCCCTCGGAATCATAGTCGAGCCTGCCGACCGGGAACACCCTCTCTTTAATCCCCCTTAAGAATCCCTTGATAGTCGGCCTTCCCTGAGGGTCGATCAATGTTGTTATTACACCCCTTGGTTTGTTTAAGATGAAATAGACCTTTTTTTCAGGTTTTACAAGGAGCTTGCCGTCAACCTTTATATGGTCCTTTGAAGGGTCGGCCTTCATTCCAATGACTGCAACCATTCCGTTAATAGTCACCCTTCCCTCGAGTATAATCTCCTCAGCCTTTCTGCGCGAGGCGACCCCCATTTCTGCAATAATCTTCTGAAGACGCTGTTCCATAAGTATAAATAATAACATAAAAGCAGATTTATACACATGCAGCCACGGTCCTTGGCCGAATTTTTTAATCCGCTGTCCGGATTAATTCAACTTTATTAAGGTTCTCATAATAGAACGTACATAATTTCAAAAAAATCCCTCCCAACCTCCCTTTGCCAAAGGGAGGAATATACCCCTCTTTGGCAAAGAGGGGCAAGGGGAGATTTTCTGACAAAATGTCTATCCAATTTTGAGAACATTAGTATATAAAAAGGCAGGATGTTTTTGAGACATTCCGCCTTCTTTAAAGATTCATTTTGGACAAATACGGCCTACTAACAGGCTGTTGAAAAAGTCTCTTTTTTGTCATTTCGAGTGAAACGAGAAATCTTAGAGTCGTTATGATCCAATAAGTTTTAAGATTCCCCGCCGCCTTCGGCTCCTCGGGATGACACGACAAATTAGTTTTTCAACAGGCTGCTAATAAATATAAAAAATATTTGATATAATTATAATGATTTACAGTTTTTCTTAAAATGCAATTATGGAAAGTGCGTCAAGCTCTGTTGGAGAACCGGGTCCTCAAACGGCAAGCGCAGATGGCGCCATTATACAACCGTCTGATTAATTAAGGTTTTTTACAACTCCGACGTATAATCGGAGAGGCCTTCTCTGACGGAGTAAAATTTTACATAAAGGAGAATAGTTAATGGCCCTGATTTTAATCATTGACGATTCTATGTATATGAGGGGGAAGATACACGGCATCCTTAAAGAGGACGGCCATGAAATACTGGAAGCGGATAACGGGCTTAAAGGCCTTCAGATGGTCTCCAGGCATTCACCAGACTGCATTCTGCTTGACATAATAATGCCGGGAATGGACGGATTGAAGATTCTCAAGACCTTGAGTGACCAGAAGCGCGGGATTCCGATGATTGTGGTCACAGCAGACATACAGGAAAGCACGCGCAAACAATGTATTGAGTTAGGAGCTGCCGCTGTCATCAACAAACCTCCTAAAGAGGATGAACTGCGCAGCACTATTAGAAAAGTTATAAACACTAAAAAGGAGACCTAACGATGAACCTGACATCCAAACAAATTGATGCATTGAAAGAACTTATCAACATTGGTGTCGGGAGAGCAGCCGGTGTATTGAGCGAAATGGTAAGTTGTCATATCAGCCTGCAGGTGCCCTTTATTAAAATTTTGTCTCCTGCAGAGATAAAAATTGAAATGGAGGAACTCGGCAGGCATCGTGTTTCCGCTGTGCGTCTTGGATTTAAAGGGCCGTTTTCAGGGTCGGCAGCTCTGGTCTTTCCCCCTGACAGCGCTTTAAAGCTGGTCACAGTCCTGACAGGTGAAGAACCGGGGACTCTTGAACTGGATTCCGTGAGGGTAGGAACGCTCAGCGAAGTCGGCAACATTGTTATTAACGGTGTTATGGGTTCAATTTCGAATGTGCTGAAACAGAGCATTAATTATTCACTGCCCAATTACATGGAAGACAATATCGACAACCTTCTGGCATTGGATGAAACCGAACCGGGAGCAACTGTAATACTGGCCCGCACGCGTTTCACAATTGAAAAACTCCATATTGAAGGGGATATAATCCTGATATTCGAGGTCGGTTCATTCGATGCCCTGCTGGCTGCCATTAACCATGATTCAGGAAGACAATCTTGAGTATGATAGATGAAACAGAGAAATTTGATATCCTTGACCATATACCTGTAGGGATATGCATTCTCAGGAAAGATTTGACTGTCCTGTTCTGGAACAGCTGCCTTGAGGACTGGACAGGCATTCACAGGGACAAAATAACCGGCACCGGCATAATAACCCATTTCCCGCATCTGAACAATCCCAAGTACCTCAGCCGTCTTCAGAACATATTTGAAGGCGGACCCCCTACAATCTTTTCATCACAGCTCCACAAATATATAATCCCGGCTTCCCAGCGCAACAACCTCACCAGAATCCAGCATACAACGGTAACTTCAGTGCGTGCTCCGGACGGCAGCGGTTTTTACGCGCTTCTGGCAATCCAGGATGTTACGGACCTGACTCATAGCTTACATGGATACAGGGCGATGCGCGACCAGGCATTGGAGGAGATCAGGGAACGCAAGAAGATCGAGCGACAACTGCGGGAAGCCCATGAAGATCTGGAAGCACGGATAAGAGAACGGACTTCCGACCTGATCTCTGTTAATAAAGAACTCGAAGAGGAAATCGCAGACCACAGCAGGGCTGAAGTGGAATTAAAGAAACTCATTTCCACACTCAATACGCTTGTTGATCACATGCCGGAAGGCGTTGCCCTCCTTGATGCAGAACACCGTATTATCCTTGCAAATAATATCGGAGAAAAATATCTCAAGGCAATTTCAGGCGTAAGCGTCGGTGATGTATTGACGAATTTGTCCGGCTATCCTATTAACAGGTTTATCATATCCGCACCGCATGACATGTGGCAGGAGATAATAATTGATGATCCGTCCAAAAGCGTATTTGAACTGGCCGGCAGGACTATAGGTCAAAACAGCACATTTGAAGGCATAGTTCTTGTTTTAAAGGATGTGACAGAGGAAAGGATACTCGAAGAGCGCATCAACTCGCAGGAACGTCTGGCTGCGGTAGGGCAAATGGCTGCCGGCATCGCCCATGACTTTAACAACATCCTGACCGGCATTATCGGCTTCGCGGACTTGCTCATTTCAGACAGCATGCTGTCTGCTGAAGACAGGCAGATGGTAGAGGCCATCCTGCAGAATGGCCAGAGGGCGTCTCAATTGATACGGCAGATACTGGATTTCAGCAGAAAATCCATAAGTGAGATGAAACCACTTGATCTGAAGCCGTTTCTGAAAGAGTTTTCAAAATTTATCAGAAGGACTATTCCCGAAAATATCGACATTATTGTCGACATCAGACCTGGTGAATATACTGTCTGGGCAGACCCTGCGAAAATGCAGCAGGTGCTCGCAAATCTGGCTGTAAATGCACGTGACTCAATGCCCGAAGGCGGAAAGTTGAAGTTTGCGCTTTCCCGAATCGAAATAAAGCCGGAAGAAAATACTCATATGCCGGATATGTCGGCCGGCAACTGGATAGTCCTGAATGTATCTGATACAGGGACAGGCATTACATCAGAGATTTACCCTCATATATTTGAGCCTTTCTTTACGACAAAGGAAGTAGGGAAGGGCACAGGGCTTGGCCTGTCTCAGGTATACGGGATAGTAAAACAGCATGAAGGGCATATTGAATTAAAGACAGATGTGGGCAGGGGCAGCAACTTTACTATATATCTTCCTGAAAACAGGACAAAGACAGAAACAGCCCCTGAGTCCAAAGCAGAGACTTTTGCCGGAGGTCATAAAGAAACCATCCTGGTTGTTGAGGACCATGAATCTGTCCGTAACCTGATAGAGAGAAAACTCAGCAAATTGAATTTCAAGGTGGTTACTGCGAAAAACGGGAAAGAAGCCCTGAAAATATTCAAGGATATGTCGGACAAGATAAAACTTGTCATAACAGATCTGGTAATGCCCGAGATGGGGGGAATTAAATTAAGCGGCATGCTCAGGGGAATCGATCCATCTGTTAAAGTTATCGGACTGAGCGGCTATCCCCTCGGCTCTGAAAAAGAAGATTTGCTGAAAGTAGGCATTGTGGAGTGCATACAAAAACCTTTTCAGGGACAAAAACTTGTTGAAGTTGTTTGCAGGATTTTGGGAAAATAGACAAGAATATATAACGTTCCGGAAAATAAAAATATCTGTTTTTGATTAGAATTAAAAGTTCTTGGGAGGTAACAATATGTTCTGGAGCTTATCATTTCAGTTACTGCCTGACGAAGTTATTATCGATGACTCGACCAGGGAAAATCATTCGGGGTTAAAACCCGCTTATTCGGTTTTTCTAACAAACAAAAGGGCTGTATTCAGATTTGACGGGCTCGGCAGTTCACTGTCACAATCTTTTTTTTACGACGAAATCATGGATGTAAAGCCGCACAAAAGGCTTTTCATAAACTATATGCAGTTAAAAACAAAGAGAAAGGAATTCCTGTTAAATATCCCGGATGCTGATTACTGGTCGAATAAGATACTCAGCACTAAAGAAAATCTTAAAGAATCCCCGCCGGCACAGCCTGAACAGATAACTTCTTCTCCAAAGGCTGCCGGCAAAAAAGAGCTGCTGGATATGCTCACTGTCTTAAGAAAAAATTCTCTCCTGACCGACAGGGAACTCGAAGAAAAAATACACATGCTCGATTCAATAAAATTATGATTGAAGCAGCAGCAAGCCGAGTGTAATAAGAGAGGAATAAAAAAGGCGTAACCGTTTTCGGTTGCGCCTTTTAAAAATCAAACCGGACCGAACTGGTCTCAGCACCCCCTGGGGCTTCAACCACCGCTGTAGAAAAGACTGTTAATCTCAGAAAAACTCAGAGGTCCGGACAACTTCAACTGTTTTTCACCGCAATTGGGACAGGACTCTTTCTGTATTTCTATATCGTTATCTATCATTGTTGCATACTGGCTTCCGCATTTCTCGCATATACATCTATTATATGACATTGAATTCACCTCCATAGTCAGGCTCTCATCTCCATCACAATGCTATTGTTGCAATGTTTATTAATTTTATCACAATTGAAATTAAAAATCCATATTTGAGTTTACCAGCCGGTTGCAAAACATGTTCTTGATATGGAAGGCAGATGTGATGGAAAAGGGCTGCCATCAACACCTTACAGCCCTCAGGCGCGGCTGCCATCCTTATATCCCCAAAGTTTGTGAATAATGTAGATTAGTTAAGTCTGCATTCATGTGAATAATAATTAAATCATGTTGATTTGCAGAACATTTACAGCGCATCTGCCTTCCTTTTATACAATGTCTGGGTTTATGCTGCTTTTTTCATATGCTCTTCGAAATTAATCGCCTTCTTTGGACAGGCAACCACACATGTTGAGCATTTTATGCAATCATTGTCTGCCATTACTCCGCCTTTTTTGTATTCAAAAGGTTTCAACTGCATCGGACAAACCTTTGAGCATAATCTGCAGTCAGTGCATTTATCTTCATTAATATTTAGCTGATTTTTCCCTTCGGATATATAATTACCCAGAGTTCCCATCGGACATATATGGCACCAGATGCGCTGGTGGAATATAGAGCCCAGTATGATCCCGATTGTCGTAGTTACCGTCAGCAGTCTTACCATGGCCAGGCCGATTTTATTTAAATCAGGCCATGCAAAATATGCCTGCAACCCGACGATACTTAGAAGCATCGTCAGCATAAATATACGAAAGCCCTTTTTTCTGAAAAAAGCCGGTATCTCTCTCTTTGCACTGACCTTCTACAGGAAAAGGTCATAAAAACTTCCTCTCGGACACATCCAGTCGCACCATGCCCTTCCCTTATATAGAGCTATGCCGGTTGCGCCTGCCATACATAATAAAAGAAAAAACCCCAGTTTAGGGAAAAACCATCCTCCGATGAGCACAAGGGGCAGGCCTATCCACGTATATGACTGGAGTCTTGCCCTTTTTTTCTTAAATTCCCTGAGCATTCTTACTTCTCCTTCGATCTCTTATTTCGTTTTTTCTCTATATATGAAAGAAATGTCTCCATATCGCATTTTCCTGTCTTCTTCTGAAATTCTTCGCAGTCCCTCAATGATTTTAAGTCTTCTTTCAGGACAGGATCATTTCCGAGCACATCCTTAAGTAATTCGGCAATCTTAAAATTTATCCCGGGCATTTTTTCCTGGACCGAATAAAATACAAGCTTGCCTTTCTTCCTCGATTGTATAAATCCGGAGTCATCGAGAAGTTTAAGGTTTCTCGAAACAAGCGGCTGGGAAATCCCGAGCACCCCCATGATCTGGCATACACATAATTCCTTTTTAGTAAGAATCATGAGTATCCTCAGCCTTGCGGGGTCCGAAAGCAGCTTCATTATGCTGACAATATTTTTCATATCTACATATAAACATATGTTTATATGATTTGTCAAGTTAATTTTCTTTTTTCTTTCCCCTCGGGATCTTTTGAAGTCTTACGTTTGGCATTCAAGAGGACTCATCAGTCCTTTTGCGTTCTCAGAAATCTTATGAGTCTCTCCCTGCTCTTTGCATCTATGTCAACAAACTCTATGCCGATTCCTGCATTTTCATCGTTGATGGAAAAGAAATTATTATGTATAACCCGTCCGATAATCCTGATTGGCTCATTCAACCCCGGCACATAAAGCAACAGGTCTATGTCAGAGCCTATTTCATAAGGGGTTTTTGTTTTTATGAAGATTCCTCTGTTGCTGACATTCTGGGTGTATTCTGTCAGAAAATTATCAAGGCTGTTGTATGTTACCTTGAGCGATACATTGCATCTTTCCGCCTTCCTCTCGTTTTGAGACGTAATTTCCTCTTTTATGATTGAAGAATATTCCATGAGTGAACCGCAGTACGGACATGGTATTTCAGGAAAGGGATTCAGCTCAATGTAAGCATTCGCAATAATTTCCTTGCAGAAAGGACACTGATACTGTTTTCGCTTAACTGCTTCGTTATGCATATATTACCTCATATCATTGCTGTCCAAAATAATTTCAAATATACATAAGAAGGCGGGATGTTGAGGAAACAGAATAACGACACCCTGAAAATCAATCCACAAACAATTACAAAATAACACAAATACAGAGTTATCGTTAATACGTTTATTTAACAAAGTCGAGGTCTGACATTTAATAATCATGTCGATTTATTCTGTTTTCGAGGCATTCCGCCTTCTGTAAAGTTTTATTTTGGACAAGTATGACCTCATATGAAAAATAATCCTGCCCTGTAGAGGTCGTCCTGCTTCCGGGACCACTTTACCAGCGCTATATGCAGATTCCCTTTCCGAAGTTTGTCTTTCCATTGCAAGACGTGCCCGGGCTCCAGTGGGAACTCTGTCATAATTCCGATTCCTGCCTCGGAGACATCGATTATGCTGCCGGCTGATTGAATTCTCCGGGAGTCAGATTCCGGCGCTGACAGAACAGTGAAGTCTAACGGGGCTTGATAGGGGAACCTTTTGAACCTTCGTTTTTCTTTGTAGTTCTTCATAAGTTTCTAAAATAACTCCTGCAATAAAAAAAGCCCAATCTCCGAAGAGAATTGGGCTTGTGTTTCTATGTCCAATAACTACTTCGGCAGCCCTGCTATCCCTTTCGGGACCAGCGGCTTTGCGCCCTATCTTCTCAGATAGTTTGCTCTTTTCGGTAGTCTGTTATTGATTAAATTTTATTGGAATGCCCGTATAAATGTCAACAGGGCGAATTGCCTCATCAAAAATCTATCTGAAAACGGATCGTTGCCTCACATAAGAAATCTACACGAAAAAAAGTAGAAAATTGACTCCTGTGGATACAGAAACAGGAGGTAGAAATGAGGTTAACGATG